>JAPLSP010000503.1 GCA_026398575.1 Candidatus Sumerlaeota bacterium | reverse complement strand
GCGGCCTACCATTCGGCGCCGGCATGAAAAAACGAACGCCTCCTACTCAATCAGCATCGCGTCCCCATAGCTGTAGAAACGGTATTTCTCGGCGATGGCCTCGCGATAGGCGCGCATGGTGAGAGTCTGGCCGGCAAACGCGCTGACCAGCATCAGCAGCGTGGAACGCGGCAGATGATAATTGGTCAGGAGGACGTCCGTCAACCGGAACTCGAAGCCGGGCGTAATGAGCAAATCCGTCAACCCGGTCTCCGCCCGCGCCTGCCCGGTCTCCCGCGCGACGGTCTCCAGAACGCGAACCGTGGTCGTTCCGACGGCGACGATCCTGCGCCCCTCATGGCGCGCGCGATTGATCGCAGCGGCTGCGCCCGGGCTGATGGAGTATTGCTCGACGTGCATGGGATGCTCTTCGACGTTTTCTTTTTCAACGGGCTTGAAGGTTCCCGGGCCGACGTGCAGCGTGACCTCCACGATCTCATGGCCGCGCTCGCGCAGCTTCGTCAACAGCGCCTGCGTGAAATGCAGTCCAGCCGTCGGCGCGGCCACGGAACCGGGCGGCTGCGCGTAAAGCGTCTGATACCGTTCCTTGTCGGCGGCGATTTCGAGTCGCGCGGCGGACGTTTTTTTGCCCTGTAACTGCGCCAGCCGCCGCCGCGCTTTGAGGATATAGGGCGGCAGCGGCGCCACGCCCAGTTTTTCGATCAAGATATCGAGATCTTCAGGCTCGCAATCGAACCGCAACAGCCGTTCGCCTTTGCCGCCGAAATGGACCACTTCGGCCTGCAACAGCCCGTCGCCAAACTCCAGCCTGTCTTTTTCCTGGATTTTTTTTCCCGGTTTGACCAGCGCCCACCACGTCCCGGGAGGGCCGGGCTTGAGAAGCAGCACTTCGATATTGCCCCGGCTCGGCAGGCGGCGGCCATACAAGCGCGCCGGCAATACGCGGCTGTTATTGATGACCAGCACGTCATTGCCGCGCAATAAATCCGGGAGGTCATGGAAATGGCAGTGCATGATCTCGCCCGTCCGGCGCCCCAGGCGCATCAACCGGCTGGCATCGCGCGGTTCCATGGGATGGGCGGCAATCAACTCTTCCGGCAACTCATAATCGAAAAGCGAGGTTTTCATGGTTTCTCATCGTCCTGGATCGGGGATTGCCAATGCTCGCGGAGTGGAGGTGGCGCCATCCTGGCGCCTGAGCACCGCGCGCGCAGTGGTGGAAGAAGGCGCCAGGCGACGCTGAAGCGCGGCCTTTTCATCCTCAAGGCGGTCAATCGCTTTTTCCAGTTTGTTCTTTTGCTTTTCGAGGATCATCTGCTCCTTGCATTTATCCAGATAAGCCAGGATCAGTTCATGAGCGCCGCTGGATTGAATATCCACGTCCGAGAGCCGGCTGAATTCCTGAAGATTCATGTATAATTCCAGCTTGGTTTCCTGGAGTTGCTCCGCCACTTCGGCAGCGTCACTGCGCGCTTCTGCTTTCGCGATGCGAGTCGGGTCATTCGTCTTGAGCGCCGAGGAAAATTCCTTCAACGCCTCAACCAGCGCTTCCTTATCGCGAAGCAAATCCCTGCGGACGGATTGGGTGGCGGTCGAACCTTCGCCCGAATTCACGTCTTTTTTCAGCTCCTCGATTTCGTCTTTGAGGCTGTCCAGGCGCGCTGCAACGTCCGTCGCCGTCTCATTATATTCCGCCTTCATTGCCTCCGGCGCCACCGGCGCGCTGCTCCGAGGCCAGGCGGAAGACAAAGAAAAAATCGCGCTGAAGAAGCACGCAACAAGTATTTTATTAATGCTCATGACGGCGCCTTTCCTGAAGTCCTCTCCGTCCACCCCGTCCACCCCGTCCACCCACAAAAAACACCCAGCCCACCCCACTCCCTATCAGACTTGGGCCTCAAAACTTCAGGATTTACTTGAAACTCCGATTTACTTCAGATTTTTCTTGGCTTCTTTCCAGTCATTCAAATCCACGTTATAGACTTCCTCCCCGTTGAAGATCAGGGAAACATGGCTGTCGTTGCAGGTGATCGTAAAATGGTTCCATTCGCCCACCGGCTTTTCCATCTTCTTCGAGGGCGCCTTGGCGTTGTAGATCGCGCCAACCATCCCATAGAGGGCGCCGTCGGCGGATTCGTGCACTTGAATTTCAAGCGCCGCCAGCACGTCCTTGATATTGCCCGATCTCAAAAAGACGCCGCTGTTGGCCTCTTTGGACACTTTGAATTCGAGATCGAGGATGAAATTTCCGTAGGAATCCTTCGTCCACAGCGTCTCATGATTCTTGGCCACCATCGTTCCATCCTCCCAGACCCAGCTGTTCGGGGGCATCGTGGCATTGGAAAAATCCTTGGCGATCAGGTCTTTCCATCCGGTGGTGTCCGGATGCCCCTTGGCCGCCTGCTGGCTCCAGAGATAGCCGCCCAGCAGCAGACTGGCGCCGACGAGCGCGCATGGAATGAGGAACCGCTTCCGGTTTTGCATTGAGATTGTCCTTTTCATTGGAGTGTTTTGACGCTGCATATCCGCGCCGTCATTCTTGTCCGTCTCCGGGGTCAGTCAAGCGAATTCAGGGGCGGGGCAAACAGAGCGATGCTAGGTTAGCATCTCTTCGATACGATAAGCTTCTTCAAATCTTTGGACTTCTTTCAGGCGTTCAGCCGCTTCAGGCAAGGTTTGGGGATCGCCTCCGATATGCAACAGGCGGCGCGCCCGATAATAGCGGCTGAACTGGGACGGGGTCTGGCTGTCACGCGTTTTGGTCTGGCATCGCACGGCGCGGCGGAGCGCGCTCTCGGCCATTGCGAGGTGACCTGAACGCATAAAGTCGAACGCCAATCCGATATAGGCGTCCGTGGCGCCGGTTTCGCGGAACATATTTTGGAAGATGCGATCCACGCCTTCGCGGGGAAACAACTTGAGGAAAAAGGCATGCTGGGTGAAGAGGGAGCGCATGATGGTGTAGTTATCGCTGTAAACGGCTATGATCTGCGTGAACATCTTTTCCAGATCATCCAGCATTTCGGCGGCGCGCTTGATGTCGGAATCCAGGGATTTCAGATCGCGTTCATAGCCCTCGCGCAGCCGGTTGAAGAGTTGCGATACGCCGGCCACCTCCTGGCTTGAGGAGCGCTGCAGGCGGTCCACGAGGCTTCCCAGGCGCTCGATGTCGTAGCGTTCGGCCAGTCGCAAGGTTTCCTTGCATTTGAGCAGATGGTGGAAGATGATGCCGAACGACATATCGAACGTCACTTGCAGCATTTTATAGTAATGGCTTTTTTCGCTGTCGTGAAACAGCTGGTGCGAAGAGTCCTTGACCGTGCGAAAATAGGTCTCAATGAGATAATCCATGCGACGGAAGGACATGCCGGAGCTCTTGGCGCCGAAGGAGTCGCGAAAGAGCTTCACCCCACGATAGAAGGACATGATCAGCTGAGTTCGCTGCACGTTGATGTGCATTTCTGCGAAATTCGATTTCCCATATTTCGCCGGGCGCAGCTGCGCTGCCGCCGGCGCAGCAAGCGCCAAACTCAACGGCGAGGCTGGCAGCGAGGCCGAAAGCAAAGCGGGCGGCGAAGCCGGCTCCGGCGGCGAGACAGGCGCCGATAGAGGCGCGGATGTGGGCGAAAGAGCCATAAAACAGGAAAATCCTGAAGAAACCAACGGTGGAATAATGCCAGATTCCCGGCGCCGATGCAAGGGCGGAATGCATTGGGACGCGGGAAACGGCTTGAAACGCGCCCCCCCTGCCGGTAAAGATATTCGTCATGTGAACGATAGCAGGCGGATACCATGAGCAATGATGAACTGGAATTGGGATTGGAGCCGGCCGCATCGCAGCGCCCGGATTTCGTTGTCTCGGCGCGCAAATACCGGCCGCAAACCTTCGAAGACCTGACCGGACAGGAAACCGTGGCGCGCGCGCTGGGCAAGGCGATTCAGGAAAATCGCGTGCCGCACGCCCTGCTGTTCTCCGGGCCGCGCGGCGTCGGCAAGACGACCACGGCGCGCATCCTGGCCAAGGCGCTCAACTGCAAACACGGGCCGACGCCAACCCCGTGCGGCCAATGCGAGCATTGCATCGGCATCACGAACGGTTCGGACCTGGACGTGGTCGAGATTGACGGCGCGAGCAACACGGGCGTGGACAATATCCGCGAGTTGATCGAGCGCGTCAATTACGCCTCGTTTGCCGCGGACTGGAAAGTCTATATCATTGACGAAGTCCACATGCTGTCGCAGGGCGCCTTCAACGCCCTGCTCAAGACGCTCGAGGAACCGCCGCCGCGCGTCATCTTCGTCTTCGCCACCACCGAACCGCGCAAAGTTCCCGAGACGATCCGTTCGCGCTGCACCTGGTATCAGTTCGGGCGCATCAGCACGCGCAACATCGCCGCGCGCCTGGACTACGTCGCGAATCAGGAGCATCTGAAGATCGCGGAGAAAGAGCGGGAGGAAATCCTGCTGGTCATCGCCTCGGGCGCCGAGGGCGGCATGCGCGACGCGCTGGTGACGCTGGATCAGCTGGCGGCCTTGTGCGAAGGCGAAATCACGCTGTCGGAAACCCGCCGGCTGCTGGGATTGGTCGAACATGGGCTTTTGGCGGATATTTTCGCATGGCTGATTTCGCGCGACACCAAGGCGCTGCTGGAAAAAGTCAATGACCTGGCCTCCGCCGGACAGGATTTCGAGCGCCTGGTCAAGACCTTCTGCCAGTTTCTGCGCGATGTGATGATTGTGCGGAGCCTGGGAAAGAATTCGGGACTGGTGGACGCCACGGGCGAACGCCTGGAGGCGATGGCCCAGCTGGGCGCAAAGGCTTCCCAGGAACAACTGCTTCAGTTCACCCGCACGTTCCTGGATCTGGAAGCCGAAATGAAGACCGCCGCGCAACAGCGCATTTTGCTGGAATACACATTCATCAAACTGACGGTGCTCGATGCGGTGACGCCGCTCGACCAGATGATCAAACGCCTCGAAGCGCTGGAATCGGGCGCCGGCCGGAGCGGAACGCGGGCCGAGCCGTCCGCGCCCGCCGCCGCCAAAGCGCCCGCCAGGAGCGTCGCGCCGCCTTCCGCTTCCGCGGCGCATTTCGCCGCCGCTCCCGTTCCGGACAGTTCCGTCACAGCGCGCGTCGCGGCGGATTCGGCTGCGCAGGATTATGCGGCGCCCAACTCGAGCGGCGCCCTTCCCAATGCGCATATTGTCCATAAATGCGATCTCTCGGACCTCAACGGCGTCTGGCAATTGCTGCTGACCGTGATGAATGAGCGTAAGCGAACTCTGGTCGCGTCGCTCCGCTTGTGTACGCCGGCGCGCGTGGAAGGCGGATCGCTGATTCTGGCGCTCCCCAAAACAGAGCAGGCGCTTTATGACAAGAGCCAGATTGAATGGACCGAATCGCGCAAGGCTCTGCGCCATGCGCTCAAGGAAATCTGCGGACGAGAACTGGAAGTCAAGGTGGAGCTCGTCGAGGCTAATGCGGCGGTTTCAGCTGGCGCGGCGGGAACGACGGCAACGACCGCAACGACAACAATGACCGAAAGGAAGCAGGGCACTGCCGCCAGAACGGCGCCGGCGCCTGCGCCGCAAAAAGCGGGGATCGGGCAACCGGCGGCGACGCTCCGGGATGAAGGCGCCATCCGTTCTTCCGCGTCCGGCGCGCCGCCTGCCGCGCGCGCCGCTTCACCTGCGCAATCTCCAGTCAAAGCGGCAAAGGCTGTTGGCTTCGGAGACAGAGAGCCGGATTGGGAGGGTTCGAGCGAAGAAGGGGGCATGATGGATGACGGCGGCTGGACGTCGTCGAACGACGCCCCTGTATCACAGGAAGAGACGGCGCCGCCTTCGGACCAGGATATGTTTTCACCGTCGAAGGCGCCGGCGACCCCGGTGGCGGCTGCCATTGCGGCGCCGCGCCCGGCGGGACCATACACGCGACCGACTCTAAGCGCGCGTGAACAAGAAAAATTGGCGCGCGCCAGCGCCAATCCCAAAGAACGGCTGGAGCGCATGAAAAAAGATTCCTCCGAGTTTGCGCGGGCGGTTGACCTGATCGTTTCCAGTTTCAACGGATTTGTAACCCACGTGGATGGACAGCCCATACGATAATACAATGTAAAATGAAAAAGGAGAAATGAAAAATGAGAAATGAAAAATGAGAAATGAAAAAAGCCAACCCTTTAGCGATGCGCCGTAGGCTGCTCGATCCGAGAGCGGCCAAACGCAAATGCTTTCAAATCCCCTGAGCCGCTCTTGGATCGAGCGGTCTATGGCGTATCGCTAAAGGATTATGAAATATCAAATTGCGAAAGGAGTATGGGAATGAAAAATCTTCAATTCGCTTTGATGATCGCAGTCGTTGGATGGGGGATTTCGAGCGCCGGCGCGGCGGAAGGCGGATTGCGGCTGGCCGCCACGGTTGACGGCCAGACGGACTATGTTTCGGGCATGGGCGTTTTGGCCATTCCCGGCCAGCAGATTCATATCGCCCTGGCGATGAGCGCCGCAACCACGGGAACCATGCTCAAAAACGGCGGGACAACCGTCACGGCTTCGGTGACGGATCAATTCAAGTGGACGGTGGATCAGGGCGAGCTGCTGAGTGTCATGGGGAGCGATGCGATCGTGGAATGCCCGAAGGAATCCGGCACATGCCATGTGACCGTCAGCGCGGCGCGCGAGGCCAGGATCGCCGGCATGGAAGGCAAGGAGGCCACGGAATCCAAAGAGGGGTCCTTTAACCTCTCCATTTTTGTGCAATTCCCCTATAACCGCGAAGGCCGGGGCATTGTGGATAACTACCCCATCGGCATCTATCCCGACGAAAACGCCGCCGCCGCCACTCCGGCCGTGCGCGAACATGCCGACAAATATCGCCCGCCGCAGTGGTTCGCGCGCGTGGCCAAATCCGAGCGCGGCATCCTGATCTCGCCCCATTTCAAGATCGGCGAATTTTGCACGCCTTACACGGATGAAGACCCGACGTACGTGGCCATTTCGCCCAGGCTGATCGCGCGCCTCGAAGCGCTTCGCGATCATCTGGTCGCGCCGGACCGCAAAAATCCCCGCCTTGTCATTCTGCGCGCGTTCCTCTCGCCCAATGAGATCGGCCAGCTCAAGCGCAAGGGCCTCAAAACGGTTGAATTCAACCGCTATCAATACGGCGACGCGGCGGCCGTCATCGTGGATGAGGACGGCGACGGCGTCATGGACGACCTGAACAAGGACGGCAAGAGCGACTACTTCGACGTGGATTATCTGTCGCGCATTGTCGAGCAAATCGAACGCGAATCGAAAAGCCCCGGGGGTATCTTCATGTATCCCGGACCCAGCGATCCGCTTCTGCCCAAGACGCCCTATCTTTCGATTGACTGCCGCGGACTCAAGGCGCGCAAAACAGGCACCACGACGTCGGGACCGGTCGAATGACCGCCGCCGGCGCCAATTCCACCGCTCTCTTTATTGCGCTGGTTCACTACCCCGTCGTGGACAAGCAAGGCGACGTCGTTACGACTTCCGTGACGAATCTCGACGTCCATGATATCGCGCGCTCGGCGCGCACATACGGCGCCGCCGGCTATTATATCGTCACGCCCGTGCCCGCCATGCATTGGTTTGTGCGGCGCGTGCTGCATTTCTGGAGCGAAGGCGTTGGCGCGGAATATAACGAGACCCGGCGCGACGCTTTTGAGCTGATCCGCCTGGCTGAAAACCTCGATGAGGCCGTCGCGGACATCACGGCGAGGCGTGGGAAACGCCCTTTAACGGTCGCCACTTCGGCCCGTCCGCGCCCGGATATGGTTGCGTTCCGGGAACTGCGTGAAAAAATTGATCGTAATTCCGACGATTTTCTCTTGATTTTGGGCACCGGTTGGGGGTTACATTCTCCGCTTTTCGCGCGGGTTGATATGACCCTCGAACCTATCGAGCCGCAAAGCGACTACAATCACTTATCGGTTCGCGCCGCCGCGGCTATCATGCTGGACCGGTTGTGCGGGCAGAAAGAGCGGCGGTTTCAAGCAGGAGAAAGACCATGATACAAGCAATGATTGCGGAGTTCGAATCCACGCGCCTAAAACCGGCGTCGCAAATTCCTGATTTTCGCCCCGGCGACACGGTGCGCGTCGCGGTGAAGATCACGGAAGGCGAAAAGGAACGCATCCAGATTTACGAAGGCGTCTGCATCCGCCGCAAAGGCGCCGGAATACGCGAGACCTTCACGGTCCGGCGCGTTTCGTTCAACGTCGGCATCGAGCGCGTCTTCCCGCTCCACTCGCCGATGATCGCCAATCTTGAGGTAGTTCGCCGCGGTCACGTGCGCCGCGCCAAGCTGCACTATTTGCGTTCGCTCGCGGGCAAGAAGGCGCGCATTCGCGAAGCCTTGACCGCCGAGGGCGTGCCACTCGCCATCGTGGAAGCCGACCAGGCGCGCGCGGCCAATCGCGCCGCTGCGAAAGTGCTGGCGGCCGCCGCGCAAGAACAGGCGACTGCGGCGGCGGCGGAAGCTGCTGCGGCGGCGGCGGCTCCGACGGCAGCGCCCGAGTCAACGCCGACTGCTTGATGCTTAAGCCAGAGGCCTGCGCTTTCTCAGCGTTTTCCTAAGCCCAAAAAACAAGCCGACGAATAAAGGACAAAGATGCTTTGTCCTTTATTCTTTTATTGCGCCTGCTTTCCTTTGTTGCTGTTGCTCTTCGCAGCGGGCGCCTGCAACGGAGGATAAGGCCGTCCGGCAAACAACTGCTTTCCATCGGAGAATCCTTCGGGCCGTCCGGCCAGCCGCGCCACGAGCCGCCCGCGCCATTGTTCGAGCGCGCCGGAGCGAGAGGCGTCCGTGGCAAGGTTGCGCTCTTCATGCGGGTCCTTTTCCAGGTCGAATAATTGCTCGGCGCCGCTCTTCGGGCGCCATAAGTATTTCATCCGGCCATCCGTCAGCGCGTGGAACGCCTGCTCCTGACTGTAGCAAGGGGCGTGCTCAAAGTGCAGCCAGGGGCGGATTGTTTTTTCCGCGCCGCGCAAAATCGGCGCCAGACTGACGCCGTCCACTTCGGGACATTTCACCGCCGCCAGATCCAGCAGCGTCGGCATGATGTCCTCCAGGCAGACCGGCTGCGGGCAGCGCGATCCCGGACGGAATCCCAATGCTGACGAACCTGCGATGATGAATGGAATATGGGACGAGCCTTCGTAGGGTTCGCATTTGCGGAAGTAGCCGTGATCGCCCAGCATTTCGCCGTGATCGGTCGAGAACACAATGACCCAGGCGCGGCCGGCCTTTTCGCTGCGCGTCCTAAACGCGGCGATCAACGATGCCATCTGTTCGTCCAAATGCTCGATCAGCCCGAAATAGCCGGCCTGTGCGGCGCGCAGAATATCGCCCGTCAGCAGCACGCGGGGGCGCGCTCCGCCTTCATTTTCATCGGCGGGTTTGATCGCATTCCAGTCCACCCAATCGCCGTGAGCCGGCTTGGGCAAATCTTTCTTCAGATAGGCATCGAAGTATTTCTTTGGCGCAAAGAGCGGTGGATGCGGAGAATAGAAGGAGGAAGTCAGGAACAGCGGCTGATTCGATTGCGCGGCGGCGATCACTTCTTTGGTTTTTTGGACGATCCATTCCGTCGGATGCAGATTGTCCGCGAGCGGCCATGGCTTCGCCTGCCATCCGTTGCAGTTGATCTTGAGGCCGGCGATCACTTTGTCTATTCCGCCGCTATCGGGCGCTTCCTTTTTCAAATCAACATCGTACTGATCATTGGAGACATAGGTTGAACCCAGAATTGACTGCTGGTAGCCCAGCGCCTCTGACTGCGCGGCTTGGTGCATATTGCGCCCGACCAGCGCGGTGGCATAGCCGGCGTCGCGCAAAAATTGCGGAAAGGTAGGGCTTGTGATTGGTTTTGCCTTGAAGCCCACCACGCCGCTGGTCTGCGGAAACTGTCCCGTCAACAATGCGTATCGCGCAGGAATACAGGAAAAGATTGTCGTATAGGCGCGCGAGAACCGTGTGCCCTGGCTCGCCAGAGCGTCTAGATTCGGCGTGCGGACCACCGGATGCCCAAGGCTCGACAGACAATCCCCGCGCCACTGATCAGGCATGAGAAAAAGAATATCGGGCTTTCCAGCGGTGGAGGCCGAAGCTGAGACAGAGCTCGAAGCATCAGCCGGGACGCCCTTGTCAGACCCGTCAGACGCGTCGGACCGGTCGGACGCGTCTGACGGCAGCGGTCGCGCGGAAGCCATCGCGCCTCCGGCCAATGCAGCGGCCCCGGCGAGAGAACCGGATCTTTTCATAAAATTTCGGCGATTCATTGCCAATTCCCCTTATCGCGAAAATCAACTTGCCGATCGGAATGCCAATGCAAGGATATGAAGCAGAAGAATATTGATGAACAATTCTCAAAGCGAAGATGCCTTTATCGCGGCTCTCTTGTAATTTGTATGACAAAAAGAGCTACCAATAGCGCTGCAACTATCACTGCCGATGCTTTCAGGATTATGGGGATGATCTTTTCCAGTTTCTCGTTCCTGGGGTAAAGCGGGATTGCGTCAATCGCAAACATTATACAAATCACAATTTCAATAACTATGCATATCAGGATGAAAAGATCCATAATGGCCTACCCTTACATTCCCAGCCAGAGAACCACTGTGGACAGCGGCGCAACTTTGAGTGGGATGGTCAAGTCAATTTTCTCACCCGAGATGAGTTCTTGCCCTTGTGCTTGCGCCATTCCTGCGGCGGCCTTCATCTCAAAAGTTTTGTCCTTGGTTGTATTCATACCGATCAGATAGCTGCCATATTGCAGCCGGTAGAAAGACCCGCGTCCCGCATAGACATTCTCATCGCCGGGTTTGAATTTAATGCCTGCGGGAATTTGGGCGATGGGAAGTTTTTCGCCGGCATGGGCTGAATGCAGATTGCCGGGATACCGCAATCCCCCATTGCCGAAGCCCATGTTCACCCAGTCCGGGCGCGTGTATTGCATCCCGCTCGGCTCGAACTGCGTCTCCTCGCAAACCACGGCGATGCGGTCGAACCGGGGCGTGATGTAGTGAACACGCGCCAGGAAATTGACCGCATAGCGCGCGCGCCAATAGAGCGATACATAAAGAATGTCCTCGCCCCGCTTGAGCGCAACGACGCCGTCTTCCTCATCCGAAAATACAAAATCGGGCTGGCCCGCCGTCATGGGCAGGCGATACGAACTGGCGGGTTGCGCTTTGAGGGTTTCATATTGATCCGGAATCGCCAGCAGCGAGTTCGTGATACGCGTGCCGTTTTCGCGCGCGAGCTCCTCGACGGATTTGAAGAACTGGTTGTCGGCGAACATCTGTTGCGCGGCGCCGACGGAGCGGGAAGCCAGCGTGGCGGCGGCGGAAAAAATGGACGAGCCTTCGCGGTCCGAGCGTTCGCTGTATGTAACGTCGCCGGGATAATGCGCATCGCGCCAGCCGATGATCGTCTCGATCCGCATGGCGCGGTTCCCATCGGCGTCGAGCATCGGGTAGCGGAAATAAGAGCGCGCCTGCTCCATCTTGGCCAGCTGTGCTCTGATTTTTTCATCGCCGGAGTTCGGTTTGCCGGGATCGCAAGTGGCGTAGTAGATATGGCCGACCCAATCGAGCACTTCGCCGTAGTAGCCGACGTAACCCAGTTCCTTGGTCAAGCCATTGGCGGTCAGTTCATAGTAGTTGTCGCCGAGAGGTTTCTGGGGGCCGTTGCCGCCGTCGCTGCCGAGCCAGGGTTGAATGCCGATGGATTCATAAAGATAGCGGCGCGCCTTGTCTTCGGACATGGCGTGGGCCGGATCAATCGCAGCGACGCCACGGTTGGCCCAATAGGTGGCCATGTCGTTGATCATGGATTGATTGGTGTAGAGGCGGCGATTGCGGTTGTGCCAGTCGCGGCTGGCCTGAAGCATCTGCGACCAGGCGGCGCGGCGCGCGATTTTTTGTCCGGCGCCGTCATCTATGGCTTCATCCAGAAACGGCTTCAAGGGTTCGCCCAGCTGATGGATCGCCTCGCCCGCCGGACCCAAACCAAACCAATCCGGGTTATACATCCCCGGGTCCGACTGCGCCATCTTTGGTTCTTTTTTGTATCTGCGATAATACTCGTCGGCGCCTTTGATGATTTGCCGGATCGCTTGATCGTTGTGATAAGCCGGCGTCCATTTGACGTGATAACTCCGCGCCAGAAACTGCATCTGCAATTGGCCGAGGGGCTTGTTCGATTTCAGCGCGCCGGCGATTTCGCGCGTGACACGCGCCTTGATTTTTGTCAGAACCTCCTCGCCGGGCTCTTTGCGCGCGGGAGGATTCGCTGGCGGTTCTCCCTGCTTTTCATCGGAGGGCGGCGCGAAGAAACCATCCGTGTGCGTATAGGCGCGATACAGCCCCCGCGATGGCGCCGTCATGTTTTTCTGATATTGCTCCCAATTCGTTCCGTAGCCCCAGATGCGGCCCGTGCTCCGAATCTCAAACTTGAGTTGCGTCTTGCCCTGCGTCATTGCGAGTGGCAAAGGCGACGTGTTATAAAAGAAGCGTCCGGTATAAGCCGGCTCCGAGGCGCCAGTGTCGAGGATATCTATGTCACCCAGATGCCGGTAGCCAATCTGCTTGCCCTCACAATAGAGAATCAGCCGGCTTCCATCACCGGTATCCGAACCCCAGAGCCGTATTGTGAAGTAGTTTTGCTTGACCGGATCCACTTTTATCGTGAATGAGGCTTTTCCGCCTTGCCAGTCTTGAGGCTCGAGCGGCAAAAGCCTCCGCGCAGGTTCATCCAATCCGCCTTTGATCACGTCGCTATGATCGGCTGCGAGCTGATGCGACGCTTCGGACTGCATGTCGCCAAATATAACCGCGTCCATTATTGGCGCCGCCTTGAGCGAAGCCGCTCCCGCGCAAATCAGAAGCGCTATGCTCCATTTTCGGACCATTGAAAATGCGCCTTTATCTTCATTTCATAATTGGAACGAGCTTAAATTGCTCTGAGCCATTCAAGCCACCGGCGGAAATGCGGACATTCCTTTTCCATGGCTTCGAGACCCACTGAAAGGGCGGCAAGATTGCCACCGGCTTCTTTATCATAGCCAGGAATCAGGTTCTCCAGTCGCTTGGATGGCGCCGTGCTCCTGCCATCATCAATTTCTTCCGGCGTTGGAAATGATTTCCGTATCTTGGCCAACGCTGGCGTCAGATTGGGCATGTATAATCCGGCAGCCATGCGCGATGGATCACTGAAAAGCATCAAGGCCGACTTGTCACTCGCCAATCTGAAATGACTTGCTTCGGATTTTTTGGGGAAATCTGTCCCCAACGCATAGTAATCAAAAAAAGTGGCGCAGAAATAGCCTGAGCGATCCTTAAGATAGGCCAGGATGTCCGGACGAACGCGTGAATACCGTATATCGCCGTCGATGCCGCGCTTGTGCGCCATCTTTCCAGGAAAAACACCATGCAATGCTAAATCAGGAAAAGCAGGCTTTAGGATAGTCTGAACAAATGTCTTTTCCGTGAATCCCTCGCAGAGGACGATAACCTGTTTCATTCACCCGGTCCTCCGCCGTAGACATTCTTTCGCCACAATTCACCTGTGGAATAGTCCTTCAACCATTGCTCAAACTCCTTCTCGTTAAGCCGGCGAAGGCTCGATTCCCGTCCCGGGCGGCTGATGACGACGATCTCGTCAATCTTGAACTCATCCACAAATGGAACCGACTGCGTCGCCGCAAGCACTTGCGCGTGAGCGGATGCTTGCCGGATCAACGATGCGATGAGCGAGATAGCCTGCGGATGAAGGCCCAATTCCGGCTCATCCAAAATGAGAAGGGCGGGAAGATCCCGAGAAGGCTGGCACAGAAGCGATACGAGCGCGAGTATTCTCAGCATCCCGTCTGAGGCCTGCGAAGCGTCGAAGATTGTTTCGCTGCCGCGTTCCCGCCATTGCAGCAAGATGCTGCCGCCGTTCGCCGGTTCCAGAATGATCTCGCCAAGGAACGGCAGCGCCAAACGCGCAGTATCCTGGATTCTCTTGAATGCCTGCCTGTCTCTGGCGCCTCCCTGCTTCAGGCGATAAAGGAAGGCTGCCAGATTCGAAGCATCTGAATGCAAATGACGCCCATCGCTCAGCGCTGTGCGGCCTCGCAACTTCGCGGTGAAGGATGTGTCATGGAACTGATACGCGATGCAATTGCGAAGGAAATTCCGAATGTCGGCCACCGGCTTCTTCGAACCTGCGAAGACTGTCTCAACTAGCATTGACTCGCGATGCGCCGTTCCAAAAACAAACTCCTTCGGCTTGCGGCGGCCTGCTTTGAGATTCTGGCATCTCTCCTCGGTGAAAATCAACCGATCAGGCGCGGCATAGGCCAGCCGCATTTTATACTCTTTCATGCCAGCCTCAGTCGCCAGCGCCAGGCGCGTTCCTATGGCGTCAGTAACCTTCGATCCCTCATGCAATAGCTTGCCCGCCCCTCCTGCGCTCTCAACGGCGAGCTGGAGCTCGCCAGGACTGGCCATCATGCTATACAAAAGCCGGAAGAAAGATATGAGGTTTGACTTCCCGGCGCCATTGGCGCCGATAAGAACACTCAGCCGGCCTGGCTCGAAGTATTCCAGATTGCGGTAACTCTTATAGCCGAGTATGGAAATGGACTTGAGTTCAACTGACATGACAGGGAGTCGCCTTTTCCTACACTGATTTACAAGAGCCTGCCGGAAAGAGTGATATGCGTTTTGTATTGGATTCTTATGGCACGATTGTTGTCATTTGTTTCTCTAATGCGCAAGCAAATCTGAGGCAGTCCACGGCAATTCGATCCCTGGGATCGTAAACCCGCTGGACAAGCGGAAGGTCTGTTTTGGGATAGAGAACCGTGGTATCAGTGACATCTCTCCACGGATATTCAAGCTGCGGCCAAGGGGGTGTTCGATGGTTGCCAGCGACTTGCGGATGCGCCGATTCAAGCTGGCTAACAAATGCTATTGCATTCGTGTGGCTTCGAAAAAGCGCCACGCCAGTTGGATGACGCCTCATCACGTTGATAAGATGCGAAGCAATTGCATGGCTGCTGGTTGATAGAGTTCCCGCCCTGGCATAATAGGCTTTGCCAATCTTCTCAAAAACCATCTGAAGCAGCATGCACAACGTGGATGCGCTTTGCCCTGATGCTTGAACCACCCAAGCAGCATGAAGGTCTTCGCGCGCCTGCTCCATAAAGGGAATCGCCCAATCTCTCGCTGTTATTGGCATTATATATCCTCCATGGTGGCTTTGTTCCATCCCACAGGCAGCGATAGAATGCCAGTCTGCACATTAAGCCATTCGTCCGGACTTACCAAAATCACCGTCAGACTATAGATCTCGCCATTGGTGTGGTAAGGTGGAAACCTAAATGGCAGAATTTCCCCGATTGTTGGAGCCGAGTCGGAAACTTCAAGCAGAAATATTTCACCGGCAGGAGCTGACTCAAAATACTTGATTGTTGTCGTTTCAGGGTCAGATTGCCGATGCGCATTCGCAAGTTCCTGGGCTACTTCACGTCGAGGCATGACACGTTTCCTTTAGATTCTTATCGAAGCTGGAGGCATCCGCCCTTACACAGTCGGATGCCCCCAGCCTCTATTGCTGGCAAGGAATATGCCATCGCCAGCTCCTTCAAAATCACAGCCACTTCTTGCGCATTTCGAGGTGGATCCACTTGTCGGCTTCGGGCATGCCTTTGGCTTTCAGGTTTTCGCTGTCCCATTCGATGGGCTTGCCCATGCGCAGGGCGACGATGCCGGTCATGGCGATCTCGGCGACGTCCGCGGCGGTTTCGAAGCCCTGGAACGTCTTGCCCTTGCCTTTGCAGGCATCGAGCCATTCGCCCATGTGGTTCTGGCCGTTGAGGCGGATAACACTTGTCGCGAGGTTTGTCTGCGCATCGTGAGTGAGCACGCCTTTGAACTTGGCTTCATCCTTGAGCTTTATGGAGCCACCGGCGCCCCAGGCGTTGGAGTAGAGCAAGCCTTTTTCGCCGACGAACAGCACGCCATCGTTCTTTTTGCCGTGCGTCGCCGTGATCTGTTCGTCGTATTCCTTTGGGGGCGCGGCGTTTTTGCCATCGTGCCAGATCAGCGTGGTCGCGTTCATCTTGTCGCGCGCGGGGAATTCCCAGCGGAAAATGTTCGCAGAAGGATAGGCGTCCTTGGCCGGTTCGGCAGGCTCAGCCGTCACCTTGATGGGCGCGCCGAGCTTCAGCGCGCGCCACGGCAGGTTGAATCCGTGCGCGCCCATATCGGCCAGATGACCGTCGGCGAAGTCCAGCCACCGCCCCCACCTTAGACAGCCGCCGAGGTAGTATTTCTTGAACGGCAGCAGGGGCGACGGGCCGCACCAGAAATCCCAGTTGAGTCCTTCGGGGATCGGGTCCGCGTTCTGGTCAATGCTTGCGCTGGGATCAAAGCCGCGCGTGATCCAGACGTGCACTTCCTTGATCTGCCCGAGCAGCCCCCCTTGAACGATTTCCATGCTGCGCCGGAAGGTGTCGGATGCCCCGCCCTGCGAGCCGACTTGCGTAGCCAGTTTCAGCTTCTTGGCCAGTTCGCGAATGTCGCGCGCCTGTTCGCAACTATGCGCCAGCGGTTTTTCACAGAAGACGTGTTTGCCCGCCTTCAAGGCCGCGATGCTCATCGGCACATGCCAGCGCTGCCCCGCCGTGATCATCACCGCGTCCACCGATTTCTCCGCGTCCAACAACTTGCGGTAGTCCTCATAGACTTTCGCCTTCGCCACGGATTCGCCCGCCCCCCCTTTAGCTTTTGCGCCCGTTTCCTTAATGCGCGCAATCTGCTTTTGATCCACATCGCACAGCGCGACGATGTTCTCGCCGAGAAGAGACGGCAGATTTTGATTCGCGCGGTCGCCGCATGCAAACAGCGCGATATTCAACTTGTTGCTGGGCGCGTCCGCGCCAAACAAGCGCGAAGGCAGAAACATGGGCAGCGCCAGCGCGCCTGCCCCCGCCGCGCCTGCTTGCTTGAGGAATGTACGCCGGGTGTTCTTTGATCGCTTTGACATAATCAGTATCTCCTATGGAATGTAAATTTGGCCGCTGTTTGATGGACGGAAAGCGCCAACAGGGTCTTGAATCCATAGGATGCTCCCAGCGGGGCAGACTTTGCAATCAGGAAATCGGATTTGGTGAATCGGATCAAGCAGAGATCAAATCAGATGGCGTAAGGCTCTCTTTCGGACTGGCGAAATCCCCTTGCCCCCTCTCGCAAGCGCCCCTTACACTCCCTCCCAGCCCCGATCGTCCCTTGAGTCCCTTCCGTCCCTTGGGTCCCTTGAACGATCGCGAACCCCGAGATAAATCCATGAGCGACTCCATCCTCGAAGCCCACGCCCTATCCAAACGCTATGGCCGCCGCATGGCCGTGGATGGATTGTCATTTGCCGTGCGGCGCGGTGAAATCTATGGCTTCCTCGGACGCAATGGCGCAGGGAAAAGCACGACGATCCGAATGATTCTGGGTTTGGTCCGCCCAACAAGCGGGAAGGTAAGCGTTCTGGGGCGGCCCGTTCTGGCGGGGAGGAAGCGCGATCCCTGGCCGGTCGGCGCGATTATCGAAAGCCCCAATTTCTATGACTACCTTCCGGCGCGGACCAATCTGGAAATGCTGGCGTCGCTGTCGGGCGGCGCCTCGCGAGCGCGGTTCGATGAAATCCTCGAGCTTGTCGGTTTGACCGAGCGCCAGCGCGACAAGGTCTCGACGTTTTCGCACGGCATGAGACAAAGGCTGGGACTGGCCCAGGCCCTCCTGCCGGAGCCGGAATTGATGATCCTCGATGAGCCGCTCGACGGTCTGGACCCCAAAGGCATTCGCGATCTGCGGGACGTGATGCTCAAAGTCGCGCGCGAACACGCCGTCACCATCTTTCTTTCCAGCCACATCCTGACGGAGGTCGAAATGACCTGCGACCGCGTGCTGGTCATTCACAATGGCCGCCGCGTTTTTGAAGGGACGACCGCGGAACTGCTCTCCGATTCGAAAACCGTCCGGCTTCGCACGGCCAACGGCGGCGATCCGGCGACGATCCTGGCTTCATTGCCTTTCATCAAACGCGCCGAACGCGAATCGGAAGGCTGGCGCCTGGAGATGGATCACGCGCAGGCGCCCGAGCTGGCGCGCGCGCTGGTTCAGGCCGGCTTTGATGTCATGGAGCTGACCCCGCTCAAACGGCG
>JAPLSP010000254.1 GCA_026398575.1 Candidatus Sumerlaeota bacterium | reverse complement strand
CCGGACGGCCCCGCGCGCCATTGCAGTTCGGCGGCTTACCGAACGCGCGGGGCCGTCCGGCGGAGCGGAGCGGCCTACTACTCGACGCCACGGTTGGGTGATCGCTGGAAATCAGGCAAGGGCTTATATCTGATTCGCAAAAGGCTATTGAGCAACCAGATTGATGAAAGATCAGGGGACATAAGACAGCAAATCGAATTGCCTAGAAAACCGGGGCGCGGATGACGCACGGTTTGGATCGTTTCGGAGGCAAGGGAATTGACAATGCTCAGCGCCGGCGTTTTGACATTTCAGGAGTTTGCGATGCGTGAACCGTTGCCGTTGGCCGATCTGCAGAGCGCGGTGTTGGAGTTTATGCAAGGCCGCGACGATGTGGTTGTCTTCGGCGCACAGGCCGTAAATGCCTATGCCAGCGAACCGCGCATGGCACAGCACATTGCTGTCTTGGCGATTCATGCCGAGGCATTCGCGCAGGAACTCTGTGATTACTTGCATGAACGATTCCATATTGCCATGCGAACGCGAAGCGTCGCCCAAGGCCGTGGGATTCGCTTATATCAAATGCGCAAGTCCGGAAATCGCCATCTGGTTGACGTTCGATCCGTCGAGGAATTGCCTTCATCGAAGCGCATTGGTGGCGTGCTTGTGATGGCGCCCGCTGACTTGATCGCCGCCAAGGCGATCGCATGCCATTCGCAGCAAGGACAGCCCCAAATCCGGAACCGATTGGCGCGACGTGGCGATGCTGTTGCTGGCTTTCCCGAATCTCAAGCAGGAGCGCGGTCCCGTCTTCAACCGGATGCTGGCCGCCGGCGCAGCCCCAGAGGCGCAGGCGCTTTGGGCGCAATTCGTAAAACAAGAAATCCGGCCTGCGGATGAAGACGATCTTTTCCAAGGTGGGCTGTTCGCATGTCCTCGAAATTGAAGAAGACGGCTTGCTGCGCCCATCCAGTGCGGTTCCATCTGATTCGGTTCCCGCTTGACTCCGTTGGGGCAAGCGATCATCTTTTTCTTGGTGAAGCGGTGAACGGGCGTTTAAGTTGGTTTTAGAATCGCAATTGCCGAACGGGGGAGCTCCCTTCTTATGGATTGGCGAGAATACATCGAACAGAATCCGGACATCATGTTGGGCAAGCCGGTCATTCGGGGAACGCGGTTGACCGTGGAGCTGATCCTCGAAATGCTCGGCGACGGTTGGCCCGTCGAAGACATTCTTTCATCCTATCCCGATCTGAAGCCGGAGCATATACAGGCCGCGCAGGCGTATGCGTCGGCGTATATGGCGATGGATGAAACTATCTTCCAGCATGCGGGGGCGCGGTGAATCTTCTGGCTGACGAAAACATTCCCCCGCCCGTTGTTGAATGGCTACGGGAGGAAGGGCATGACGTTCTGGCAGTACGCGAGTTTGCGCGTGGAAGCCAGGATCCTCATGTGCTGTCTTTCGCTGCTGCGAGCCGAAGAGTGCTCTTGACGAGAGATAGGGATTTCGGCGAATTGGTGTATCGCCGGTATCTTCCCGCCGCTGGAATTGTCCTGCTTCGCATCCGCGCCAAGTCGAAATTAGAGTTTCTCAACCTATTCCGCTCTTTCTGGCCACGGATTGAGGCGGCAGCCGATGGTCGCTTCGTCGTCGTGACCAATCGTGCTGTGCGTTTTCGGCCCCTGCATTGCGATCTTGTTGAGACCCGCCACCGCCTTCGAGCTCGTTTTCGGATTTTCCCTAGCGTTTTCTGCGGATACGACTCAAACGCCGGAGAATTCCGCGAAAGCGATGGAATCAAGACCGGCGGTGGAGTCATCGGATGCCAAACCCTTATTCAAGGAATTCATGGCGATCAATGGGCACTTCACTTTCAAGCCGGATTTGTACAAGCAGGTTTGCAGGCTTGTGCGGAATTATCACAATGTCAACTGGGACGTGAAGCAGCCGGGCGACGCGATCACGGTTCCGACGTGCGTCAACAAGGTGAACTGGAAGAATGACGTGTATGGGAAATGGCTGAAGGCCGGCTTCGAGAGCGATATCTGCGTGCAGTTCAGCGGATTCCAGGCCGACAAAAAAGATTATCAGAATTTTTGGACCGGCAAGGAACAGTGGTGTTACGATTATGGAAAAGCGATGGCCGCGTACTTCGGGCCGTCGGGCAAGGAGAAACTTTGCACTTCGATTGAGATCGGCAACGAGCCTGGTTCGAAATTCGATGCGGCATTGTATAAGACCATCTTCATGAAGATGGCTCAGGGCATGCGCGACGGCGATCCGAAGGTGAAGATCCTCACCCCCGCCGTCCAGGCGCGCAAGGGCGATGATTATATTCAAGACCTGCGCGGCATCTACGCGGAGAAAGACGTCCTGCCGCTCTATGACGTGATCAATCTGCACACCTACGCCCAGATCGAGCGCAAGAATAATTCGGAAAGCCCGTGGAACCGCAGCTATCCCGAGGACGAGGCGATCCCTTACCTGAAAGTCGTTGACGAAGCGATCGCATGGCGCGACCAGAACGCGAAGGACAAGGAAGTTTGGATCAGCGAATTCGGCTACGACTCCTGCACCTCCGAGGCGATGAAGCGCCGCGACGGCTGGTTCCTCAAGCTCGATTGGCAGGGCGCTACCGATTTGCAGCAGGCGCAGTATCTCGTGCGTTCCTTCTTCGTCTTCGCCGAGCGCGACGTGCGGCGCGCCTATATCTTCTACTATGACGACAACGATTCGCCCAGCGTCCACGGCTGCGCGGGGCTGACGCGCAAGTTCAAACCGAAGCCGTCGTTCTGGGCCGTCAAGCAGTTATACGAAACGCTGGGCGACTACCGCTTCAAGCGCATCGTGAAAAAGAACAAGGGCGAGCTATTCCTCTATGAATTCGAACGCGGCGACGGCAGCGGCCAAAAGATCTGGGTCGCCTGGTCCCCCACCGGCGCGCGCACAAACGAGAAAGACACCTACAAGCCGCGCGAAGCGAAGATGACAATCAACGATCTCCCTGCGCTTCCTACGCGCCTGATCGGGATGGCGACCGCCGATGGGGAAGCGCCGAAAGTGGCGTGGGAAAAAGCAAGTCCTTCAGCTATCATCCTTACCATCGGCGAAAGCCCGGTTTATATCATCTTTTGATGGTCTTTGCGTCAAACGGTTCTTGGATTGCTGCTGAAACTATAGAAAGTCCGATGGTACCGACGCCTTGCTTTTCACCTTGGGTGCTTTCTTGAAGGTAACGTTTGAGTCGGGCATATCAATGCCGACGCCGTTAAGAAGCTCGCGGATGGTTCGGAGTTGGATGCGCGGGTAGTCCTTGTGCCAGCCCGGCGAGTGGTAGAAACCCGAGTCGGCGGCTTCAGAGCGCATGGGCTTGCTTGGTTCTATGAGCGAAATCAGAATGCCAATGTCCGCCTCTTCTCGCTCGATCACGCCGCGCAGGTCGCGGACATCGCGGACTGAAATATTCTGCCCAGCCTTCACCTGCAAGATGACCTGCTTGGTCTTGGTTGTGTCAGCCTCGTCATGAAAATAAATCCTCCCGTCAATTCCTTTATCCGCTCCCTTCTTCCCCTCCGCCGGGCGCGCTTCCACTAGTCCCAAGGCCCACCACTGGAATTGATAGGGGTTGTCATTAGCCAAATCGGCGGCCCCTGCCTCATCCATTGGTTCGCCAATGACTTTGAATGCCACGCGCTTGCCGAAGGAATCATGCAACCGCCTTTTCATCAGATTGATTGCGAGATGCGTGATGTCTATCCCGATCCATCGCCGCTTAAGGCGTTGCGCCACGGCAACTGTCGTCCCGCAGCCGCAAAAAGGATCAAGCACTAAGTCTCCTTTGTTGCTGCTGGCATTGATGATTCGCTCCAACAGGGCTTCGGGCTTCTGGGTTGGGTAACCAAGACGTTCGGCGGCTTGAGAATTAATCGCCGGAATATCTGTCCATAGAGATAGTACCGGTTGGCCTTTCTGTTCGTCCAGATATCTCTTGTATCGCGGTACCCCTCCTTTTGGGGGCCAGTATATTTTTCCCTGCTTATCCAATTCGTCCAATCGGTGAGCGGGATATCGCCAAGGCTTATGATAGCCACGCCACTCAAATATGGGATTTACGCCTTTATGACCCAGCAAGCTAGTCGGCTGAAACATCCTTTGCCCGTCAGTGTAAGAATATCTTTTTTCCAGATATCCATCGCGGTAAGCTCCATAGACGCGATTCCACGTGGAATTCTCTGATTTAGCATAGAACAGGATGGTGTCACATACAACTCCAAATTTGCGTTGTGCCGTTGCGTGTGGTGTGCTCCGCGCCCAGTTGATTTCATTGCGGAAACTCGCTGGACTGAAAATTGAATCCATCAGTATTTTTAGATAGTGACTTGCCGTCGGGTCACAGTGCAGATAAATGCTTCCGGTTTCCTTGAGGACGCGGTAGAGTTCGACGAGCCGTGGAGCCATCATTGCAAGGTAGGCCAGCATATCATTCGCGCCCAAGTAAGAGTGGAAAGCGATCATCGCCTGCGCAACTTTGCCGCCTCCTTCGACGATCTCCTGATAAGCTTGCGCTGCTGCTTGGTCCCAGCTCCACGTGTCCTTGAACGCCGTAATCTGCGCCGAAGACTCTTTGCCGTTACGTTCTTTGAATAAAACATTGAAATCTTGTGCGGAATTAAATGGCGGATCGAGATATACTAGGTCCACCGACGCATCGGCCACATGCCGCCGCAAAACATCCAGATTGTCTCCGTAGTAAAGCAGGTTATTGTCTGTACTCATCGCGTGTTTCCTCTTTTCTTGTCACGTCGGCAAGTTGAGCCAATCCTGTTTGCGGTATCACTCTCTAATGGTGTTGGAGCCTTTTGCGATGCCGATATTATATTCATGTTTCCCTGAATATTCCAACTGCGGCCGACTTCCATATTCATGCCACTTCTATTTCCCAGAAGGCACGCGATAGAGTTCCATTTCATAGAGGCGCGCGCGGTCGTCGGGCGTCGCGGTGATGAGGAGGCGCAGGCGCGCGGTGGTTACGTCCGGGAACTGGAAGCCGCAGTCAACTTTGCTGTTGTCTTTGACGGCGGCGCCGGGCACGTCTTTCCAGTCTTTGCCGTCGTAGGTTTGCAGGCGGAAATCTTCCATGACGCCATTGAAGGCGCCGCCCGTTTGATAACCCGACACGACGCGCGCGGCGTTGATCGTCTGCGGCGAATCCCACGCGAACTCGACCCAGCCGGGCGAATTGGCGTCGCTGACCCAGCGGGCGTCGTTGTTCGTCTCGGCTTTGCCGTCGTTGATAAACTTGGCGGCGTATTTGGGATCGAGAACGCTTGAGACGGTCACCTTGGCCGCGCGCGCCAGATTCATTCCGGCGCTTTTGAGCCAATCCGGCGGCGTTGGCGCGACTCCTGCGGCTTTTCCACTGGGCGCCTTCGCCACCACCGGAGGCAGCTTGCCGACGTTCGTCTTCATCTTTTCTTTCAGATCGGTGAGATACTTCTCATAAACGCCGCGCGGATCGCAGTTGTTCTTGAGGCAAAGCGAGGCGGCCATGCCGACGATTTCGCCCATCATGCCGCAGGTGCGCATGACGCGGACTGCGCCCAGGGCGTCGTGCGTGACACTGATGTCGCGCCCGGCCATGAAGAGGTTGGGGACATTGCGCGAATACAGGGTGCGATAAGGAACCCAATAGGGGCGTTTATACCGGGTGAAATTGGCGCGAGAGAGGAAAGGATCTTCGCCGAAACCCTTCTCGTACTTCGTCTCCGGAACGTGCACGTCAATGTCCCATCCCGTCGGAAAGATACCGTCGGGATATTCCTTTGAGTCGAGCAGGTCTTCCTTCGTCAGGATATGATCGCCCAGCAGGCGGCGCGTCTCGCGAGGCCCTGAGATATAGGCGGCAAAAATGAGTTTGTGATTGGGGAACTTTTTGTCCACGTTTTTGAGCGCGTCCCAGGCGCCGTACATGCCGCGAAAATTCGTGTCACGGACGTACTCGCCCTGTTCGAGCGGATTGCGGTTGAACCCGGCCTCCCAATACCAGACGCCCAGCTGACGCAGCGCCTTGTCGCCTTCCTGATCGCGTCCAGGGAAGGGCTTGTCGCTCAGGTCCGCGGCCCACGGGCAGCGCGGAAAGGGCGCCGGCTTGCCCTGGTCCACGACGTTCCACAGATTGCTCTGGCCCATGTGTCCGGGCATGGTCATTTCAGAATCGGCCTTGGCCAGAAAACCAACCCCTCCGTCGCCCGTGCAGTCAACGAACCATTTTCCGGCAAAGCGCTTCTGACGGGCGGTGCGGATGTCCTGCGCGATGACGGCCTTGATGCGCGGACCGTCCTTCTCGACCTGGTTGGCGCGCATGTTGCAGAAGAGCGAGATATTTTTTTCGCGCTGGACCACCGCAGCCTTCGTATCGTCTTCATAAATTTCAGCCGTGTTTTCAGGGCCATAGTGCGCCTTGCGCTTGGGTTCGAATTCGCGCACGATGTCGCCGATGCGCGGATAGGGCTCCTTGTTGATGTCGCCTCCCAGCCAGACGCGCACCTCGGAGCTGTTGTTGCCGCCGAGGACGGGGCGGTCCTGGATCAGCGCGACTTTCAGGTCCAGCCGCGCCGCCACGACGGCCGCGCAGCAGCCCGCGATTCCGCCGCCCACAACGACCAGGTCGTATTCGCCTGCTTCTTCGGGACGCTCCGGCAGCGCAAGCGCCTGACGGCGGAAAGCGGCCAGTTCCTTGGCGTCATTGGGAGGAGTGAAGCCGGCGTCCGAAGAAAGGATGATCGCGTCGCAGCGGCCTTCAAAGCCCGTCAGGTCGTGCAGCGCGATGACAGGCTTCGGCTGCTTGATCTCGACGGTTCCGCCGTCCTGCCAATACCAGTCGGCGCCCTCGGCGCCGAATGTGGCGGCGAGAGGCTGGCCGTCTATCACGACTTGGAATTTGCCGGGAGCGCCTTGCGCTTTGAAGGGCGCCACCCAGTCATGCGTGCGCGCCCAGACGCGATACCTGCCGGCAGCGGGGAGCGTGATGGAGGTCACAGCGTCTTTCACCGGATCGCCCAAGCCATGCGCCATCAGGTAGGGCGATCCCATCTGGTCCATGAATTGCTGATCCAAAACCCATCCGCCGTAGTTGTCGAACATTTCGGCTTCGATGAGGATTGTGTTTCCGGCGGCGGCGGCCTGCGAAACCGGAAGCAACGCCAACGCTGCGAATCCAATCAGTTTGCTGATCACTTGCATAAAAGAGTCTCCTTGATGATGAGTCTTGTTGTGGAAGGGCACGGACTAACACGGACTAACACGGACTAACACGGACTAACACGGACGGGCACGGACTGACACGGACGGGCATGGACAAGCAGAATCATTATTTCAAAATTTGGCGCCCTTTGCTCTTGGTCAATCTCAAATCTCAAATCTCAAATTTCAAATCTCAAATTTCAAATCTCATTGATCCATCGCCCTTCCGATGGCGATCGGGATTTTTTTGGGATCGCCTGCGGGCTTGGACCAGTAGGATTGAACCGGGCGGCCTGATTCATCCACGCCAAACCACATCGTTCCTTCGCCGATGCCGGATTCGCCTTTCTTGCGCGAATCATTCGAATGCGGGAGGCTTGTGGAATCAATGATCGTCACGCGGATCAACCCGTTGGCTTCGCGCTTGGGAATGGAAGCGATGAAGATCACATGACCGGTGGTACCAGTCTTGGGATTGCGCGATTCCCACGCCAGTATGTCGCCTGGGCGCGCGTCAATCATCCATCGCGTTGCGGATTTCTGGCGCAAAAGCCGGGCAATAATCACGATCATAAGAGTGATTCTAATCCAAGAGCGCCCGAAGGCTCCAATGAAATATGAAGCCGGAGGCTTTTTTGCGGCAAGGCCCCAAAACCGCTTGGCTTCGCCCATTCTTTGGGAGCTATACTTGCGCGGCATTGTCGTTTCCCGCTCATTCCAAAGAAAAGGAGCAAGTCATCCATGCGCGTGCAAATCCGTATCCGCGAAATATTTTGCGCCTCCCTGGCGCTGCGCGATCCGAAGATGAACGATGAAGAAAACCGCAAACGGTTTGGCCGTTGGTCCGAAATTCACGGTCATGATTTTTCATTGGAAGTCATCGTCACGGGTCCCGTCAACCGCCGGACGCACTGCATCATGGATTATACCGCGCTGCGGCGGCGCGTCCGGCGCGAGCTCATCAATCCGGTGGATCATCAATATCTCAATGGCGTCGAGATGCTGAAAGACGTGACGCCCACGTCTGAAA
>JAPLSP010000165.1 GCA_026398575.1 Candidatus Sumerlaeota bacterium | reverse complement strand
TAATGTCGCATTCCTCTTTAGCTTTCTCCAGAAGTTCTATATTTTCTTCGCGCGGTATTTTGTGAAATCGCGTGTTTCTGAATGGGCGCTCCTCGTTAATGCTTTTCAATGTAACGCATCGTTCGACAACCTTTAATGCGGCGGCAGTTGTAAAATAAGCATCGTAGATGGCGTCAAGCGAATTCATGTCGTCAAGACTTCATAGAGCTTGCGGAATTCCTTGGAGCCAATGTTGGAAATATTCTTGGGCGAATCATCCAAGAGCCACGTCCAGCCCTTTTCGTGCCTGCAAGAACGAGGAGGAACGCTGATATCTGGCAGCCGATTTTTGGCCGCTCTTTTTTTCCTTTCACGATAGACCAATAGTTCCCTGCCCAACGGACTCTTCTCCTGCAAACAGCCTGAAGATCCGATGGTCACACAGGCTCGCGGCCATAGGCGTATTTCAAAGCCGGACTTAGGGCGAATAACAAGCGTCGGGGCTTTGAAGACTCCGGTCATTTCCTCATTAAGCATTATAGCGCCTTCTGAGAATTTCGCTTCCGGATCAATCCCCCCCATCCACTTCCTGACGTTTGAATAAAGCGTATTCAGACGCTGCACGTATTTTTCCACCTGCTTGTTATGAGAGTTCGTTTTCCGAGAATTCATAAATGGTTCCTCCTTCCTTGCCAAAGCATAAGGTTGAATATCACCTCTCACTTTTGGCCGCAATGGTTGTTTTCCGAGGTTCCAACTGGACCGACTGGATTTGGCTTACGCGCCTGGCCGAGCGTCATTCATCTTCGCAAAGCGCCGCTCAGCTTCTCAACGCCACCTGCATTTGATAATGGCGTCCGCTGAAGAATTCGAGTGTGAACTCGGCGGCTTCGCGCGGCTCATAGTACCGGCAGCTGAAGATGTCAATATAGGCGCGATTCGTCGCGTTGGCAAAATGTCCGGACAGCAGCGAGGTGTCCAGCAGTTGCGTCATGCTGAACCCTTCGATGCGCTCATCCGCGCCGAAATTAACCACGACGGCTTCGCCAAAGCGCTGCATTCCGATGCGGTCGCATAGCTCGTGCGCGAAGCGGCGGACGCGCCTTGCGTCGCGAATCTTTTCCGGATCGCAGTCATGCAGGTCTATCGAAGTCGAGAGGCCCCAGGCGCCGGTTTTCTCGAACCGGTCGCGCCATGACAGCGAAAAAACATGTTGGTTGTTTTCGCAGGTGGGAATCTGCTTTTCCACGCCGTTATTGCCGACGATGCCGCGCGCCATATCCGCCGATACGACGACGTCTTCGGTTTCGAATTCGCGCTTCAACTGCTCGATACCGAGGGGAATATTGATCACGTCGCCGCACGTGAAGAAATCCACCGCCGCATAGCGGTGTTCCGGCCACGTGTGAATCGTGAAATGCGATTCGCTGATCACAATGACGCCGCTGACGCCTTGCGGGGCGAATTGGCGGAAATGCGAGCTGAGGATCGTGGCTTGGGTGGCGCGGACTACGCGAAGGCAAACCTGCTCCAGAAGCTGGGCGTCGTTCAAAATATGCTCGTCACATTCATAACATTCCACCGTGACGTGCTTGCCTAGCGCAACCGCATTGGGATGCGGCTTTGCGGACTTGCGGGATTGAGGAGAAACGCCCGCCCGCCTCTGGGAATGCAAGGCGCGAGACACGAGCGTTATCACCGGATTTTCAATCGCAGGAGCTAGGGCGCGTCCGTGCGCCAGCCCACCACAGTCTTGAAGATTGTCCATTTCATAAAACCCCCTTGTAAGTTAACCCCTTTGCCTCGTCCATAGGGATCGAGGTTCCAACCGATCCGGCCGTTTCCGGGGCTTCCATAGAAGCAAAAACGGCCCGTAAATTGGAAACGCGTGTCCTTCAAACGATTGGATCGAAGGCGACACGCGCAGGAAAATCAATCTCACAAAGGTGGAGGGTCGAAACCGTGCTTGGGCGAATCCGGCGCATTAAAAAAATTGAGAGGGCAGGACCACCATCCTGCAAGGCCGACCGTCAATTTTTTCAGGAAACTCAGCACTGTATTCGCCTTGTTCGGCGCCGAAATGAAATGGCTCACCGCCGCAATATTTATACAAAAGCCGAAAAATGTTACCTGCTTTGCAGGGCGTAGTAAAGCATTAAATTTCCAAGGCAAAATATTTTTTGCAATTCGGCCGCCGGTTTTCTTGCTTGACTTCTCCCGCACGCTGAATAGCTTTTCGTTTTTAGGCGGCAAAGCGCCATGATAGGCTTGTTTATCGCAGCCGCTTCCCGTTCAAGCGCGCTGATTTCTTCACCCATGTGGAATTCGTTATGATTCTCGTCCTCGATTTCGGCTCGCAATATACGCAACTGATCGCCCGCAAGATTCGCACCCTGCGGGTGTATTCGGAGATTGTTCCCTACAATACGCCGCTCCCAAAAATCCTCGCCTATAAACCCTCCGGAGTGATCCTTTCGGGCGGGCCGGCCAATGTTTACGTCGAGTCCTCGCCCACGCTGCCGCCCGATTTCTTCGGTGCCGTCCAATGCCCCGTCCTCGGCATCTGCTATGGCCTCCAATTGATCGCCCACAGGCTTGGCGGCAAGGTGGAACACTCGAACCGGCGCGAATACGGCCACGCCGAGCTGAAGATTGACGATTCGAGCGGCTTGTTCAAGGGGATTGAAGACGAATCGCGCGTCTGGATGAGCCATCAGGACCGCGTCACGCATCTGCCGGAAGATTTCGTCCGGCTGGCGCATACCAGCAACTCGGAGTTTTGCGCCATCGGAAACCATGACAAGCGCATCTATGGCCTGCAATTCCATCCCGAGGTGCACCATACCGTCTTCGGCCATCAGATTCTCGAGAACTTCGCGGTGGATATCTGCGCCGATCCGCGCGATTGGCAAATCGAATCGTTCATCGAAAAGACCATCCGCGACGTCCGCGCGCAGGTCGGCTCGCGGCAGGTCCTGTGCGGCACGAGCGGCGGCGTGGATTCGACGGTGCTATCGGTCCTGCTGCACCGCGCCATCGGAGATCAGCTGCATTGCGTCTTCATAGACAACGGCGTCATGCGCCACAACGAAGGCCCTTCGGTCCTTCGCGATTTCAAGGAGCTGCGGATAAAACTGCATTACATTGACGCCACGACCCGGTTCCTCAATCAGCTCGAAGGCGTCTTGGAGCCTGAAGAGAAGCGCCGCCGAATCGGCAAGGAATTCGTGGACGTCTTCTTTCAGGACTTCGGCGAGAAAGACTTCCTCGCGCAGGGAACGCTCTATCCCGACGTGATTGAATCGGTTTCGACCAAGGGGCCGTCGGCCACGATCAAGACGCATCACAATCGCGTCGAGCGCATCCTGGAACTGATCCAGGAGGGACGCGTCATCGAGCCGTTCAAGGAACTCTTCAAAGACGAAGTGCGCAGTGTCGGCAAGGAATTGGGAATTCCGGATAAGATTCTCTGGCGCCAGCCGTTCCCGGGGCCGGGATTGGCCGTGCGCATCCTGGGCGAAGTGACGCCTGAGCGCCTCGAACTGTTGCGCAAGGCCGACTGGATCGTCATCGAGGAGATGAAAAAAGCGGATCTCTATTACAAGATCTGGCAATCGTTTGCCGTCCTGATGACCTTCAAGTCCGTCGGCGTCATGGGCGATGAGCGCACCTACGAACACGCCGTGGCCATTCGCGCCGTGCAGAGCGTGGACGGCATGACGGCGGATTGGGCGAACCTGCCGCACGAGCTGCTGGCGCGCATCAGCAACCGCATCATCAACGAGGTCAAAGGCATCAACCGCGTCGTTTACGACATCAGCAGCAAACCCCCGAGCACGATTGAGTGGGAATAGATGGGATTTGAAATCTGAGATTTGAGATTTAGATATTCATGAGAATAAGGAGACGGCTTATGAAGAGGAATTTCGTAGGGAAGCATTGCTTAATGGCCGGAGCGGTTTTGATGGCAGCGGCGCTGTGGATCGCGCCGGCATCCTGGGGCAAAGGACCGATCGAAACCCCGGCGCCTTCTCCGGCGCCCGTGGCGCGGGAAGCAAAAAGCCCAGCGCCGGCAAAACCAAGCCCCGAGCAACTCGAACTGAAAAAAAAGCAGGAGCAGGCCGACGCGTTGGCGCGCCAGCAACGCCTCGAAGAAGAACAGCGGCAAAAAAGGATGAAACTCCTCAGCCAGATCACCGGAGATGAGGCATTGGCCGATTTGCTGTCGCGCTCTCCTCTCAAAGAAGATGAGATCAAAAAAGTCCTCGATAAATACGACTTCGGCAAGAACCTGAAGGCCGAGGAGATGAAAGCAACCCGCACAGAAGCGAAATTTACCGAGGACCTTCAAACGGGCTTCATGATGTCCAGCGTTGCGAAAGAGGGCGATTATCAGCTGCTCAATCTTTCCAAAAGCCCCGACGGCGTCACCGGCTTTCTTGAAAGCAAAGCCCCGAAGCGGGCCGACAAGATCGTCCTCACCGTGAGCGCCGTTCAGAAGGATGGTTCGACCGTCAAGCTCAAGTGCGAGCCGATTGAAAACGTCGAACCGGGCGAGCGCCGAATGGTCCGGTTGCCCAAGCTGGATCAGGAGATAGACCTGGCAACCGTAAAAATCGCCGAATGCCGGGTCTCTGTAAAGCCGAAGTTTTAAGCAGCGCCATAGACTATGCGTTGAGCTAAATAGTCCTTCGCATTTTGTGTAGGTGTTTGCAGGATCATTGAGGGCAGAATGATGATTCATCATTCTAGCCTAAATATATGTGCAAAAGCTTATAAAGCAAAACGGCTGTCATTTTAGCCGGGCTTCAGCCGGCTCCTCTTTGCACCCTGCTTCAGCAGGGGTGTCGGGAGGCATAATCTTACCCCCAGCGCGCTTCAGCGCGGCTTCTCGACCTGCTTTAGCAAATAGCAAAGGCCGGAGGTTTAGCTGCTGAAAAATAAATTTCCTGACTATTTACCTGCCACAAGCTTTCTCTCCACTTCCTCCGCGTCTTCAGGCATATCCACGCCGGGCGAGTCATACGGCGTGACGGCGACTTTGATTTTGTAGCCGTGTTCCAGGTAGCGCAGCTGTTCCAGCTTTTCAATTTCCTCCAACGCGCCGGCTTCCAGCTGCGAAAACGCCAGCAGCGCTTCGCGGCGATAGATGTATAAACCCTGATGCTTGTAACCGAACAGGCGCCCGTCGCAAAGATCGCTCTCTTGACGCCGCGCCGGGCTTGGAATGGGGGAGCGCGAAAAGTAGAGCGCCTGGCCGTCGCGCGCCATCACGACCTTCACGTTGTTGGGATTCTCAAATTCGCGCCGCGTGCGGATTTCCACGCACGTCGTCGAAACGTCGCACTCCGCATCCTCCAATAATTTCTCAATCGCCGCTTCAATGGTCTCCGGGCGTAGCAAAGGCTCATCGCCTTGCAGGTTGACGATCACATCGGCCTCCAGATTCGCGATGGCCTCGGCGATGCGGTCCGATCCCGAGCGCGCCCTGTCCGAAGTCATGATCGCCTGTCCGCCGCCCGCCACGACGGCATCGAAGATGCGCTGATCGTCCGTCGCCGCATAAACCGCTGTTATCTGCTTCACGGCGCGGGCGCGTTCGATCACCCACAGAATCATGGGCTTGCCCGCCAGCCGATACAGCGGCTTGCCCGGGAATCGCGTGGAAGCATAGCGAGCCGGGATAACGGCGATGATGCGAGGAGTAGCCATGTTGGATACCTTAATAATCATATTCGTAAATGCGATCACATAGAAACTTCGCGAATATCAATGCGAAAAGAGAAGATTCATGCAGATAGGAGCGGCGCCAGCTTTTGGAGTAAGGTGGCTTGCCGCCTTCTTTTTGGCGTTTCAATAGCCTTGGCGCTAAAAAGAAGGCGGCAAGCCACCTTACTCCAAAAG
>JAPLSP010000324.1 GCA_026398575.1 Candidatus Sumerlaeota bacterium | reverse complement strand
GGGCGGCCATCGCGCGCCGATGCCGCCCGACGGAGCGGGCCGGCCTACTATTCGGCGCCAGCTTTGATAGACGCGCTGAGTCATTCCTGAAAGTTCGGGGCCAAGCTATATGTCGGGACGCACCCGGCGCCCGCCACGTCGGCAAGGCAGCAAGGGGTATCGGATGTTCCTCATTGATGATATTCTCCTGTCCCCCCTTCATGGAATTTTCTGGGTCGTTCGCAAGGTGCATGACGCCGCTCAGCAGGAACTGGATAGTGAGAAGGATAACGTTACCGCCCAACTGACAGAATTATATATGAGGCTGGAAACCAGGCAGATCACCGAAGAAGAATTCAATGCGCAGGAAAAGACGCTGCTCGACCGGCTCGATCGAATTGACAAGCGCGAGTGCGATACGGCCGGCGCCGATGAGGAGTCTTGCGAAGAGGTCAACGAAACGCACGCCGATGGCGCGTAGGACAGCGAGCCGGATGTTGAAAAGGAAGATGCGAGGTCCGACGAAGATGCGCAAAACGAAGACCTGTGGAATGATCTGGAGGCGTGAGCGAGATGCCCACTGTGACTATCCCTTCTTTCGTGCAGGATCGCAACCTTCGACTGGTATTCTTCGGGGGCAAAGGCGGCGTTGGCAAGACAACGTGCGCCATGGCCACCGCTTTGCGGCTGGCGCATTGCTTCCCCGAGGATTCTTTTCTGATCGTTTCGACCGATCCAGCCCACTCGCTCACCGATAGTGTCGCCGGTTTTTCACCCCCGCCCAACCTGAAGATTCTCGAACTCGACGCCCAGAAATCTCTCGATGCCTTCAAGGCTGAACATGCCGGTAAGATTCAGGAGATCGCCGCGCGCGGGACATTTCTCGACCATCAGGACATCGCCCGCTTTCTCGGCCTTTCGCTGCCGGGACTCGACGAACTCATGGGTTTTCTTGAAATCGCCCGATGGGTGCGCGAACGCAAGTATCGGCGCATCATCGTGGATACCGCTCCGTCGGGACACACCATGAGGCTGCTGGCGATGCCCGAGAGCCTGAAGAAATGGCTCGGCGTTTTGGACGCCATGCTCGCCAAGCATCGCTACCTGAGAAAACTCTATCGCGACGACGACAGCCGCGACGATCTCGACCACTTTCTCGCCGGGATGGCGGATTCGGTCAAACAGACCAAGAAACTGCTCGTGGACCAGAAGCGATGTTGCTTTGTTCCTGTGATGATCGCCGAACCGCTGGCGGTCGCGGAGACCGCCCTGTTCATCGGCGAACTGGAGCGGCAAAAAATCCTGATCGGCGGGATCGTGGTCAATCAGCTCTATCCGGCCAGTCCATGTCCCGTCTGCGAGTGCGAACGCAACAGCCAGATGAGCGAGTTGCGGGAGCTCCCCGATGAAGTGTCGCGATACGCGCTTTGGGGGGTACCGCTCCATCCCGAAGAAATCCGCGGCCTCCCATTGCTCGAGTCGTTCTGGGTCCAGGTGTTCCGCTTGAACGAAACCCGCGCTGCGCGCATCTCCTCCGTTGTTTCGGATGTCGAATCAACCACGGAAATCCTCGGCCCGGAACCGAGGGTCGAAGGCCCCCCGGACCTGCCCCTTCCGGAAACGTCACTGATGGTTTTCGCAGGCAAAGGGGGAGTGGGAAAAACCACGCTGGCTTGCGCGACGGCGGTGCGCCTGGCTCGAGATTTATCCGATAAGGAAGTTTTGCTGTTTTCGACGGATCCCGCCCACTCCCTCTCCGCCTGCCTGGATGTTTCCGTCGGACCCTCGCCCGTCTGCATTTGTCCGGGCCTGACAGCCGTGGAAATTGACGCCCAAGCGGAATTCGAGTCGCTGAAAGCCCAGTATGCCGGCGAAC
>JAPLSP010000718.1 GCA_026398575.1 Candidatus Sumerlaeota bacterium | reverse complement strand
GCGCGCCAAGGCCGCCCGACGGAGCGGAGCGGCCTACCATTCGGCGCCGCGCGATTCGGACTTGATGCGACCTGGGAATTCAAAGGCAGATTCGCTCTTGTTTTATCCTTACTATCAAAAGGAGTCCTGCCCATGGGTCTGGACATGCTGACACCCGAGCAAAAACGCATCGTGACCGAAACCGGCGCTTTGCTGCAGGGGCACTTCATTCTCGCTTCCGGTTTGCATTCGCAATACTATTTCCAGTGCGCGCAGATCTGCCAGTATCCGCGCATATTGGAGGATATCTGCAAAGAGATCGTCGGCAGGTTTGCGAACGCCAAGGATATCCAGACGGTCATCAGCCCGGCCATCGGCGGGATTATTTTCGGGCAGGAATTGGCTCGGTTACTCGGCGCGCGGGCGATCTTCACGGAAAAAGAGGCCGGCGAGATGGTCCTGCGCCGGGGCTTTACGCTCAAACCGGGAGAAAAAGTCCTGCTGGCCGAAGACGTGACAACCACCGGCGGCTCCATCCAAAAAGTTGAAACGCTGGCGCGTGCGGCAGGCGCGGAGATTCTCGGTTTCATCGCGATCGTGGACCGCAGCGGCGGGCAGTTCAAGGCCAGCGCGCCTTTTGTTCCCTGGGCCAAACTCCATTTCCCCACCTATCCCGCCGACGCCCTTCCGCCCCACCTGCAGGCAATCCCCACGAGCAAACCCGGAAGCGGCAAAGGGGAGAAGGCGAAATAATGTAAAATGAAAAATGAGAAATGAGAAATTGAAAATGAGCCCGCGCGCATCTGTCAAATGATGCGGAACCTCAATGTAAAATGTAAAATGAGAAATTGAAAATGAGACCGCGCGCGGCAGGCAAATAGCGAGGGGCTGCGTAATGCCGTTGCCGGGATAGGCTGTCATTTTACATTTCTCATTTTACATTCCTGATTTCTCATTTTTCATTTTTCATTTTCCATTTTACATTCTTGTTGGCGTTTGATCGCCAGGTCAATGTACCAGATGCGCCGCTGGTCGCGCCAGACGATGAAAATGAGCGCGGCGAAGCTGACTGCGATGGTATAGGGGAGCGCCTGAAGGACCCATGTCGCCCCTGCATAGATGATGATCGTATTAATGATGGCGAAGAAGAGACGGACTTCGGTGGGGCCGACTCCCAGGTAAGTGATTTTGAATTCGTTGGTGGCGGCGAAGGTCAGCCACGAATTGACCATCATGGCCTGATAGATGATCATCAGGGCAATCAGGCCGAGCAGCGCCAGAAAGTCGCCCATGAAGAGAAACAGGTAGCCGACGAAGATGCAGCTCATGAAGATGAAGTCGAGGAAATGGTCCATGCAATATCCCCAGCGGATCAGTCCGGCGTTGCGATAGCGCCCCAGCGAGCCGTCGAACGAATCGGTGAACCACTGCAAAAAAAGCATCGCCGACGAACCCCAGAGCCAGTGCCGCCAATGCGTATAGCCGGCGAGCGCGCCAAAGAGAATCATGCCGAAGGACCAGATGATGGTGAGCAAGGTCAGATGCCGGCCTTCAATCCATTGAGGGAAGCGGTGGACGTTGCTCTGGATGAACCATTTTTCGATGGCGGCAAGCGGGGAGCGCATGGGCTTTTTTTTGTCGCCGGCAAAACTTCCATCTGCCATGGATTGGTGCTCCTTTCTATTCTTTCGCCTACGCGAGGCGCCCAAAAATATCCAGGTGGCGGTCGGTCGCCATTTCGGCTTGCAAGGTGTCCAGTCCGGCGCTCGCCAATTGCCCGCGGACCTCGTCCACGGTGTATGCCGCCAGAAGCGAGCGATAATATTCATCCTGCAAGAGCTGCGATTCGGCGCCGGCATATTGCCGGACGATCGCGCGCGCAGCCTCAGGGCTTTCGGGGCGCGCCAGGTCTCTGAGAAAGAGGACCGCGCCCGGACGGCCCAAACGCTTCATCTCGCGCCAAAACGCGCCGGTATCGGAAACGTGATGCAGGATGCTGTTCGAGAAGATGACATCAAAGGCGGCTGTCGGCAGCAGCGTGTTTTTTGCGTCGGCCAGCTCGATGCGAATCGAAGCGCTCAAACCGGCGGCCAGGATATTATGCCGCGCCCACTGGATCATGGCGGGCGAGGCGTCCAGGGCGGTGATGCGCCAAGCGGGGCGGACGCGAATGATTCGAATGGGAATGTCCGCCGGACCGCATCCCACGTCCAGCGCGTCGGCGTATCCGATTGAGCCGGCCAGCTCGACCAGCCGGTCGGCAAACGCCTGATTGACCTCTGAAAAATCGGCGACGGAGTAGGCTTCCGCCTCTTCAGGCATGTTCATGAATTCCGGTTCGGGAACGCGTGGGAAGCTGCATGGCATGAGATTAGGTTTGGCTCCTGGCGATTTTTTTAGTCTTCGATTTTCTTGCGCAAATGCGGAAGGGTTTCAGGCTTGCCGGCTTCCATATACCGGCTTTCGCCGCTGGTTGCCGTGACGTTTTCATAGACTCCGCTGTCGCGGCGAACCAGTTTTGTGAAGCCCAGGTTTTTCAGTTCGGTATTGGTCTTGGGCGTCGCGATGCCCGGAGCGCCGATGACGCGATAAACCGGCTGGCCGCATTCCGGACAGGTCTTCAGCGCCTCGTCTTTCATGGATTGAAAGCATTCAAAGGACGGCCCCTTTGAGCAGGCGCCGGCCTCTCGATGCGCATACTCATACACTGGCATGGATGTCCTCCCTTTCGATCTCTATATTTGTAATGTTTTCAATACCTTCAATCGAATACATCACGCTCTTTTAATATATATCGTTTCATTCTCTTCTTGGCCTGTTCATGGGAAAGTACTCGGCCTTCGTGTATTGCTTTTTCTCCTCGCGCTATACCTTCGAGTATTTGCATTGTGACCAGCCCTGTTTTCATGGCGGAAATGCTCCTCTTATGTGAATGCAACCTTGAAGACTTCGCTTAAAGTCTTGACGGGAACAAATTTCATTTGCTTGCGGACGTCCTTTTCGATCTCCTGCAAATCGCTGACGTTATCCTCGGGGATGATGATGCGCTTGATGTGCGCCCGATGCGCCGCCAGGGCCTTTTCCTTCAGGCCGCCAATCTTGAGCACGCGTCCGCGCAGCGTAATCTCACCCGTCATCGCGATGTCCTGGCGCACGGGACGCTGCGCCAGCGCCGAAACCAGCGAGGTGGCCATCGCCACGCCCGCCGAAGGCCCGTCTTTCGGGATGGCGCCTTCCGGGACGTGGACGTGAATATCGAATTTGCTCTTGAATTCCGGATCAATCCCGAACTCCTCGCAATGGGCGCGCACATAGCTGAGCGCAGCCTTGGCCGATTCCTGCATCACTTCGCCCAGATGTCCGGTCAGCTGCAGATCGCCTTTGCCCTTCATCACGATCGTTTCGATGGGCAGCAATTCGCCGCCTGTTTCGGTCCATGCCAGTCCCGTCACGACGCCGATTTCATCGGGCTTGTGCAATTCCATATCCTTGTGGCGCACCGGCCCGAGCGAGGCGCGGACGCGTTTGACCGTCACCACCATCTGCCGGGGCTGTTGTTTCTTGCGCACGAAATCCCGAGCCATTTTCCGGCACACGGTGGCGATTTCGCGCTCCAGGTTGCGCACGCCCGCTTCGCGCGTGTAGTTCACAATGATCGTTTGAATGGCCTCGGAGGTGAAGGTGATTTTGCCTTCGCCCAGTCCGTTGGCCTTGGCCTGCTTGGGAATCAGGAATTGCTGCGCGATTTTGTGCTTTTCCTGTTCCGTATAGCCCGGCAGGCGCAAAACCTCCATGCGATCCAGCAAAGCCGGCGGCGTGGCGTCGGTGGTATTGGCCGTCGTGATAAACATCACGTGCGACAGGTCGTAGTCCACTTCCAGGTAATGATCGTTGAAGGTTTTGTTTTGCTCCGGATCGAGCACTTCGAGCAGCGCCGCCGCCGGATCGCCGCGGAAATCGCTGCTGAGCTTGTCAATCTCGTCCATCAGCAGAACGGGGTTGATGGTCCCGGCCTTTTTCATGGATTGGAGGATTTTGCCCGGAAGCGATCCAATATAGGTACGGCGGTGCCCGCGAATTTCCGCCTCGTCGCGCACGCCGCCAAGCGAGATGCGGGCGAATTTCCGGTCAATCGCGCGCGCAATCGAGCGGGCCAGCGAGCTCTTGCCGACGCCGGGCGGGCCAACCAGGCACAGGATGGGGCCTTTCATCTCCTTCGACAGGCTGAGCACCGCCAGATACTCGATGATGCGTTCCTTGACTTTATGCAGACCGTAATGATCCTCGTCCAGGATTTTTTGAGCGCGCTCCAAATCCAGCTGATCTTCCGTCCGCTTCGTCCACGGCAGTTCGGCCAGCCACTCCACGAACGTGCGCGCCACGGTCGCTTCGGGCGACATCGGCTGCATCCGCGACAGACGGGCCAGCTCTTTGGCGGCTTTTTCACGCGCTTCCACGCTCATCCCGGCTTTTTCGACCGCCTTGGCCAGCTCGTCCAGCTCGCTCTCGGTTTCGCTGTTGACGCCGAGTTCGCGTTCGATGGCGCGCATCTGTTCGTTCAGAAAATATTCTTTCTGGCTCTTGCCGATTTGCGATTTGACCTGGTCAATGATATTGCTCTCGACCTCGAGCATCTCGACCTCCTGGCCCAGCAACCGCGTCATCAGGAGGCATTTTTTGTTCGTGTTCGGCTCTTCGAGGATATGCTGTTTGTCCATGACTGACAGCAGGCTGTAGTTCGCGATGGCGCTGACGAGCAACAACGGGTCCTCCACGCCGCGGACCGACAGGAACACTTCGTCCGGCAGGCGCGGCGACAGGGCGACGTAGCGCTCGAATTGATTCTTGAGGACGCGGACAAGAGCTATCAGTTTCTTGTCGTTGATCGTCGCTTCCACGCAAGGCGTGGCCAGCGCCGTGAAATAGTCCTCGCGGGCCAGATAGCTTTCGGCACGCGCCATCTGTTTGCCTTCGGCCAGCGCTTTGACCGATCCGTCGGGCAGCTTGATCACGTGCTTGATCTCGGAGATGGTGCCGAAGGCATAAAGATCATCCATGGCCGGATCTTCAATTTCCTCGCGTTTCTGCGCGACGAGGAAGGCCATATTGTTGTTTTCCGCCGCTGCGTCCAGCGCCTTGATCGAAGCCGGACGCGTCAGAAACAGCGGCATGAAGGTATGGGGAAAGACCACCAGATCCTTGAGCGGAATCACGGGCAACAACATGCTATCGAGGGATTTCATTCAGAGAACTACCTATGGAAAAGATGGGCGCCAAATGCTGGGGGAAAGATGTTAATGGCTGAAAATTTCATGGCAAGGTATATTTTGGCGCTGCCGTTCTTCTTTCATTACATGGGCTCAAAGTCGCTATAGGCCGATAAATTCACTTGACGCCGCCCCGATTGCGGGTAAATTAAAGCGACATAGCATATTATATATCAAATCAATCCTCTCTCTCCATCGAGCGCCCGCCATGGCTTCCGTTTATCACGCCGGCGAAATCATCAGCAACTATCGCCTGGACCGAATGATCGGCAGCGGAGGATTCGGCGAAGTCTGGCTGGCCGAACATACAGACTTGGGGCAACGCGTCGCCATCAAAATCCCAACACTCATTCAATTTGTCCGCCAATTGCGGCGCGAGCGAAAAATTCAGCAGGCGCTGTGATAGGCCTTCTTGCAGTCATCGCCGTCATCGGATTCTTGATCTTCACGCAGTTTAATGCCGCGCGAATGGGAAAGGCCAGCGGGCTGGGTGAGACATCAGCGCTGCAATTTAGCCCGCTTATCAGGAGGAATTGATCGCACATATTCAAGGCCTTTTGCGGCGTATTCCGCATAGCCTGGCAGGTTCAGTTTTTCCATCCGCTTCAGCAGATTCTCACGCAAATCACTGACGCGATAGCCTTCATTGACTTCATAAAGAAGCTCGTCATACATCATCAGATCGCTGTCATCCGGTTTATTATATAGCACCGTCCAGAGCAAGCCTCTGGAATATGCCGAGCGCGCGCTGGATGGGGAGGTACTCTTGTCAGACGTGATTCTCTGTGAAAAATCGGTTAAACCCTTTCCGCCAATATTCACACGAGCAATTATTGCAATATCACGGCGAATATCTGCCCGCCAATCTTGATTAACTGAATATGATGATACAATATCCTCTAAAATGCCAGCGGCATGACTAGTTTTCAGATCACCTAGAAATGATATTGATCTATTAAATATTTTTATGGTAATATAATTTTGTGAGTTCATCAGAGAAGAGGACGATATATTTTCGATTAGAATTTTTTCTACAGAGCTCTTTGCTACGCCAAACTTTTGCCATGAGCGAATTTCATCAGCAGGAGATGGATCGCCAATGTGTGGCTCATATCGTAACTGCATATCAACTATTTTTCTCACGTCTATCTCTTGCGAAGCAATGCTACCTTTGAGAAGAAATATTAATGAAATAATCAAAAATAGATTGATAATAGTTTTTGTCATGGCATTTTGCTTTTTTTCTTATTCTGGAATTATTGCCCCGCAAAGCTAACGATTAATTTTCGTCCGTTTGTCGGCAGGAACAACGGTTATTTGTCCTAAGGCTTGCTCAGCATAGCGCTGGCAATCTTTATCCGATAACTGCAATAGCTTTTTCATCGCTTTTTCCCTAAATTCGCTTAAACGATATGGTTCACTCATTTCATAGAGGATTTCATCATATATAATATAATCCTTTACAGGAGGTCTATACTGAAGAATATTTTGCATTTCATCAAACATTGGCGAAACAGTATCATGGTAAGACCCTCTGGCTGCTTTGGGCAAATCCTTTGCAAATTGCATTAATGCTTCTCCTCCGATCTTGACGCGGGCGCGCACTGCGACTCGCGAGAGGCGCCCCAATGATGTCGTGGCTAAATCTTCTAGCAAAGCAATGGCTTGACTGCTTTTCATATCTCCTAAAGCCTCTATGGCGCGATCAACATAAAAGCCCGCGTCTAAATTTACATTTGAATATGCAGATAACAATGAGGGGCTGGAAATATAATCCATCAGGATAGATTCAATTGCAGTCCGCGAAGCGCCGTTTTGTATAATTTTTTCAAATTTTTCAGCGGGATGCAGATCGCCTCTATGATACTCTGTTGATAATACTAATTTCACAACATGAGACAACTCACTTCCTGATGGCTTTTCCAAAATATTCGAACAAAATAAATACATAGCGCCATAGATTAGTAATATGCCGATTTTCAATAATTGCGACATAAGGTTATTCATTGTTGTTTCCTTTCATATCAGATGGAGTATCGTTACATCTTACCAATGCGTCGGCTGTCTATTCATACAATCCAGCCCAACTGAAGTCATAACATCATTCGCATGAACATCTAAGTGCTTATCTACAAATAAAGGCTTGACCTCATAAGCCATGAGTCCATAATCCGCCAGTTGCTAATCCTGCTGACGGAGGCCAATCGTGGCTCGTATACAAACATGGGAGATTTCGGAAGAGTTCTGGAACTTGGTGG
>JAPLSP010000055.1 GCA_026398575.1 Candidatus Sumerlaeota bacterium | reverse complement strand
GCGCTCGTTCTTCTGGAGACATTGAATCAGGCAGAGAAGCCTCTCAGCAGAAATCAGCTGCTAAAGAGAAGCGAAATTCCTAGCGATTGGTGGGGTAATTCACTTGGGCTCCTCATGATGCATGACAAGATTGAGATATTGCAGGGGGCACAGGGAGAAGTTTATTCGTGCAAAAGGAGGCCCCCTGATTCAAGACCCGATGCGGGACTGAAGAAGGATACAGTGGCTTCGCAGAGTAAAAAAACCTTGCCATTTTTTGATTTCGAAGATGGTTTGCCATAATCTAAAAGCATGGAATCTTTTGCTTACACATCCCGCCTCCTCATTCTTGGCATCGGGCCGCTGCCGGCGGAAAGGCCGCGAAGCTTGACGGCGCCGGCGCTGCGAACGTGGAGTATCGCCGAGTATCTGGCGCGGCGCGGACATGAAATCGTTGTGGCCGTGGCGCCGTTTGGCGGGGCGCCCACGCGGGGATGGGAACAGGCGAGCGATACCACCTTGCCCGGCGGCATCGAACTGTGGCGCGTGGCGTTTGATGCGCCAACAATCGGCGAGATGTGCCGCGCCTTGAACGCGCAAAAACCCTTCGCCGCCGCCGTCGCTACGTCCGATATCATGTGCGCCAGCCTCGCCCAAGCACATCTGCCATGTCCGATCTGGCTGGACTTCAACGGTCATCTGATGGCCGAGCGCCAAATGCTGGCCGCCGTTCATGAAAACGATGACTCCATTCGCGACCAGTGGAATCTCGTCGTTCCCAGCCTGCTGTGGGGCGACCGCTTTTCGACGTGCTCCGAGCCGCAGCGCCACGCCCTTTTGGGCGAGCTGCTCTTGGCGGGGCGAATCAACGAACGCAGCGATCCCGAGCGGCTGGTCATCAACATGCCGCCCGTCATTCCATCCGTGGAACTGAAGCCTACCGCAGCCGTGGCACGCGGGCGGCGCATTCCGCAAGACGCCTTCATCGTTCTCTGGACGGGCGGCTACAACACGTGGACGGACGTGGACACGCTGTTCGAGGGATTGCGGCGGACGATGGAACGCGAGCCGCGTCTCTATTATGTTTCCACAGGCGGCGCGATCGAAGGGCACAACATCCGCACGTTCCAGCGGTTCGAGGCGCTGATCGCCGCTTCGCCGCTGCGTGAGCGATTCGTCATGGCGGGATGGGTTCCGCTGGAGGAAGTGCGGAACTACTACGCCGAGGCGGACGTGGCCGTGAATATTGACGCCGATACCATCGAAGGGCGTCTGGGCCATCGCAACCGGATTACGGAATGGATCCTGGCGGGAACCCCGGTGGTCTCGACGGCGCTGAGTGCGATCACGCAATCGCTCGCTGCAGAAAATGCCATCAGTGTTTTTTCAATCGGCGATGCGCAGGGCTTCTGCGACGCGCTGCTGGCGCACCATGCGAATCCCTTGCTGGGCAAAGAGCAAAACCAGCGCGCGCGCGCGTGGATCGAACGCCATTATGCCCCGGATGCTGTTTATGCCCCGCTGGCCGCCTGGGCTGCCGATCCGAAGCCCGCGCCGGATACGGCGAGACGCGGAGACGCGGAGAGGGGAGACGCGGAGAGGGGGAGACGCGGAGAGGGGGTGCGATGTCTGCATGGTCCGTGCCCGTCCGTGCCTGTCCGTGTCAGTCTGTGTCTGTCCGTGCCAGGAGGAGCTTTAGCTAAAAGGCTGGAGGATTTATGGCGGCGCCCGCCCGCCGCGCCGCGCCGCAAGCCGTTTGGCTTCGGGCTCGGGATAAAGCCGCGCATCGAGAAGTGGCTGGAAAAAGTCCGTGACAGACTGCGCAAATAGCGCCACATTTCTCGAACGGAACTATACAGGCTGCCGGATATGCGACCTCAGATAAAAATTTGCGGAACCACGAATGAATCGGACGCGATGTTTGCCGCCTCGCAGGGCGCCGACATGCTGGGATTCATTCTCTATGAGAAGAGTCCCCGCTATTGCGATCCGGAATCGGCGCGCCGCATCATCGCAAGCCTGAAAGCCGCTTTGCCGCATCCGCCGCTGATGGTGGGCGTGTTTGTCAACAGTCCCCTGGCGGCGATGCTGGCCGTCGCGCGCGAGTGCGGATTGGATGCGATTCAATTGCACGGCTTTGAGACGAACGAAACCGCCGCATCGCTTCGGCGCGAGGGATATAAGGTCTTCAAAGCCTTTCGTATCACGGGCGCGGAAGCCGTTCAGCGCTTTGCGGACTTCCAGGTGGACGGCTACCTCTGCGATACGCCCGATCCCAATCTCTGGGGCGGCACGGGGCAGACGTTCGATCACACGCTCCTGACCAGCGCGGCGCGGCGATATCGCATTATTCTGGCCGGCGGCCTCACTCCTGAAAACGTCGCCTCCGCCGTCCAGCTGGTTCAGCCCTGGGCCGTGGACGTGGCCTCGGGCGTGGAGGCCGCGCCCGGACGCAAATCCCAGGAAAAAGTTTCAGAATTCATCCAGGCGGCGCAATCCTCTCTTCCAACGCAAGTGGAATGAGTCCTTATCAAACCAAAATTGATTAGGTGTTAGCATTATGTAAAATGAAAAATGAGAAATAAGAAATGAAAAATGACAACCCATCCCGGTAACAGCATTGCGCAGACCTGCATCCTATGCCTGCCGCGCGCGGTCTCATTTTCAATTTCTCATTTCTCATTTTACATTTTACATTGATAACAATGCCATAAGGTGGCCGAGGCCGCATCCTAAAAGATCTACGCAAAATGCGGAGAACATTTAATTTAATACCTTAATAGTATGAAGAAGCCTCCCGCCATCTCCAAAGCCGCCAAGGTCGCTTTTTTGTTGGCCGTGGCGACGGCAATCATTTCGTCTTTCCCTGTCTGGTATGGCTTGGCGCGAACTCCGGAAGGCCACATCTACCTTTGGAGCTCCGATCCCTACGACAACAACACCTACTTCGCCAAGATGCGCCCGGGCTATCGCGGCGAATGGATGACGCTCAATCTTTACGACTGCACTTCGCGCAAGGCTGTGTTCCTTTATCCGCTTCATATCGCGATGGGACACGCTGCGGCGGTTTACCGAAACTTCTTGAAATGGCGCGCCGGCGCCGATCCTCCGGCTTATCAAACCTTGCCGCTCGTTTACAATGCGACCCGCCTCGCCTCGGCGTTTGCGCTGGCGCTAGCCGTTTTCTGGCTGACGGGATTCGTGGCGCCGTCGCGGCCGTCGCGACGATTGTGGATCACGGCGCTGGCTCTCTTCGCGGGCGGCTGGGGCCGCGTCTGCAACACGGAAGCCAATATCATGAAGTGCTGCATCCTGTTTCCGCATTTCAGTTTTTCGCTGGTTTTCTACGTCGTTGCATGCGGCGCATTTCTCCAGTCGCTGAAGCGCCCTCGTTGCTGGAAATCCAGTTGCGCCGGCGCGGCGGCGGCGGGCTTCGCGCTCGGGTGGATTCATCCTTATGATGTGCCTCCACTCGCTGCAATCGCCGTGGCGGCGCTTGTTTGGCGCTGGATTGTGGCGCGGCGCCTTCCGGCGACGCTGCTGTCCGCCACGGCGCTTTTTGCGCTCTTCGCCTCGGCCCCGATCCTGTTGCAGATTCGGTTCCTATCCCAGGAACCGATGTATAAGGCGATCGAGGCGCAGAACTATCTGCGGTGGGCATACTGGTGGGAGTGGTTTGCCATGCTGGATGTTTATCTGATCGCCGCCGCATTCGGGATGGCGGCGCTCTGGCCGCGCCGCCGGCGGCCGGAGGCGATGTTCATCATCGTATGGGTGGTTGTGGGCGTCGCGGTCCTCAATGCCCCGCAACCCGTGTCCTTCCCGCGGCGCATGATCGAAGGATTGCCGATCGGACTGGCGTTTGCCGCTGTGGCCGGCCTCGAGGCATGGATCATCCGTCCGCTGGCGCGCTGGCGCAAAACAGCAACCTTCTCTTCGGTCTCGGCTTGCTCCGCTTGCGCTTCGCCGGCGCCGCGTCTTGTTCGCGGTCGTATTCGGCGCCTGCGGCATGCGGCGTTTGCCATTGTGCTGCTGGCGCTGGCGCCGCGCACGTTCTGGGCGATCTACGATACCAGTCTCGGCGCCGATCCTCTGCTATTGAAGACTCAATACATCCATTTCGAGGAAGCGGACGCGATGGAATGGCTGGCGCGCAACAGCGATTGGCGCGAGGTGGTCTGGGCCGGGCCGGAACGCGGCAGCGCGATACCGTTTCTTTCCGGCAACCGCGTCTTTTATGGCCACAACGTCGAAACCAGTTACTCGCAGGAAAGGCTGCGTGATACACGGGATCTTTTTACGGGCCGGATGCCGGTCGGGATGTTTCGCGCCTTTGTTCATCAGTCCGGAGTCCGCTATCTTTACGTCGGGCCCCTCGAGCGCGCGATGTTCGCGGGCGATATCGCCGCTTATGATCCCGAGACCCTGGGCGCTCCCGTCTTCCAAAATAAGCGCATTCAAATCTATCGGCTTAGATAATTTTTTGCGGATTGGCGAGAAAATTTACTTGCAATCACGCCGCATTGCTTTTATGCTTTTATAAAGGCGTTGAAACGCCTGCATTCTTACCTAGGAGGAAGGTTTATGAATCTTTATCGGAAGGCGGCTTTGGCCGTCGTAGCATGCGCGCTGATCGTGTCATTTGGATGCGCGTCAATCGCCACCTGCAAGGCCCCCAGACTCAATGGCTGCGCGTTGTCTGCATCGGGCGACAACGTCGAGCACATCAATGCCAGATGCACGGGGTGGTATCTGTTGTTTATCCCGCTTCTGACGGGCGACACGGCCGGTCAGGGATGGATACCCCTGGTGCTGACGGATACCGTTACGGTTGACGAAGTGGGCTCGATGTTGACGGCGCAGGCCAAAGCGGACAAGGCCACCAAAGTGGTGGATTTGTACTCCAGCCGCCAAAGCGTTCCGTTCTTCCCGATTCCGCTTCTCTTCAGCTTTGACAGCGTTCAGATGTCCGGCAATGCCATCAAGTAGTTTTTCTGTTTTCGGCAGGCGATCCTGTTGAAAGCGGGTTGCGTTTGTCTGATTGATCGCCCGTGGCTTCCTTGAGCATTCAAGAAACCACGGGCGTTTTCATAGTTGATATTGCCGCAAGCGGAGGCTATCGCTATGGATCATCAGTTAAAAGAAAATGAAAAGAATCCATAATCTCAGGGAAAGGAGAAGACAAAAATGATGCGACGATTATCCATCGGATGCCTGGCGCTGATTGCGCTCATCGCGATGGGGTGTTCCCGGGTTTCCGACTTCACGATGATCAGCAGCAAAAACGTCATGTTGGGATTGGACCCCAAAGAATGCAAAGGCCGGTTTCAGGGAGAAGACACGCGCTCGATTATCTTTGTGATCCCCACGGGCACTCCGGATATCAAGGAGGCGGCGGATCGCGCCCTCGAACGCGGCGGCGGCAATGTCCTGCTTAATGGCGTGATCTCTTACCGCTCCTGGTATGTCCCACTGATCTATGGCGAATATACCATGATCGTAAAGGGAGACGTTTATCAAGTCAGCGGCCTGCATAAAGGCGCCAATGCCACACCCGCGAAGTAGCGCTGCTTGAAAGTTGAATTCCACACGCAAAGAAAGGAGACCGCAATGAAAAGAATATTCGTTCTAATGCTGCTGGCGGGCGTCGCGGCCGCGATATCCGGATGCACCGTGCGTTTGATGGACTTCACGGTCATGAGTACGAAAAATATTCCATGCGATTTCGCTCCGAGGGGAACCGGCGAAGGCGAGGATATCTCTCATATCATTATCTTCGTCCCCACCAAGTCGCAGCCCAATCTGAAAGAAGCCATGGACGAAGCCATCGAAAGCCGCGCCGGCGACACGCTCATGAACGCAAAGATATACTATCGCTACTGGTATATCCCCCTGATCTATGGGCAGGATGGATGGACCGTTAAGGGTGATGTGGTTTCTACGCGAGATTAGCCGCGATGGACACGCCAGCAGGATGCTGGCGCTCCCAGTCTTGCACGATTAGCTGCAGTCCGCATAGAGCATCATCGTGCGCCGAGTAGCAGATTCAGTAACGAATTTTTGCCTGGGCGCAATGTAATGCGGTCGGAAGCGGCGCCAGCTTTTGGAGTAAGGTGGCTTGCCGCCTTTTTTTTGGCGGATTCAATAGCTCTGGCGCAAAAAAGAAGGCGGCAAGCCACCTTACTCCAAAAGCTGGCGCTTCTCCTACCCGCATTAATCTTCGCTTCCTTACATAAATATCAGCGATGAATTTATGTCATTATCATTCTGCCCTCAATCATTCTGCCTGCCCTCAATCACTCTGTTTGGCCTTCCTTCCTACCTTTTTCGCTGGCTAAAAAAATCGCGCCGCGCTTGAATCGGTTTCTACGATCAACATGCAGGAACCAGACCAAAATTCAGACGGCCAAGCCGCAGACGGCCAGGAATCAGACGGCCAAAATTCCGGCAGCCAGGATTCGGGCGGCCAAGTTTCAGGCGTTCCGATTTCAGGCAGCGATGCTTCAGGCGGCCAGGATATAAGCAGCCCGAATTCAGGCGCCGCGCTGCGCTATTTCCCGTGGCTGGAATTGTGCGTCCTGCTGGCAGCGGCGCAAATCATGTACGCCGGCTACCAGTTCGGCGTCGGCAACCAGGGTGTGCAGATCGCGTTTCTCAAGCGCGTGAACGACCCGAGCACATTTCCCAACGACCCCATGGTCGGCACCATCGCGCATTATCCGAGTTTCTTTTTCCAAATCCTGTCCTTCGCCGTTTCGGAAGTCGAGCTGCAGCCGCTATACTTCTGGCTGCACTGCCTGACCGCCTTCGGTGTTTTTGCCGGCGCATATTGGCTGGGTGTTTCGATCTACCGGCGGCGGGCCGCAGGCTTGATCGCCGCCCTGCTGCTGGCGGCGGGGCATCATCAGGCGCTGGCTTCCACCAGCCTTTATTGGCAGGGCTTCACGCACACCTGGGCGGTTTTTCCGCTGGCGATCATCATCCTGGCATTGTTTTATCAGGAACGGTATTGGATCGCGTTCCTGTTGACGGGCGCCCTCTTCAATCTGCACGCGCTGACGGCGGCCTATCTCTTTGCGATGCTGGGCGCATGGATTGCGCTGGAATGGCGGAACCTGAAACTTCCCCGGATCGCGGCCTGCGCGGCGCTCGGGCTGCTGGCGGCTTCGCCGGGGCTTTATGCGATGCTCGGCCAATCGCAGACGTTCGACGCCGAATGGATCCGGTTGACGCGCATCCGCTCGTCGCAGCATTCGTTTCCGTTTTCGTGGTGGGCGCCGGGCAATCCCGAGATTCCGCGCTTCCTGCTGATGGCCGCGCTGGCCGCGCTGGCGCTGAGCTTTCCGATGCCGAACGAAACGTGGCGCAAGACTCGCGCCCTGGCGCTGGGCGTCCTTGCGCTTTTCGCCTTGGGAATCATTGGCTCGGAGATCACGCCGGTTGCCGCCGTCATCCGCGCGCAGGTCTTCCGCAGCTCGGGGATTCTACTGCTGCTGATGCTCGTGGTCATCGCCAACGGCGTGGCTGAAGGGTGGGCGGCGCTCGGGATCGGCGTCTGGGGCTGGCGCATCCTGTTTCGCTCCCCGCGCGAGCCTTTCGATGAAGACGATCCCTCCGGCCAGATTTCATTCGGGCGCCGGAGGCTGGAATGGATCGCGGCCACGGCGACGTTTCTCACGCTGGCGATTCCCGCGCTGATCCCGCTGCTGCCGGCGATCTTCGCGCTCAACCTGCTGACGGCGCTGCTGAGCGGGCGGTTGGGAAAAGCCCAGGCGGCTTTCTCAGGCGTTGTTTTCATCTTATGCCTGGCCGCCTGGCGGCAGATCCATTTCTCGCTGGCGCCGGTGGTGTCGCTCAAATCGCTGGCCGAAACATTTTTCCGGGCCGATGGCGGCTGGCTGCTCGTCTCGGCGCCGAGCGCGGCAATCGCGGTGGCGCTGCTGGCCTCATGCCTGCCTGATGGGCGCCCGGCCTGGCGCGCGCTCACGCTGGGGCTGCGATGCGGCGCGGTGGCGGCGGCCATTGCATTCGTGACGCTGTTTTTCAACGCCGGCCACGGACAATCGGCGCCGGACGCCATCCCCTGGCTGCAGGCGCAACTGTGGGCCAAAGAGCACACTCCGCCCGATACCGTCTTCCTGACGCCCGCGCTGCCCGGCGGCTTCCGGCTGTATTCGGACCGCCCGATCGTCAGCGAATGGCGCGACGGGACGCAGCAATACTTCGACGCCGCTTATGCCAAGGAATGGTGGCGGCGAATGCAGGACTTGCAGCCGGGCGCGATGTATGACGCCAGCGGCGAACGGCAGTTGTCGCGGGGCCGGAACCTGAACGAGCTGGACGACAATCAGCTGGCGGCGTTGTGCAAAAAATACGGCGTTCATTACTTTGTGCTCCCTAAAAATCCCGACCGCGACTTCGTCAAAGCTTATGAGAACTCGGAATGGGCGATCTATCGCGACGAACGCAAGCCGCCGCCTGCGGCGCCGCCCCCAACGGCGACGGCGCCACAGGCCACCGCCTCCGCGACTTCCAATGACGCGGCCACCACGGATATCTGGCAGGCGCAACTGAATTTCATGAAAAGCGTCGTCCAGCCCAATATTGAAAAATACCGCAAGAGCAGCGTGACGCTGCAATTCGTGGACGCCGCCGGGCGCCCCCTGCGCAATGCGACGGCGGAAATTCATCAGACCGACAGCCTCTTCCGCTTCGGCTCGTGCCTGCATCATTTCGAGATTCCGACCGGCTATCAATTCGCCAATGAGAAGCCAGGATTGGAATCGGAGAAGGTCCTCGCTCTCTTCCCGCAGATATTCAATTTTTCCGTCATCGGCTACAGCGGCAAATGGGTGACGATGGAACCGGAGCCGAACAAGCCGTTCTTCGGCGATCTGGACAAATATGTGGATTGGTGCGAGAAGAACAAGGTTGAGGTCCAGTATCACTTCATCACGGGCTATGAGCCGCACTGGCTCAGGGGCATGTCCGGCGCCGAACGCCAGGAACACCTGCTGCGCCATACGCGCGAGCTGGTGGAGCGATACGGCGCCCGCATCGCGACCTGGCAGGTCGTGAATGAAAAACATGCCTATGCCGAATCGCCGGCGGTCTTCGAGCTGGCGCGCAAGCTCAATCCCAAGATCAAGCTGGGCATCAGCGATTGCGCCGCGCCCTATGCGCAGCCGTCAATGTTTGGCTTTGGCCGCGCGCGCGACATGGACCGCGGGCTGCTGGAGCAGGCGCGATGGCTCAAGTCAAAGGGCATCAAAGTGGATTTCGTGGGATTGCATTGCCATCGTCCGCGCGGCTTGTGGGCCGATATGCGCACGGTTTATGATCTGGTGGATATGTTCGCGAAAGAGGATATCCGGTCCTATATCACCGAATTCGGCGTCACCCAGTCCGGGCAGATCGAAGGGCCGGTGCGTTCGGGACAATGGAGCGAAGACCTGCAGGCTGAATACTATGAGCTCTTCTACACAACGTGCTTCAGCCATCCCTGGGTGGACGCGATAGACCTGTGGGGCTTTGGGCCGAGGCCTTTCGTCCCCGGCGCAGGATTGCTGGACAGAAATTTCGACCCGAAGCCCGTTTATCATCGCCTTAAAAAATTGATCACCGAGACCTGGCGCACGAATCAATCCGGCGAAATCGGAGCGGACGGCGCCGTTGCCTTGCGCGGCTTTCATGGCGATTACGAAGTGACCATCAAACTCAAATTGGGCGAGGCCTATAAAGCGCGCTTCACTCTGCGGCCTGATTCGCCCAATGCGATGCGCATCATGCTTGGCGGCAAAAACTAGGGCGAGATTTTGCTTTTGCGGCCAGCAATCATCATGTAGGCTGCCTGTGGCGATTTTGGAAAGCGCTCTTTCATGAAGGCATCTGCTTCGTTTCGATATATCGGGCTCATCATCTGGGCCTTTTGCATTCTGGCTTCCGCTGTCCGCGCTGCGCCTTCCCCTTCATCCAGCGCAAATTCGCCGCTGTCTTTATCCAATCTGAAAGACGCTGCGCCCACCGCGCCCAGGGCTTATGTGTCGCCGTTGATTTGGATCTTCATGGGCCTGCCGGGCGATGAGGCGCATCATCGGCAATATTCTGAAACCATTCGCAGTTGGATGGATTCTTTCCAGGGCCAATTCGGCGTCCCTGAAAAGGACATCGCTGTTCTTTATGGAGCAGGCGAACTGAAGCCCTATCCCGACTGCGCGCGTGAAAACCTGCTGAAGGAGTTGAAGCGCATTTCAGAGGCCGCACAGACAACCAGGCCTCTTTGGATCATCTTCGCCGGGCATTCCAACTCCAACAAGGCCGGCGTCTATTTCAATATTCCCGGTCCCGACATCAGCGCCAAGGAGATTGGCGACGCGCTGGGACGCAAGCCGGGCGATGCGCTCAACGCTTCTGCGCGCGGGCAGATGCTGATCTTCCTGACGACGGCGGCCAGCGGGAAATATCTCAAGGACCTGGCGGCGCCCGGACGCGTCATCGTGTGCGCCAGCGAGGTTAAAGAGGCGGATAACGAGACGGAGTTTCCGCATGCCCTGGCCGAAACGCTCACGGACCGCAAGAGCGACCTGGACGGCGACGGCGTTCTTTCGGCGCTCGAGATATTCCAGGAAACCAAGCGGCGCGTGGAAGAAATTTATCAGCAGGACAACCTGATCCAAAAAGAGCAGACGATGCTCGACGGCGACGGCGATGGCCGTGCCACGACGCGTCCCGCCGACCGCGACGCGCAAGGCGCCAAACGCTTTATGCTCCAATACAAAAATTCTTCACGCTTTTAATGCGAGGAGGCGGAATGTAATGCGATAAGATGCAGCGCCAGCTTTTGGAGTAAGGTGGCTTGCCGCCTTCTTTTTGGCGCCTGGGCCATTGAAGCCGCTCAAAAGAAGGCGGCAAGCCACCTTACTCCAAAAGCTGGCGCCGCGCTTGACTGCAATAAGCATTCTCGCATCAGCTTGGATTAATGACGCGCCAATTTAAGAAAGGATGGAACCCATGTCGGCAGAAGCAGGCAAACCGGACTCCGCAACAAAAGAACCAGTCAAACCCGCGAGCGATGCGGCCAAAAGCGACACCGCCCCCAATGACCTGGAACTGGTCAAACGCCTTGTGGCCGCGCATGACCACCTCATCAAGGAAGTCGGCAAGGTCATCTACGGGCAGCGCGAGGCGCTCGAGTTGATGCTCATCAGCCTCCTGAGCGGCGGCCATTCGCTGCTGCTCGGCCTGCCGGGACTGGGCAAGACGCTGATGGCCAGCACGCTGGCGCGAGCGCTGGATTTGGAATTCTGCCGCATCCAGTTCACGCCCGACCTGATGCCTTCGGACATCACAGGCACGGACATCATTGACGAAGACGCCACGACCGGGCGGCGTTTCCGCGAGTTCCTTCCCGGTCCGGTGTTCGCCAATCTCGTGCTGGCCGACGAAATCAACCGCACGCCCCCCAAGACGCAGGCGGCGCTCCTGCAGGCGATGCAGGAGCATGAGGTTTCCGTCGGCCGCAAGACGTATCCGCTCGATCCGCCGTTCATGGTCTTGGCCACGCAGAACCCGATCGAAATGGAAGGCACCTACGTCCTGCCCGAGGCGCAACTCGACCGATTCATGTTCTGCATCCGCATCTTCTATCCCACGCCCGCCGAGGAGGTCGAGATCGTCAAAGGCACGACGGCCAATTATGTGCCGCAGGTGGACAAGATCATGGCGGCCAAGGAAGTCATCAACCTGCGCCAGATCGTGCGCGGCGTGCCCGTGAGCGATGACGTGGTGGATTACGCCGTGCGGCTTGTGCTGGCGACGCGCCCCGGCGGCTATGCGGGCGACGGCGCGCCATCGGGTATTCTCGACGAGATCAAACAATATGTGACCTACGGCGCCAGCCCGCGCGCTTCGCAATATCTGACGCTGGGCGCCAAGGCCCGCGCGCTCTTGTCGGGGCGCTATCATGTCAACTTCGCCGACGTTCGCGCGATGGCCAAGCCGGTGTTGCGACATCGCCTCGTCCTCAATTTCCGCAGCCGCGCCGACAATATTGATTCCGACCAGATCATCGAGCGGATCATCAAGAGCGTGCCTGAGGAAAAAACAACGATGAAATAATGTCCAATGTCCAACAGGGAATGCCTAATATCCAAGTATCAGGCAATCCCTTTGGAAATTGGGCATTCCCTGTTGGACATTGGACATTCCCTGTTGGACATTGGAAATTCCTTGTTGGAAATTGGACATTCCCTGTTGGAAATTGGACATTCCCTGTTGGAAATTGGACATTCCCTGTTGGACATTGGAAATTAAGTTATCCGCCAAATGCTCCCATCCCATAAAAAAACCAGTTGGATCGAAGACCCGGACCTCTTCATGGCGATGGAGGACCTGGAGATGGTCGCGCGCGGCGTGGTCGAGGGAATGCTGCACGGCCTTCACCGCTCGCCATATATCGGGTTCAGCGTCGAGTTCGATTCGCATCGCGAGTATCAGATTGGCGACGACCTGCGCTACGTGAATTGGAACCTCTGGGGACGCACCGACCGCCTCTACGTCAAGCTGTTCAAATCCGATACAAATCTGAATCTTTATCTGATGATGGACGTCAGCGGCTCGATGCTGACGGCGCACGGCCCGACGGAAAAATGGAAATACGGCGCGCGGGCGGCCGCGGCGCTGGCCTTTCTGGCTCTCAACGGGCGTGACGCGACGGGGGCATTTCTTCTCGGCGGACGCGTGGAGCAGCATATACCGCCGCGCGTGCGGCCCGGGCAGTTCGTCGAGATTCTGGCGATGCTTCAGAACGCCAAGCCCGGCGGACTTCAGGACGTTGCGCTCGGTTTGGAGGAAGCGCGGCAACTGTGCAAGCGCCGCGGCATGGTTATTTTTATTTCCGACCTCTTCGACCGCGAGGATGCGATTCTGAAGGGGCTGAGCAATCTGCGCTATCTCGGGCATGAGGTGATCGTGATTCAGGTTTTGGACCCGTGGGAGGCGCAGCTGCCCGAGCGCGGGCAGTATCAATTCCATGACCTCGAGACGGACGAACTGATCCAAACTTATGTGACGGACGTGCGCGAGGCGTATCAACGCATCTTCAATAAATGGCAGAGCGATTTCCGCCGCAAATGCGAAGACGCCGGCATAGACTGGGTCCAATGCCTGACCACCGATCCTTTGCGCAATATCTTGATTGACTATCTGCTGAGACGGGCAAATTTGTATTAATGTAAAGCAAAAAACTTAATGTAAAATGTAATTTGTAAAATGAGAAATGAAAGCGTGGGCCGCGGAGCTTCCTGAGCCGCTGTCCCGAAAATGAAAAATGAATCTCATGCGCGGCTATGTTGATGAAATCCTGATGCGCAGGCTTAATCGCGTGCCAAGGCTGTCCTTTCATTTTCAATTTCTCATTTTACATTTTACATTAATTGGTTTAATGGCGGCCGGCAAATTGCTGAATGCATGAGAGGCGTGAGATGATCGGTTTAATCAATGCAGGGATTTTGGCGGGATTGGCGGCGTTGGCCATTCCGGTCATCATTCACCTGCTGCGCAGCCGCCGGTTCGTGCGCGCCGATCTCGGGACGCTGCGCTTCCTGCGCGAGGCGCTCCAGGAAACTTCCCGCTGGCGCCGCCTGCAACAATGGCTGCTGCTGCTGGCGCGGCTGTTGATTGTCGCGCTGCTGACGTTTCTATTCGCTCGCCCCTTTCTAAAAAATCCGGATGAGGAGAAACGGCGCAACATGGAGGCCGTGGCGCTGGTGGACGCTTCGGGCAGCATGGAAGGCCAGACGCTGGGCGCCCGGCATTTCGATCTCGCGCGCGAAGCGGCGGGCAAGCTGCTGCGCGACGCGCCACCGACCGCAAAACTCAGCGTCGCGGCCTTTTCCAGCGATGTATGGGACATGAAGGAATTGCAGGAACTGAAGCTGGCGCCGGGAGCGCGGACCGATTATGGGCGGGCGCTGCTGGCCGCGCGCGACCGCCTGGCGCTCTCGAAGCGCGAACGCAAGATGGTCTTCCTCTTCACGGACATGCAAAAAACCGGACTGCCCGAACAACCGCTGCCGAATTGGCCGCTCGATTGCCCGGTCAAGATCATGCCTTCGCCGCAAGGAATCTGGAACGCCTCGATCACGGCGGCGCGCTGCCCTTCGCCCTACGTCGGGAGCGAAGGCGCCATCGAAGTACAGCTGGGGTGCTATGGCGACGTTCCCGAGGCGGAGGCCGAGGTGACGCTGGAGATTCAGGGCGAGAAGCCGATTGCACAGACGGCGCCGCTGCGCTCGGGCGTCATTATTTTCAAACAGGCGATGACTCACGCGGGAATCCTGCGCGGCGTGGCCCGCGTCAAGAGCAAAGACGCCTACCCCTCGGATAACGCCCGCCCCTTCGCCTTCAGCGTTCAGGCGCCTCACCGCGTGCTGCTGGTCAACGGCGCGCCGGGCGCGAACCAGTTCAAGGATGAAACCTACTACCTCCAAAAAGCGCTCGAGGTGGCCGAACGCGAAGAAGGACAATCGGCGTTTGCGGTTGAAAAGCGCGAGTCGCTGGACGACGTGGCCAAATTCGGGGTCGTGGCTCTGTGCAACGTGGCGGCGCTCACCGAGGCCGAAATCCGCCGCCTTCAGGAATTTCTCGATGCCGGCGGCGGGCTGATCTACTTCCTGGGCGACCGCATTCAGTCGGACGCCTGCGCCGAATGGGAGCGTCAGGGCGTTTTTCCCGCGCGGATCGCCATCAGCCGGACGCCGGTTCCCCGGCAGATTTGGGAATGGGATACGGCGCATCCGGCGCTCGGCCTTTTCAACGCGCGCGAGCAGGGCGATTTGTCGCGCATATTGTTCCGCGATGTTTTTGATATTGAGCCGACAACCGGTTCTGCGGTATTAGCTCGTCTGAGCAATGGTGTGGCGGCGCTGGTGGAAAAATCGCGCGGAAAAGGCCGCATCCTGCTGGTCGCGAATCCATGCGACCGCGACTGGAGCGATTGGCCCGCCACGCGCATGTATGTGCCGCTCATCAGGGAGCTGTTTAATTATCTGGCGGGTGAGTTGGGCGCCAAAACACCCGTGGCCGAAAAGACGCCCGGTCCGGACGAGGCGCGCGCGCCGGGCGTCTATGACGGCGATCCGGCCAAAGGCGAACCGGTGACAGTCGTCGCCGGCGATCCGCGCGAAGCCGATATTCGCGGCGTTTCGGAAGCGGAGTTTCGCGCGGCGCTGGGCATCGGCCCGGCGCCGGATGAGGATAAAGAGGCGGCGCGCGAAGACAACCGCCCCGTCAACAGCGAACGCAAGCGGGAATGGTGGCGCTACCTGGCTTATGCGCTGCTCGTTTTGTTATTTGCCGAAAGTTTTCTGACCGACAGGAGGCGGGTATGAACCGGCCCAAGACAGTGGTGGAGAAAAAAATCGGCGCATATATGCGGCGCAAAAAGACCTTCTTCGCCGAGCGCGCGCTGACTGCGGCGGGCGTCGCATGTCTGGCGTTGGCGGGCGCCGTCGCCTTTACGGACGCGCTGCTGGTCTTGCCGCCCGTCGCGCGCTGGACGGCGTTTGGCGTCCTTATCGCCGTCGGCGCCGCCATCCTGGTCGCGCGGTTCCTCGCGCCGAGCCTGCGGTTCCACCAGCGCGAAGCGATTCGCGAATTGGAGCACGGCAATGAAGAGGTCGGCCAGATGATCCGCACCTCGGCGCAAGTGGCGCGGATGGCCAATGCCGAGCAGGCGGGGATTTCGCCCGTGCTGGCGCAGGCGCTGATGGAGCAAACCGAAGAGCAGATGAAGCGGATGGACGTCAATCGCCTGATCCCCTGGCGCGAAGTGCGGCGATGGGGGCTGGCGCTGGCGGCGGTCGCGGCGATATTTGTCGGCGTGTTTTTTGGGTGGCAGGATTTCCGCACCGGCCTCAAGCGCCTCCTGATGCCCGCGAAAGCCACAACTTTCACGCATGTCAACGTCAACGCGCGCAGCGTGCCGGGAAACGACGCCGAGAAATTCCGGCGAGGCGAGGCGTTCGAGATTGAAGCGTCGCTTTCCGGACGGCGCGTGGACAAGGCGCTGCTCTACATGCGCACGAAGGACCAACATAGCGCAGCCAAAGATGGCAAATGGGAAATCACGCAGATGCCCATTGCCGGCGTGCAATTCTTCAAAATGCACATCGCGGGGCGCGAGAAATCCTTTGCATACTTTGTCGAAGCAGGCGACGCGCACAGCCCCGTGCGGATGGCGCGCTTCGTCGAACCGCCCGTCATTCAGGAAGTCAAAGCGCAGTTGGCGTATCCGGCCTATACCGGGATCGCGCCCAAAGAGCTCAAGACCGGCGACGTGCAGGCCGTCGAGGGAACGCAGGCCGCCATCGCATTCCAGTTGAATCATCCGTTGTCCGAAGCGCGGCTGATCCTGGACGGCAAGGATTCCGGCCCCGTTCAGATTCAGGACAACTGGATATTCACGACGCAATCGCTGACCGTTGGCGTGCGCGAGTATTACCTCGAAGGGCGCGACGCGGATGACCTGACGCTGGCAAAAGCCGTGTACCGGATGAAGGGGATCGAAGACAAAGCGCCGGAGGTGGAATTGATCGAACCGGCTCGCGACATGGAAGTGACGCGCGTCACGGAATTCCCCGTGCGCATCAGGGCCAAGGACGATTTCGGCCTCGCGGAAGTGGGAATCGTTTTGAAGAACGGCGATGAAGAAATACCGCTCAAGACGCGCAAGATGGGGGATGAGATCGTGCTTTCGGCACAGGAAATCGCAGCGGCGCTGCTGGAAAAATTTCCCCTGACGCTCAATTCCAATGTGCGGCTCTACGCATACGCGCTTGATAAAAAGCCAGCGGAGGGCGACGGCGGCGAACGGCGCGGAGTCAGCGGCTTGCGCGCGATTGACATCCGCCCCTTCAAACTCAAATACCGCATGGGCGAGGCTCAAGAGCAACAGCAGATGACGCCGGAAGAGCAGCAGCAGGCGCAGGAAAAACTCATCAAACTCGATTCGGCGGTCAAGCAGCAGCGCGAGCAAGTTTCAAACGCCTTCAAGATGAAAGCGGAAAAGAAAGCCGACGCAAAAAAAGCCGGCCAGATCGCCGATAAGGAAAAGGACCTGTCGGATAAGGTCGGTCAGCTGGCCGAAGCGCCGGCGGAAACCATGCCCGAAGACGTCGCAGCCTCGCTGAAAGAAGCCTCCAAGCAAATGGCCAACGCCTCGCAGGACTTTCAGATCCCGCGCATTCCGGAAGGATACAAAGACGCCGACAGCGCGCTTGGCAATCTGCTCAAAGCGCGGCGCGAAATGGTCAAGATGCTCAACAACCAGCAGCAGCAACAGCAGAACGCCGAACAGGATGAGCAACAAGACCAACAGGAACAGAACAAAGACCTCGCAAAAGAAGCCGAGCGCCTAGCCCGCGAAGAAAAACAGGTGCGCCAGCAGGTAGCGCAAATGACGCCAAAGCAAGACCAGCAACAGCAAAAAAATGAGAAGAGCCAGTCGGACCAGTCGGACCCGTCAGACGCGTCGGACCAGTCCGATCAAAACCAGCAACCTGAGCAAAATCAACAAGCCGATAACCAGAAATCCGACAGCCAAAAAGCTGACGCCCAAAAACCAAATAGTCAAAAGCAAGACGGTCAAAAATCCGATAGCCAAAAAGCTGACGCTCAAAAGTCAGAAGGTCAGAAGCAAGACAACCAGAGAGCTGACAACCAAAAGACTGATGCGCAAAAGTCAGATAGTCAAAAGCAAGATAACCAGAAAGCTGACAGCCAAAAAGCTGACGCGCAAAAATCCGATCAAGCCAATCGTCAACCATCCGACCAAGCCGCAAGCCAGCGTGCGCTCCAGCGTCAGGAAAATGCCACAGAGGACGGGGGCGAGTTGTTGGAAAAAATGAAAAAAGACGCCGAGATGACGCCGTTGGCCAAGGATCGCATGGAAAACGCAGAAAAGAAAATGCAGGAGGCCACCGAAAAAATGCGCGGGGGGCAGATGTCGCCGGCCAAGCCAGAGTTGAAGGAAGCCGAAGACAAATTGAATCAGCTGGCCGAACACCTGCGCGGCCTGGAATCGCGCAATCTCGCGCAGACACTCGACGCCGCCAGTAAGAAGGCAGCCGACGCCGCTGAAAAACTCAAAGAGCAGGAAAAGAAAGACAACGCCAACCCCCAGCAGAGCGATCAGCAACAAGATAAAAAGAGTCCGTCGGACCGGTCGGACCCGTCAGACGCGTCGGACCAGTCCGATCAAAACCAAAAGCCTGAGCAAAAATCTCAATCGCAGCAAAATGCGCAGTCGCAACAGAAGAGCCAGTCGCAGCAGAACGCCCAATCGCAGCAAGGCGATCCCTCCAAGCCACAGAAGGACCAGCAAGCCAACGCTCAAAATCAAAAAGGCAGGAATCCTGCGAATCAAGAACGCGAAAAAGTCGCGCAGAATGCTGAGACGATCGCCGACTGGCTCCAGCAGTTGCCCGAAAAAGCCAAAGAACAAGACAATCTGCGCGAACGCTTGGCGCAGATTCGCGAAGACCTGGCCGTGGATAAGTTAGCTGAGGACGTGCGGAAAGAAGGACAAAACAAATCGTCCGCGAAAGAGGAGCAGAATAACCAGCCAGCAAAAGATGAAAAGGGCAACCAGCCTGCAAAAGACGAAAAAAGCGACCAGCCTGCGAAGGATGAAAAAAGCGACCAGCCATCGAAGGATGGGAATCAGCCATCCGCCAAGGAAAATCCTCAGGATAAAAATCAGGATCAGAAATCAGACAAGCCGCAGAAGCCGGCCGAGCGCCTCGAAAAACTTGCCGAAAAACTGGAAAAAGAGAAACAGCGCCTGATCCAGGGACTACTCCAAAAACTGGCCGAGACTGAAGCCAAGGCCGAAGACCTGAAGCAGCAGGCCGACAAGGAAAAGAACCAACAGCAGTCTCAGCAACAAGATAAAAGGAGTCCGTCGGACCGGTCGGACCCGTCAGACGCGTCAGACAAGTCCGATCAAAGCCAGAAGCCTGATCAAAACTCGAAATCGCAGTCCAAGTCCGATTCGAAGTCGCAGTCGCAGGCGCAGCAGCCTCAGCAACAACAAAAGGATGGTCCGCAGGGAGACGGCGCGCAGGAGGAGAAGATCGAAGACCTGGCGCAAGACCTGAAAGACCTGAAAGACGATGATCTGGAAAAGTTGGCGAAGAAAATGCTTCAGGAAGCCGCCGTGGCCGAAGGCGGCAAACGCTCGAAGCAAAAGATGCATTATTCGCTGGCGCGCGTGGATGCGGATAAAACCCTGAAGCCGATCATTGGCCGTTTGAAGGACCTTATCGCGCAGATCGTTCAAGAGCAGATGCTGATCAATCGCGATGTCCGCGTGCCGGATAAATACAATCGCCTCGTGGACCGCTACTTCAAAGCGCTCTCGGACGATCTAGGCGAATAGTGTTTGTAGTTCCAATGTTAGTAGTTCCAACGTTTGTAGTTCCAACTTTAGTTGGCGCTAGTAGTTCCAACTTCAGTTGGCGCTCGTAATCCCAACTTCCATTTGCATTCAGTCCGCAAAATATAAAAGGCCTTCCACAGTTGAGCTTCAACCTTCCCTTCCACTTTTTCCTCTATCTCTTCCTTGTCGTGGCCGCCGTGGCGCTGCTGGCGCGTCTGGCGTTCCGCAGCGTCAGCATCCAGAACCGCTCTATGCGCGCCGTACTGTTCGCCCTCCGCGCCGCCGTGCTCGTTATCCTTTTGTTCATCCTCTCAGGTCCGGCATGGCAAATCACGAAAGACCTTCGCGACCGGCGCGACCAGAACCTTTTCCTGATAGACACCTCCGCCAGCATGGGCGTCGAGTCGCCCAAAACGCGGCTGGATCAGGCGCGCGACGTCGTGGATCCGATCTTGCGCGAAGGACCCTATAGAGACCATGTCCGCGTCTTTCATTTCGACCGGGATTTGTATGCGCAGTCCGAGGAAGGCCGCAAGGCGTCCGCTTCCTTGCTCGCTTCCCCGCTTGCATCCACGTCTGACGCCACGACAACTTCGATCCCCTTCGGCGCCGTCGGACGCTCGACCAATCTTGCGCAGGCGCTCACGGGCCTTCTGGAAGCCTCGCGCGAAATGTCCGTGGCCAATATCGTCGTCTGCAGCGACGGACGCATTCATGACCGCGAGCGCATGGGCGCGGCCGTCCGGCTCGCGGCGCGCCATGGCGTTCCCGTTTCAACGCTGATTGTCGGCAGCGGCAAGAATCTCTTCAACCTTGCGCTTCAGAACTGCATGGTCGAGCGCCACGCCCCGCCCAACGCGCGCATCACCGTCCGCGCCCTGATCAGCGCGCGCGGCGCTTCCGGGCAATCCGCGCGCCTGACGCTCAAAAACAAAGCGGGCGAATCGCGCGGCGAAATCGCTTTCGAGGTCAAAGAGGGGCTGAGCGAGCAAACTCTTGCGCTCGACGTCGGGATGCGCTCGGATTCCTATCTTTTGGCAATCGGAGCGCTTCCCGGCGAAATCACGGCGCAGGACAACGCCTTCGAGTTCAAGGTCGAGGTAGCCGATCCGCGCATGAGGGTGCTTTACATGGAAGGTTCCAATCATCGCGACGCGCGCTGGAACGATGTTTGGGAATACGACATGTTGCCGCAAGCTTGGGCCGAAGCGGGCAATATTGACGTGGACGTTTTTACGGTGGACGAACAGAAGGCGCTGGGCGGGCGCCTTTATAACGTCAAGGACGCCTCCCAAAGCTATCCCGCGTCGCGCGAGGAACTCTTCGGATACGACGTGATTATTTGCAGCGACATCAATCGCGGTATTTTTTCGCAGGATCAATTGCAGTGGACCGTGGACCTGGTCTCAGAACGCGGCGGCGGATTCTGCATGATCGGCGGCATCACCAGTTTCGGCTCGGGCAACTGGGATAAAACCATCTGGGAAAAACTGATCCCCGTGGATATGACGACGTTCGGCGAAGGGCACGTCTGGGAAAACATCCAACCCAAATTCACCGAAGAAGGACGCAAGCATCCCATCCTGCTGTTGGATCACGATGCAGCAAAGAGCGCGCAAATCCTCGAGAAGCATCCGGCCTTCCGCGGAACCAATCTCGTCAACCGCGCCAAACCCGCCGCCACGGTTCTCATGACGCATCCCGGACGCGATAACATGCCGCTTGTCTGCGTGCAGCCCTACGGAAAAGGCCGCACCATGGCGTTCACCTCCGACGCCGCCGGCGGATGGGGCGAGGTTTATCAGACCGAATGGGGCGACGGCGACTATCGCGACAATAAATATTATCGCAAGTTCTGGGTCAACGTCGTGCGATGGCTGGGTGAGAACAGCCTGGCCATGCGCGGATCGCGGCTCATCGGCAACACCGAGGCGATCAACTATAAGCCTGGCGACATCGTAAAGGTGCGCGCGCGACTGGCGGCGGCTTATCCGCCCGAGGAATTGCGAACGATGCAGGTCGCGGCCGCTTTCGCCGGCGGCAGCTCCGGCACAGCCGACCTGATCCTCGACGAAGCCAGCTATGAATTCAAAGGTCAGCTCCGGCTCGAAAATGAACTGCCGCCCGCGCCGGGGGGAGGCAGTTCCGAGTTCCGAGTTCCGAGTTCCGAGTCATCTGACAAGGAACAACCGGAATCTAAGAACCCCTCTCCGGATGGCCTTCAAACTTCGGGCAATTCACGAACTCGGAACTCGGAACCCGGAACTCGGAACTCAGAGCCTGGAACTCGGAACTCGGAACTCGGAACTCGGAACTCGGATGTTCCCGAGCGCGTCATCGCGTTCCGCGCCGTGGACGGCAAGCGCCAGTTGATCGGCGAAGACCGCGTAACAATCCGGCTTATGCAGATGGAAAAAGAATTTCAGGATTTGGACCCCGATCCTCAGCTAATGGTGGAACTGGCGCGCGCCACGAACGGCAAAGTCATCCGCAACCAGGGAGACATCGAAAGCCTTTTGCGCAAAAACCTTGAGCAACAAGCCGAGAAGCGGCTGACATACGTCGCGCCCGTTTGGGATAAATCCTGGCTGTGGGGCCTGCTGATCGCCGCGCTGGCCATCGAGTGGCTCATCCGAAAATTCCTGAAATTCACATAAAAGGAGACGCGCCTACTGGCCCGACGGAGGATCCTTCATGATGATCACGATGTCGGCGCTCGGCATCGTGCAGAGCGTCTATGCGCGGTCGCATGAGAGCTCTGTGGTGTTTGAACAGACGGCTTTGTGGAAGACCGCATAGAAGACGCCGGGTGCGGCTGCGGTCGAAGAACAAATGAACGAGGTGAATATGTTTGGGTTTCTGAGACGAAATCGAATGAAGCGAGAGATTATCATCAACGCGGAATGCGCTGCGATCCCTCCAGCGGTTTTGCGAAGATTCCCGGCAATCAGCGTTCGGTCAACGTCTTTCTTATACGCCTCAATAACGGGATCGGGTTCAATCTTGGGCGGGATCCGTTTCATTGTTCATCCTCGGAGCATCATGGCAGTAGGGCAAATCGAATCGTCGGACGCTATTGCGCATTTTCCTGTCCGTCAAGAAAAAAGTTTGCGGAGACGCGCCATCCCGGTTGAATCTTCAGAATGATTCTGACCCTAAATCATTCTGACCTTAACCGTCCTATGCAGCATCGTCTTAACTCGCTGTTTTCCTTACCTATATTATCCTGACTTATTTCGCTCTGACCTCTACTGTCCTGACCTTAATGCTGCTGACTTAGCCAAAGCTACTGTTGATTTTCCTTATTGTTTTTTCTCGATCAGATTCAATTATATCGGCGCTGTGAAGGCGTTGAATGAGCGCCAGCAATTTGTCCACTGTCGCCGCATCCATCTCCGGAACCGGCAGCGCGAGGAGCTCGGCTTGCGTGATTTGCGGCATGAGTTTTTTGTATGCGGTGATCGTCTTCTCAACCAACCAGGCGCAGCGGTCGCTATTGAGCCATGCTTCCAGGAGCGCGGCGGACCGCTCATCTCTTGGACACAGGCAATAGACTGACTGCAAACACGCAAGACGCTCGTCATCGCGCGCGGCCACGAGGCGCCGGCCGGTTTTGACCACCATGATCTTGGGCGACCATTCGTAATATTTCAGCTTGCGAGGCAGGAGCTGCGCCACATAACGGCGCTCCGGGCGGATGCGGAACGGCCCGACAGCCTCTCCTGCCACGATGGGGATTGCGCAGGTTTCCGAAGCTTGCGACGCCAGATGCTTCTTGCCTGTTTCCTCGCCGCGCCCGATCCCTTGCGGCGCCAGCAAATCGGCGACCGTCACGCCCGCCGCCGCCAGCGCCTGATAGCGCGGGAATTCCTCATCCTCGAAGTAGATGAAAAATCTCCGCAACGGATCGCGCAGGATATCCGAATGGCGCAGGCCCCCAAGGCGATTGACGATTGAAGTTTGCGGATTGACGATTGACGATTGAGAATCGTCAATCGTGAATCGTGAATCGTCAATCGGGAGGCGGGAATCGTCATTCGTCAATCGTAAATCGTCAATCCTCCTCAGTCGTCTCTCAGGATCGTAAGGCGCGCGGATTCCGGAAATCAGGACGACCGATACTCCCACTTTTTTCGGCGCGCCCTTGCGGAATTCCATGCTCTCGAAAACGTCGCCGAGGTGTTCGCAGGTTTCGATCCCGCCCTCGCGGATCAATATCTCGCGCACGGGCGCCGTCAACTCGCGCACGAGCAGCGCATCGGGAACCAGGAAAGCATAGCGCCCTCCCGGCCGCAGCCATCGCGTGACGGCGGCTTCGAGAAACATCCCATAAGTATCGTATTGATCCTGGGCGCAACGATAGGCGCGGGCATAATACTCCTTGAGCGTGGCGTCCAATTGTTCGCCAAAGCAATACGGCGGATTCGCCACCACAATATCGAATCCGCGGGCGCTTTTGGGACCGAATATCGCCGGGAACGCCCGCTGCCAATCTACGCCGCTCATTCCCGATTCGCAGGCCGGGCTGATCTCGATGGCGCTGAATAAATCATCCGGCATTGTCTGCGGCTGCGGCTGAGGCGCCGGCGCCAGCGAATCGCCATGGATCAGATTCCCGCTCATATCCGGAAGATCGGACAGTGGATCGCCATGGCCGCGCGCCGCTTTGGCGCGCGCCACTATCAGCCGCAAACATGCCCGCGCGAAATCCACCGCGACTGGATTGCGTTCAACGCCGAAGAGCGCGGATTGCGCCACCCGCACCGGATCGCGCGCCGCCTCGGGATAAAGCGCCGTCAGGCGTTGGAACGCCTTTATCAAGAACCGCCCCGCGCCCATTGCAGGATCGAAGATGCGCGGAAGGGATTCACTCTGGGCGATCAAAGATTCAGTTGGAGCAATCAAAGATCCAGTCTGGGCGGACAAATATCCAGTCTGAGCCGTCCGTGGCGCCAGCGCATTGTCCACAACGCCTTCGGCCACGGATGCCGGCGTGAAGAACGCTCCCTGCGATTTGAGCGCCTCCGCGTCGAAAGCCAACTCCGGCTCGTCTGGATTTCCCCCAGCCCTCATCGCCTCGCAGGATTCGAAAATGTCTATCAGCGCATCTTCGATCCCGCCGCTCGCCGCCAATATCGTACGCAATTCTTCGCAGGCCGGCGCCAGCGCGCTTCGTTCGCTTTCCGGCAAACGGGCGGCGATGGAAAAGACATTGCCGTCCGGAAGCGCGCGTTTCATTTCATCCCAGCGATTCCCATTGCTGCGAAAGACTTGAGCCGCCTCGAATCCCGCCACCAGCGCCACAGCCTCCGTCAGCCGCTGGGCGCGGGCATCCGCCATATCATCATAATGCGCGCTATTCCGGCTTAGCGTGGTTTTTTGCACAAATGCTAAGCGCGCATCTGTGATCCATTGAAGGAGATTTGCGCGGCAGCAAATAGCGCTATCAGATTGGGCGTTTCTCAAATGACGTCTCCTTTGCCAAACATAGGCTTCTTACACGCGATTGCTGCAATCCCAATTTAGGCGCGCGTGAGAGATTCGATCTCTATTTGTCAGCAGCAAGAACGCAAATTCCTTTTCAATTTTCTGGCATTACCCGAGGCAAATTCAATCTAAAATCTGGATTTTCTCGTTGACTCGGCGATTTCTGCCCTTACACTCTGAATCAGATTTCAATGCGGACAAAGAAAAGAGAAAAGAGGCTATGCAACAGCAAACCATTAAATCTAAAGCTGTCGCGGAAGCTAGTCGCGCCGCCAAGCGTGATCTGGAAGAACTGAGGAAATTTTTCTTTAAAGGCATAAAATCCGGACGGAAAGAACAATCCTTTCCGGGCAAGAAGCAAACAGCATCGGCAACGTCTAAGTAGATAATCTGAACCCACGTCAGAGAATGACCGTATGCTTCTATATCGAATCTCCGATTATCAGCGCATACTTGAATTTTTCCGATCAGGCGCCATTAGTGGATAAGCGCAGTCTTTTCCAACGTGATTGCGCTCTTGATTCCCTGGTGGTCGTCTTTTATGCCCTCTGCGATCCACTGGCAGATACTACCTGCTGGCAATACGCGGCGCAGGATGCCCGTGCATACGCACGCGCCTAGATCGTTTGCGCTACCGCCAAATTCTCTGTAATAGACAGTGCTATATTTTGTAAATAGCGCCGCCAGCGCAATGGCCTGCTCTAAAGGCCGTACGAGGCAATCACCGTGTTCCTTCAAGCCCTTGTTTTGATAAAGACTCAATCTGTTGCAAAGCGCCATGCGTCTTGTTCTTATAATCCACTCGCGAACTTGCGTGCGTAGCGCCGAGCAGCGTTTCGTCTCTTGCTTGGTCAAGTTATTGCTCCTTATCAGATCAGAACCTCCTCGCTATTTTGCATCATACTCCGCAAGCCGATCAACTCGCAAAGCCGGATTTTTCCCATTGACTCAGCGATTGCCACGCTTACACACTCAATCAGATTTTAGCTCGCACAAAAAGGAGCAAATAACCCATGGCGCAGGAGCAGGCACAATTCAAATCAAAAGCGATCACGCAGGCTAGCCGGGAAGCTAGAAGGGATTTGGAGCGGCTTAGGAAGATCTTCTTTGAAGCGGCAAGGGCGGGCACACAGAAGATAAGCCATTCTTGTCAAAAGACAAAAGCAAACCGCAATGTCTAGGACGATGGCTCGGACATCGGCCAGAGGATGTTTGTATGCTCATGTATAGATCCCAAGACAAGCGGCGTGTGCTTGAGTTGGTCGGCCAGAAGTATTCGGCGGATCCGGCTTCTCCCTTCGAGCGCGATTGCGCCAGTTTGACTTCCTCAGCTGCCTTTCGCCGTCTACAGGGAAAAACTCAGCTGTTTCCATTAGGCGAATCCGATTCCTTCCGCAATCGCTTGACGCACTCATTCGAAGTTGCCCAGATTGCGAAGCGTATTGCGCGCTTTCTTAATGCAAGTCAGGATTATCTTCAAAAGGGTATCTCAGTAGATTTAGATCTGGTAGAGTTGGCAGCTCTTGCGCATGACCTGGGCCATCCTCCATTCGGGCACAATGGTGAGCGAGCGCTTAATGAGTGCATGCAAGGATATGGTGGTTTTGAAAGCAACGCTCAGACATTGCGAATACTGGCCCGTCTTGCCAAGAAAGAGAAACTTGAGCCTGACGAAGGCAAGCTCGAAAACTCCCCATTGCAGGTCATAGTCTCTGGCTTGGACAAACGAGTTGGATTGAATCTAACTTATCGAGCTTTGGCGGCTATTCTTAAGTACGATGCGAGAATACCAAAGGGAATAAAAAGCAGGGAAGCGCGGAAGATCAAGCTGGTAAAAGGCTACTACCAGACTGAAGTCGAACTCGTCAGAGCAATTAAATCGCATGTGGCGGGTTCGGGCTATGGGGGCAAGTTCAAGACTATTGAATGCGAGATCATGGACATCGCTGATGATATTGCTTATGCCACCTATGATCTCGAAGATGCTCTTAAGGCTGAATTCCTTTCGCCCCTGAGCATCTTAACAAGTCTGGATGACGATGTCCTTATAAAGAGAATTGCGGACAAGGTGGGAGAAGCTTTGGGCATTCGTGGATATAGCTCGGACCGTGTTGGAAAGATAATTCATGAAATTTTTGGCGCTATCTTTGAGGAGCCTGTATTAGAATTCCTTAACGGAGCGGCTCACAGTAATGCTGAAGAGACCAAAGCATGGCTTAAATTGCTGGCTGTCAGCGTATATCAGACGTCGCATAAGCTGTGCGCTAGTGGGTATCGTCGTGCTTCATTTGTGTCTGAGCTCATTGACAACTATGTCAATGGCATTGAGTCCTCCATCAACAAGAAAATTCCAGCGCTTTCATCTGTAAGCCTTAATCCTATGATCAAGGAAAAAGTCGAAATTCTGAAGAACTATGTTTACGAGGCGCTGGTAATGTCCGAGAGAGTTAAGATTGCTGAACACAGAGGCAAAAAAATCATACGTGATATTTTTGATACTTTGGACTCGCCCAAAGGTCATCTGTTATTGCCGAAGGATTTTAGGGAGCAATATGAGGCATTTTCTGGCGACGACTTGCTTCAAAAAAGAGTCATCTGTGATTTTATCGCCAATATGACGGACCGATATGCAAATGAATTTTATGCGCGCTTGATGTCTGAAGAGCATGTGAGTATTTTTAAGTCTCCGTAAAGCCCCGCTGAATACGCTGAGCAATAAACTTGACCCGCAGGGCTGGGCCATCATCCATCGGTTTGTTCCCGATCAATATGTTTCCCTTAGCGCGGGCAGGGATCTGCCGACATGGCGATGGGTTGCGATGCTACAACTCTGGACACTGCGGCAATACATAAAATCTTGAGGTAAATATCATGCCAAAGCCCGTGATTGCTAACATCCTGGCCTCGCGATATGCCAGCGCGAAAATGTGCGCGGTCTGGTCACCCGAAGGAAAAGTCCGTCTCGAACGCGAACTCTGGATTGCCGTGGCCAGGGCGCAGGCCGAACTCGGGCTCGATATTCCCGCCGAAGCCATCGCCGCATACGAACGCGTCAAGAACGATATCAACCTCGAACGAATCGCCGAACGCGAACGCGCGCTGCGCCATGATGTCAAGGCGCGCATCGAGGAGTTTTGCTCGCTGGCCGGATATGAGCATATCCATAAAGGCATGACGAGCCGCGATCTGACCGACAACGTCGAGATGCTGCAAGTCCGCGACGCCATGCGGCTTGTGCGCGATAAATACATTTCGGTTCTGCGCCACATCAGCAGCCTGGCCGGGCGCTATGCGGACGTGGTCCTGACGGCGCGCACGCACAACGTCGCCGCGCAACCGACGACCGTCGGGCGGCGCTTCGCGATGTTCGGCCAGGAAATGCTCGCCGCATTCCGCCACTTCGAATCCACGCTCGAACGCTACGCCCTTCGCGGGATCGTGGGCGCGGTCGGGACGGCGCTCGATCAACTGACGCTCTTCAGCGGCGACGCGGCCAAAGTCGCGCTCCTGAATGAGCGCATCATGCGGCATCTGGGGTTCAAGGCGCGCCTCGAGGCAGTCGGGCAGGTTTATCCCCGCAGCCTGGATTATGAAGTCGTGGCCGCGCTGTATCAGCTCGGCTCCGGACCGGCGAATTTTTGCCGGACGCTGCGTCTGATGGCCGGCCAGGAGCTGGCGGGCGAAGGGTTCAAGGAGGGGCAGGTCGGCTCCTCAGCGATGCCGCACAAGATGAACTCTCGTTCGTGCGAGCGCGTCGGCGGCTTCCTGGCGATCCTGAACGGCTATCTCAATATGACGGCGGCGTTGTGCGGCGATCAATGGAATGAAGGCGACGTTTCCTGTTCCGTCGTGCGGCGCGTGGCGCTCCCCGACGCCTTCTTTGCTGCCGACGGCATGATCGAAACTTTCCTGACCGTCTGCAACGAGATGGGCGTCAACAAGCCCGTTGTGGAATTCGAGCTGCGCCGCTACCTGCCGTTCCTGGCGACGACGACGATCCTGATGGAGGCCGTCAAGCGCGGCGCCGGGCGCGAGCAGGCGCACGAAGCGATCAAGCGCCACGCCATCGCCGTTGCGCGCGCGATGCGCGAAGAGGGCCAGCGCGAAAACGATCTGGCGCGCCGTCTGGGTGAGGACCCCGCAATTCCGCTTTCCGCCGGCGAAATCGAGGCCTTGCTGGCGGACGCCGCCTCTTTCACGGGCGCGGCGCAGGAACAGGTCAAGGCTTTTTGCTCAAGCGTTGCCGGCGTCATTGCCGCTCATGAAGCAGCAGCCTCTTATGAGCCTGAAAGCATCTTATAATGGAGCAAGAGAACTATGGCATTGGCGATTAGACGTTTGGCAGGAATTCCCGGCGCCGGCGCGCGCGCCGTATTCCACTGGCTCAGCGACCATGGCGTAGATATCATTGCGGTCGTGGGTTTGATCTTGTCATGGCGTAATCATGTGTATCATCTGGAGGAGCGGATTGACATCGGTCTTTATGATGAGACGTGCAGCCTTATCAACGGCGTTTTCCTGAAACATAATCCATTTCCCAACGCGGCGTTTTCACCATTTTATGATGTGTGGTATTTTCTTCTTTCAAAAATCGTCAGTGATAATACGGCGCTTTACTATTTCAATTATAAAATTGGCATGCTGCTGCTGGCGGTGTTGGCATACCTTTGCCTTCGCGCAGGAAAAGTGTCCATTGTGGCCGCCTTCCTCGCCAGCAGTTTTGTCCTGTTTTGCCAAAGCAATTTATACACCTGGCCTCGAGTCTGCCATTTTGCCCTTGGCGTTCTGCTTGCCGGTCTGGCCTTGGCTCATGCCTCACGGAGAAAAACGGCCTTCATTCTGATCCTGGCGCTGACTTCCCTCGTCACTTCCTATGTGCGGCCTGAATTTTTTGTGCCTTATATTCTGCTGTTTATCTATTTAATTTATGAAGGAGCAAGAAGCAAACGCTTGCGTTCCATCCTCATACCGGCGGGCGGCCTGGCCTTGGCGGGTATTTTAGCCGTTTCGATTTTGGGTTGTCCAATCGTGGACAAAGAAAAAAGAAGCTTCGTCGCATTTACCCAGCACTTTGCCTTGAATTGGGTTCGATGGAATTCCAGCAATCTGAATCCTTGGACGGATGCGTCAACGATTCGGATGAAATGCTTCGGGCAGGCAAATACAGTCCCCAAGTGTATTATGGCCAATCCCGGCCTTGTTATGAGGCATGTATTGACCAATGCCAGGATCGCGCCGGGAACCTTGCTGGTTGGATTGCGTCCCATGATGCCGCTTTATGACGGTGTCCTTCCCCCGAAACGCGCCAACGGACTGCAATGGATCGCCCTGATGCTTCTGGCGACGGTGATGGCTCGTGGATGGAGCAAATCGCGGATCATCGCAAACTGGTTTCCCTGTTTTTTTGCTGATGATTCCGTCCTTCCTCTCGATATTGCTGATCTATCCCCGGGACCATTATTCGCTGCTTATACCGATTCCGATCGGCATCACGGCGATGATTTTGCTGCGGACGCCCGGGATTGAGGATCGCTTCCATCAAGCTTTGGCTGTGCTGGGACTGGCTTCATTCCTCCTTTTCCTGACCCCCGACAGCGTCGGGGGCGCGGTCGCTGCGCAGCCGGTCCGGCAAACGATTCTATTATTGAATTCCTTTTCCTCAAAAACATCCGGGCTGGTGTTGGAGGCGGACTATGATTATTGCATCTATACTCCGCGCTTGAGACCGTTTTCCGCGAACGCAAAACATTCCCCCTTCAATAGCTTTTTGGCTGAAAATAAATTCGATGTTATTATCGTGACCGAAGGCATATTGAATAATCCGAATTACAGAAACGATCCGGAATGGACCGAGTTTGCTAAAAATTATAATAAATTCGGATTTGTGAGAATGGACGTGCCGACGGTCCGCACTCAATATCTGCTGGTGAGGGAAGAGATGGCGCGCCGTTCCGGAAAGCCATATTATATCCCGGTTAAAGAAAACCAACCTGGACAGCCCGGCATTGATGCCGGCGCGCCGCCCGTCCCCTAATTTCATTCTTGCGCGGCCCAAGCGGATAGGCGAATACTTCAGACCGAAAGGGTGAAAACGATGAACGCGCTTTCGTTGAATTCTTTCGTAATCGCTTTCTCCTTGGGCGCGGCTTTGGTTGTCAGCGGATGCGGCGCGAAGGAAGGGCCTGCGCCGGCGGCTTCGGACGCGGCAAAGCCGGCGCATGCAAAGCCTCATCGCTCGCCGATAGCGGGCGCCTGGTATCCGGCTGACCGGGCGCAATTGGGCGCCATGCTTGACGGCTTTCTGGCCCAAGCCGATATTCCCTCCAGCCTCCCGGCGCAAAAAGCCATCGCTTTCATTGTCCCTCACGCAGGCTACGCCTATTCCGGCCCAACGGCGGCTTATGCCTATAAGACCGTCGCGCTGCGAAAACCCAAACGTGTGATCGTCATCGGACCCAGCCACTATGTTGGGTTCCACGGTCTTTCGATCGGCGATAATGACTGTTATGAGACGCCCTTCGGCCCGATTCCGGTGGATACGGCAGCGGTGGCGCGGCTGCGCAAATGCCCTTTGATTCAGGCGCTTCCCGAAGCCGACGCGCGCGAACATTCCGTGGATATTCAGATTCCTTTCCTGGCCCGCGTCCTGCCCGAAGGCAGCTTCAAAATCATTCCCATCATGGCCGGTCAGGTGGAAGCGGCCGACTATGCGATTTTGGCCGACGCGATCAAAGGCGCGCTCGATAAAGACACCGTCGTTATTGCCAGCTCCGATTTCACTCACTATGGGGCGGATTTCGATTATATGCCGTTCCCCCTGGACGGCCAGACCCGCGCCAATCTCGAACGCCTGGATATGGGCGCCGTCCAGGCGATCATGAGTTTGAGCCGCGAAAAATTCCTCGACTACAAGTCCAAAACCGGGATCACGGCCTGCGGGCATTGTCCCATTGCGCTGACGCTGTCGCTGCTGCCGCCCGACACCAGGCCGGCGCTCCTCAAGTACGCCGTCAGTGGCGATCGCGAAAAAAAATACGAGCATTCCGTCAGCTATGTGTCGCTGGCGTTTCTTAGCGATTCTGGAATCTGGCCCTCGTCCGGCGCCGCTTCATCGCTGAGTTCATCCCCTTCGGAGAGGAAAGCCATCATGAGCGCAACCGATGTGACGCTGAACGAAGCCGAAAAGCAGACGTTGCTGCGCGTGGCGCGGGACACGCTCGAGATGTACGTCAAGAGCAAAAAAACGCCGGACCTGAAAGGCGGCGCATACCCGATCGCGGAGAAGATGAAAATCACGTGCGGGGCATTCGTCTCGCTGCACAAGAAGGGCGATTTGCGCGGCTGCATCGGGCATATCGTCGGCCAGATGTCCATGGCTGAAACCGTGCGTGAAAACACGGTCAACGCCGCCGTCAAAGACTATCGCTTCTCTCCGGTCACCCCGGATGAGTTGAAGGATATTGATATCGAAATATCCGTGCTTTCTCCCCTGGAGCCGGTTCGATCCACGGACGAAATCGTACTAGGGAAGCACGGAATTGTATTGCGGCAGGGATTTTATCAAGCCGTTTTTTTGCCCCAAGTAGCGCCGGAACAGGGATGGAATTTGGAGCAAACTCTTGGCTACTTGTCGGAAAAAGCCGGCTTAGCTAAAAACGCATGGAAGAAACCTGAAACGAAGTTTCTGGTCTTTACAGCGCAAGTATTCGGGGAGAAAAAGCAGTAGTGCAGAGTGATGCATCACCAGATAGAACAGAAGCAAATGCAACAAAATGCATCGCACTGTTGCAAAAACTGACGCAAAGTTTGTTGCGTTTTCGCAGGCGCAACACGAACAATGCACTTAGTAAAGCATATTAAAAGTAAATTTACGCTACCAGATCATATACCTTTGCTTCGTCATACAAAAGGCGCCCACATTGTTCACAAACATATATGTTTTCTTCAATCATGTTCTTGCGGGAACTGGGCATATGAACGTAGCAACCCGAACAGCAGCCATTCTTGATGGGCGCTATGGCGCCTGCTCCATAGCGTTTCACCAAATACTCATGCCGATCAATCAATTGCGGTGGCAGCTCCAGTTTGCAGCGCTCAATCTCTGTTACCTGCCGGCGCGATTGCTTTTTGCCTTCTGTGCCCTGTTTGCGCAATTCATGCAAACGAATCAAAGCTTCCAATTGTCCAAGCATAACTCATTCTCCTTCCCTGCCCCCTTGATTATCTGCCTTATATATTAGCATAAAATATGCCATTGCGGCATCTGGAGTCCAGCTGATATGAATTCCACGAGAAACACTGCAAATAAAAACCGTTGTAGGTTGGGAGATCAGCTGCGCTCCATTAATCACTGCGCGCGCGCAGTATCGTATAAGCAGCAAAGGTAAGACAATAAAAAACAGCATCAGCAATCTGCTGATTCCTGTATAGGGGAATCCCTTGAGGGGGGGTAGGGAAAAACCTTAGAGACAATCTTCGAAGAAAAATATAGATTACGATGATAAGGAGCTGAAAAATGAAATCATGTATCTTGATGTTTCAGGAAAAAATCTATTTCGAGTTCTTTGTGTCTTTGTGTCTCATCAATTTGTTTTTATTTACTTTTTCCTCCCATGCCGCTGACGAGCGCACGCTGGTCACAAAGATGTACCAGATTGCGCCGGAAGAAGGGCCGCGCATCAAAGCGATTCTGGACGCCGAACTCTCGGCGCCGCGGGATAAACAAACCTCGGCGACCATTAGCTCCGCCAATCGCAAAATTATTCTATCCGGCGCAAGCCTCATTATCCAAGACACCGCCGAGAACGTGCGCCGCGCGGATCATATCATGAGTCCCGAAGGACGAAATGAGTTCATGGCGAAAGGAAAGATCGAGATTGGAGTCTGGAAACTGAATATCGGATCGCTCGATCCCAAAAGCGACGAGGCGCGCTCTTACTTCAACTTTGTCGTCGAAGCGTTGGAGACCATGCTCTATACCAGCGAGGGCAAGGAAGAGGCCACATCCCAAGGCCGTCGGATGTGGACGGACTCGGAACAGACGAACATCACCATTACGGATACGCCCGCAAATATCAGCAGGGCGGCGACGGAGATCAACAAGAACCAGCAATCCTACACAGGAGGCGGCACGCGGAAAATACATACCCGCAATAAGCTGCCTTCGGAGATCGCCAACGATCTGGCAACCATCAGGGCCGCAAGCTATCCCAAGGGAACGCGCTGATGTTCTTACCTATGAGTCTTGCCGTATTTGAGAACCGCTCTGATCACGGCCGATAAACCGCCGTCATTGTATGATCTGCACCCATCGAACACAACACGTCGCGATATGTGTTGTTCGGGAAGTCGGCGCCGTCTCGCAGCCATTTCCAGAACACATATCCATTCGGCGCGGTTCCCCTTGCGATCAGCGTGACCAGCGAATTCAGCACGTATGAGCAGACGAACTGCGTTGTGCCGGTGGTTTGATTGTATTTGTCCGCAGGATAAATCGAAACAACTGCGCCGCTGGCCGGACTCGATGAA
>JAPLSP010000398.1 GCA_026398575.1 Candidatus Sumerlaeota bacterium | reverse complement strand
AGATCGTGATCCATCATAACAGCCTGTGGAAAATTTTCGTTCAGGAGCATCGCGATGTTAAGAACCTGTGGAAAACTATTGATGAAAAGTGGCTAAAAGCCGCTTGACATAGGACACAGGACCTCCGGGGATGGAATGCCCATCAAATCAAAATTGAAAGATCACTCGCGGCTATATCTCATATTCCGGCAGGATGCCGTGGCTGGTCAGGGCGCCAACCACCTGCGCCAGCGCTTCGTCCATGGGCGGATTGGCTTGAAGGCGGGCTTGCGCGGGGAAGCGTTCGAGCGGCGTCTCGCCGACCGTGATCACAAAGAACTCGTGCGGCTCCGTCAGCAGTCTGAGTTTCTCGAAGTCGTAATCATCGGCGTCGGCCAGCGCGGTGATGAAGAGCATCCCGGCGTCGGTCATGATGCGCGCCAGTTCGCCCAGGCGCTGGAGTTGCTCGTCGCGGCCCATCGCGTCGCCGGATTGTTTGGGCGTGAGATCGCGCAAGAGATTGGCCACGCTCAGGTAGTAGGTCTTCAGCCCTTCGCGCCAGAGTTTCCGTTCGAGTTGCTTGGCAATGACGCGCGCGCCGGCGCCGATCGCGCCGGTGAAGACGATGAACTTGCCGGGGTGTTGATAATGCGACTCGCGGTCGGCGGCGGTCACCAGGCCCTTGTCCCAGGCGATTTCGCGTTCGCGCACGCGCCCTTCGAGCAGAGAAGCGCTGCCGTCGTCCGCCTCCAGGACGATGGCGCATCCCGTGATGATGTCGCCGTCCACGATGACAAGGCGCGAGGTCTCTTCGATCTGGCCGGCCAGGTCGTATGCCACGGGCCGCGCGGTTTCGATGAGGCATTCGGCCAGATCGTGGCGGTCTATTTGCCACTTGTCGTCGAACGGCGCCAGGTCCGAGGCGTCGAGCACGTTGAAGACGTGGACGAGTTCGCCCGGCACGCGCGCGGCGCCGATCTTGATTTTATACCGCTTGCCCCGGATCATCGGGGAATGCCCCATCCAGAAAAGGTTCACGCGCAGGCGGGTACTGACGCGCGCGGGCGTCTCGTTGGCGCGGCACATCATCTCGCCGGGCTTGATATAGATCTGCTCGGACAGCGTGAATCCGGCGGCCTGTCCGGCGCGCGCTTCCTGCAGCGCAGCGGAGTTGAAGGATTCGATGCTCTGGATGATCGTGCGCTTTCCCGACGGCAGGAAGACCACCTGATCGCCGACCGTCAGCGCGCCGGTTTCAATCGTGCCCGCGATGATGCGGCGGTCGTCGCCTTGTTCGGTGAATTTGTAGATGTCCTGCACGGGCATGCGAAACGGCTTTTCGAGTCCGAAGTCTTTGTTCTCGAAGGATTCGATCTGCTCGAGTACGGTTGCGCCGCGATACCAGGGCATTTCGGGCGAGAGCGCTGTGAGGTTGATCCCGTCGCGCGCGCTGATCGGGATGAAACTCAAGGGATGGACGCCGAGGTGATTGAGGAACGCCAGATACTCGCTGCGAATCCGATCGAAGACGTCCTGGCGGAACCCCATCAAGTCCATCTTGTTGACCAGCACGGCCACCTGTTTGATCCCCAGCATTGAAAGGATCGTTCCGTGGCGCTTGGAGTTTTCGCGAATGCCTTCGGCGGCATCTATCAGGAGCAGCGCTGCCTCCGCGCGCGCGGCGCCGGTGACCATGTTTTTGATGAATTCGACGTGGCCGGGCGCGTCGTTGATGATGTAGCGCCGACGGGCGGTCTTGAAAAAGCAGCGGGCAGTGTCAATCGTGATCCCCTGCGACTGCTCGGCCTTGAGCGCATCGAGCAGGAAGGCGTATTCAAACGGCCGCGCCGTGCGCCGGCACTGCTCGCGAACTTGCTCGAGTTTCCCTTGCGGCAACGCGCCGCTATCGGCCAGCAACCGCCCAATGAGCGTGCTCTTGCCGTGGTCAACATGACCGACGACGACCAGCGTCATCTGCTCATGCGATTCTTCCGCCATCGTAGTTTCAGGCGCCTCGCTTGTCGCGATATCTTTTGTGTGGCTGCGACTCATTCTGTTCATGCGTCCCTTAGGTCCCTTGCGTCCCTTGCCTCACATATACCCATCCCGTCTCAGCGTCTCCAGCGTCCCTCCATCATCCTTGTCTTGTTCGCGGCCTGCGCGCTCGGCGATGTTGGCGAACTTGCCGCTGCGCAGCTCGGCGATGATTTCCTCGACGGTCGTGGCCGTGGATTCGACGGGCTTCGTGCACGGCCAGCAGCCGAGCGAGCGATAGCGCTTGCCGTCGCCCCGGTCAAAATAAATCGGGATCACCGGCACCGACTCGCGCCCGATGTATTCCCAGATATTCAGCTCGGTCCAATCGAGCAGCGGATGAATACGGACGTGCGTACCCGGCGCAAAATCGGTCGTGTATTGCTTCCAGAGTTCGGGCGGCTGATCGTCCACGTCCCAAACGCTCTCGCGGTCGCGCGGCGAAAAATACCGTTCCTTGGAACGCGAGCCTTCCTCATCGGCGCGCGCCCCGACGATGACGCCGGTATAAGGCTCGCGATTGGCGTCCACGTCATATTTTCCCGTTTCGTGGTTGAGCCGCAGGCGGGGCCAAAGGCCGGAAAGCGTATGCTTGAGCGCTTCGGTCTTGAGATTGCGGCAGCAGGTCAGGCGGTCCACTTTTTTATCGGGAAAGGTTTCGAGCGCTTGCAGGGCTTGCGTGTTTTGTCCGACGACCATATTGAGCCGCCATTGGCGCGCCAGGTCGTCGCGATACCGGATCATTTCCGGAATCTTGAAAGCAGTGTCTATATGAACGAGCGGAAAAGGCACATGGCCAAAAAACGCCTTGCGCGTCAACCAGAGCAGGACGGTGCTATCCTTGCCGATTGACCACAGCATGCACAGGTTTTTGAATTCGCGATAGGCCTCGCGCAGGATGTGAATGCTTTTGGCTTCCAGCTGACTCAAGGGGTCAATAGGTTTCGGGGGACAGTTTCCAGTTTTCAGTTTAGAACTTTTAGTTCGTAAATTCTATTTTTTGAAGCACGCGCGCAAAAGCGGGGAGGCCATAACGCGATTGGGGCGGTAAGATCAAGCCATAAGCTTGCAGAGCGAAAGTTTTTTCGCGATACAAGCAACAATTCCATCGGCTGTTTCATCATCCGTTTTTGCGCCAAACGTTTCGGATCGCCACTGAAACGGCGGGAGCGGCTTTTTCCCAAATCCATCCGATGAACCAGAAGGGCAGCTGGACTATCCAGAATGGGAAAAACAAGATAAAGTAAACCGCAGTGGCAATGGCGTAGGCGCTTTTTTCAATCGTTGTGCTTTCCTTGACGTGAATCTGCGCTTCCTCGATCAGCCGCCAAAGCACCTGGCTGATCTGAGAGGCAATGCCCACCGTCAGGAACAACGGCGCCAGGAGCACCACAATGATGAGGTAAACGATGGATTCGATGACCTGCGCGATGAAAGGAAACTCCCAACGGATTGCTTTGAGCTTTGCGATAAACGATGTAATGGGCGCGTGATAAGGATTGGACGGCAACGACGCCTCCGGCCCGTTCAGAGCCGCGTGCCGTTGGAACTCGCTCGCTTCTTCAATCATGGGAAAGCCTCCTGGGGGAAATGTGAGCGGCTTGAGATTCTTTTAGCGGTTTTCACCAAGCTGAAAACGAATGAGATGGAAATGTCAATCAAAAAATGAGGCTTTTAAGGGTTAATTTTGAATCGTGAAAATGTCCGCTGAAAACGACTGCAGGACGACCACAGGACGACCACAGGACGACCACGGGACAGGCGTTGACCTTGCGCGTCCATCTGGCCTATCTTCTCTTTATCGCTTGCTTGCATTCTCAAGACCGAAAGGAAAACACATGAAACCCGTTCATCTCATCATCGCCGGCGGCGGCAACCGCGGAACGACTTATGCCGCCTATGCGCTGAGCCATCCGGACCAGGCCAAGGTGGTTGGCGTGGCCGAGCCCAGGGACCATTTCCGCAATGCGCTGGCGAAGGCCCATGCGATCCCCGCCGAAAACGCTTTCGCCGATTGGCGCGCGATGGCGGCGCGTCCCAAATTCGCCGACGCCGTCATCGTCTCGACGCTCGACGATATGCATCGCGAACCGGCGGAGGCCTTCGCGGACAAGAAATACGCCATGCTGCTCGAAAAGCCGATGGGGCTTAACGAGGACGAGTGCCGCCGCATCCATACGGCCGTGAAGCGGAACCATATCCTTTTCGGCGTCTGCCATGTGCTGCGCTATACGCGCTACACGCGCATGCTCAAGGAAATTCTCGATTCCGGCGAAATCGGCGCGGTCGTCTGCCTGCAGCATCTCGAACCGGTCGGCTATTGGCATCAGGGGCATTCGTTCGTGCGCGGCAATTGGCGCAACGAGGCGCAATCCTCGCCGATGTTGCTGGCCAAGTCATGCCACGACTTGGATTGGGTCCGCCACATCATGAACGCGCCGTGCAAAAAGGTTTCATCCTTCGGCGCGCTGAAGCATTTCCGCCGGGAAGAGCAACCGAAGGGCGCCGGGGAACGCTGCCTGGACTGCCCCGCTGCCATCGAATCGAATTGCCCGTATTCGGCGAAAAAACTCTATCTCAAGATGCTGCTCGAACACGGCAAGACCGGCTGGCCGCTGAGCATCATCACCACGGACTTCACGGTGGAAGGCGTGACGGCGGCGCTGCGCGACGGGCCTTATGGGCGGTGCGTTTATGCCTGCGACAATGACGCAGTTGACAATCAGGTGGTGAATATGGAATTCGAGGGCGGCAAGACGGCCACCTTTACAATGACGGCCTTCACGCGCGCGCGCGACCGGCAGACTTCCGTTTTCGGGACGCGCGGTGAAATCACCGGCGACGGCGATAATATCCAGATATATGATTTCCTCACGGATAAAACCCGGACGGTGGATACGACGCGCGATGTGCCTGGGGCGCTGGCGGGACACGGCGGCGGCGATTATGGATTGATGCAGGCCTTCACCAAAGCCGTGGCGGAAAACGATCAGTCGCTCATTCTGTCGGGGCCGGATGAAACTTTGGAGACGCACCGCATGGTCTTCCTCGCCGAGAAGTCAAGGCGTGAAAACAAAGTAGTGGAGCTGTGACGAGGCAATCGCAATCCTTTAGCCAATTCTTACAAGGTCACCACAGAGACACCGAGGCACAGAGAAAGATATCAATCGGCGCATGAAAAATGCTCTTTGAGTATTTCTCTGTGCCTCGGTGCCTCTGTGGTGAACTTGTCGCTATATGGCTAAAGGCAATCACCATCCAACCACAAAGACTCGAAAGAACACAAAGGATTCAGGACATGAATATCCAGGTTTTTCCCGACAAGCAGGAAATGGGACAGGCGGCGGCGGAGAAGGCGGGGGAGATATTGCGCGAGGCTCTGGCGCGCAATGGAAAAGCGCGAATCATCGCCGCCACGGGCGCATCGCAGTTCGAATTCCTCGAAGCGCTCACGCAACAGCCAGGGATTGATTGGCGCAGCGTCACGATGTTTCACCTCGATGAATACATCGGACTGCCCGACACCCATCCCGCCAGTTTCCCGCCGCCAGCAATTGGGCGAAGGCTGGTTCCCGACGTTCGACGACGTCCCAAGCCGCGCCATCTCGATGACCGTCTCCGCCATCATGAAATCGCAAAATATCTTATGCACGGTTCCGGACAAACGCAAAGCCGCCGCTGTGCGCGATTGCCTGTCGCCCAAGGCCGATGTAAGCAATCTGCATCCCGCTTCGATCCTCAAGCGCCACCCGCGCGCCCGCGTTTTCCTCGATCAGGAAGCCGCGGCGCTATTGCGTTGAACACCAATGGTTTTTTTGCGGAATTGGAATGCAATGTCTGCCCCCGTGCCCGCTGTTCCCGCTGGAGATACGTTCCGGCGGTGGTTCGTCCGCCAGCCCCCAAGCCAGTCGCAATGCCTGTTAACGCAGCCATTCAAATTCGCTTGTGGCGCTTGCATCGGCAGCGAGCTTGTGACGAAATCGTCCGTCTGGAGAGATAATGCATAAACCATCTTCGTTGGTTGCATAGGCGATCCATTCCCCATCGGGAGACCAGCGGCAATGCAAAAATCTATTTGCTTTAATCTGTGTAATTTTTTTGGTTTCTACATCCATAATGGACAATTCGCCGAAGATGTGGCACGCAAACCGTTTGCCGTCCGGGGCCCAAGATGGACTTCCTGATTGTTTCCAAAATTCAGGTGGTATTATGCGTGCTATTTTGCCATCTTCTAGGAATGCTATATATATGCTAGGCGGCCTAAATCTTTCACCTTTTATTCCAGGATCATTGTATTGCGCCTCGAAAAGTATGCTCTTGCCATCAGGCGACCAGGCAGGAGGATTCAACAGTCGCGATTGGATTGTATTAGGAGGAGGGTTTAGTGTTCGTATAGTTCCCCCTTCCCGGGGAACAACACAAAGCACATGGCCGCTTGCATCATACGATGCGCCAAATCCCGGCTCTTTATATATAGACATTGGCGCGCGGTAAAAGGCGATGAAGCGTTCATCTGGCGAGAAAACAGGCCATTCGCATACTGATTCTGAAGTAACAACTTCACATATTTTTAGCTTTTTATTATCTATGGCATATATTGACATTGAATAATGACCGAAGCCAGTATCGTGCAGCAAGGCAAACGCAATCTGTGATCCGCCGCGCGAAACAGATGGATGAATTATATCGAAAACAGATGGCAGAGTTGCCGATCCAGCTGATTGCAGCACATGAAAGTCTAAGGGAGTAAATTTAGAATGTTGATAGTCAAATATTGTAATGGTGCTTGGTGCGGCAGTATCCTTTAATGACATCCTTTCCTGGAAGATCACATGATTAATTCCAACACCAAAAGCAAGAGGTTTAAGATTAATGCTATTAATCGTCCGGGTCATTGTTGTCATATTCTTGTCGAAGGAAATTACATTTATCTTTTTGGGGTTAACGCCAGCTGGAGACTGATAAGCCAGCGTTCCGTCGCAATATAATAATCGATGACCAGCAAAAATAACTATCACAATAAAAGAGGAGCAGGCTATCACGCTTTTTGAAGGCATTTTTCGTCTCCTTTTCAAGGTTTCCTGTAGCAATCCAAATTATTAATAATTATACCTTTGCTTTCTTTATAATCAATAAGCGTCGCGGCGGGGTCAGACCTTGAATTCTGGCGGCGGTGGCGGCGGGGTCAGACCTTGAATTCTGTATTTCTAATTCTCCCGCGGCGGGGTCAGACCTTGAATTCTGTATTTCTAATTCTCCCGCAGAACATATTCGCGCTTGTATTTTGCTGATCGTCGAGATGGAAATGCCGACAGGAACTCATGCACGCAAGAACTGTGAAGAGCGATTCGGCTCCTGTCAAGCCGGAATTATTGAACTCAAGGTCCTCCCTCATCGGCGCCATTGCCGGGCCAACATCAAGCCATCAATCTGGAAAGACTCACTGCTCCTTCTGACAAAACAATGTCTGAAGCTTTCTCACTCAACAAGGCTTGAATCCCTGCGGACTATTTGGATATAATCGAAAACAAGCAGTTGGTAAAGGCTATCTCTCGAAAGGCTTCTCCCCGTGGCTCCAGCGGCTCAAGACCATCTCGGATTATTGTGCGACGTCGGCGAGTTCATGGCGCGGCTGGCGGGCAGCTCGGATATTCAGTCGTTCCTCGACGCGATGGTGCAGATGGTCGCCAATCACATGCAATCCGAGGTGTGTTCGATCTATCTATACGAGGATGAGCAGGAGGAATTGGTCCTGCGCGCCACGCAGGGCCTGAAACCCGATTCGGTCGGGCGCGTGCGGTTGCGGCTGGG
>JAPLSP010000483.1 GCA_026398575.1 Candidatus Sumerlaeota bacterium | reverse complement strand
AGCAACCGCACTCCAAATGCTGGCGCCGCTCCTTTCCGCATGAATCTTTTCTGCCGGCATAAATATTCGCGATGATTTTATGTTATCATATTTACGAACTTGAGCACTTAGTGCCCTCTCGGTCTTTTGCACGCCCAAGCTAAAAGGAAATGCCCCGCTCCCCGCTCCCCGCACTACATGCTTGCGATGATGGCTTCGGCAAATTGCGAAGTGGAGGCCAGGGTTGCGCCTTTCATCTGCCGCTCGAGATCGTAAGTGACCGTCTTCTTTTTGATCGCGCCCTGCAATCCCTTCCGGATCAATTTGCCGGCGCGCTTCCAGCCCATGTAATCGAACATCATCGCGCCCGACAGCATCAACGATCCCGGATTGACTTTGTCCTGTCCGGCGTATTTCGGCGCCGTGCCGTGCGTGGCCTCGAACAGCGCCACCTCGTCGCCGATATTGGCGCCCGGCGCCATCCCCAGGCCTCCCACCTGCGCCGCGCAGGCGTCCGACAGGTAATCGCCGTTCAGATTCGGCGTCACGAGCACCGAGTATTCCGAGGGGCGCAACAGGACCTGCTGGAAGATGCTGTCGGCGATGCGGTCGTTGAGCAGAATCTTTCCCTTCGGCAGCTGGCCGCCGTATTGCTTTGCGAGTTCCTCTTCCGTGACAACGGCGTCGCTGAATTCCTCGCGCGCCAGCGCATAGCCCCAATCGCGGAAGGCGCCTTCCGTGTATTTCATGATGTTGCCCTTGTGGACGAGCGTCACCGTCCGGCGCTTTTCGGCGATGGCGAATTCGAGGGCCTTGCGCACATGGCGCTTGGTCCCGAAGATTGACATCGGTTTGATGCCGATGCCGGAATCGCGGCGGATGTTGGCCTTCATTTCGCCCGTCAGGAATTCGATCACCTTGTCCGCCTCGGGCGTGCCCTGCTGGTATTCGATCCCGGCGTAAACGTCTTCTGTGTTCTCGCGGAAGATCACGACGTCCAGGTCCTGCGGCCGTTTGACGGGGCTGGGCACGCCGCGGAACCAGTTCACCGGCCGCACACAGGAGTAAAGATCCAGAACCTGGCGGAAGGTGACGTTCAGGCTGCGAATGCCGCCGCCGATGGGCGTGGTGAGTGGTCCCTTGATCGCGACGTGAAACTGCCGCATCGCCTCGAAGGTGTCTTTGGGAATCCATTCGCCGAATCGTTTGTGGGCTTTTTCGCCCGCGAAGATCTCGAGCCAGACCACCTTTTTCTTGCCGTCGAAGGCCTTGGCCACGGCCGCGTCCCAAACCTTGAGTGAGGCGCGCATGATGTCCGGACCGATGCCGTCGCCTTCAACAAACGGGATGATGGGATTATCCGGCACGCGCAGTTTGCCGCTGCGTTTCATTTCGATCGCCTGGCCTTCGGCTGGTACTTTCAGATGCTCGAATGTTGTCATTTCCATTCACTCCTTATGAGATGCGTAATAGCGCGGCAAGCCGCAACCAAATGTAAAATGTAAAATGAGAAATGAGAAATGCAAAATAACAACCCACGCCGCAAACAGGATTATACCGCCCTGCATCCTTTGCCTGCCGCACGCGGTTTCATTTTTAATTTCTCATTTCTCATTTTGCATTTTACATTGATAGCATGAGTCTTCTCTTTGCATATAAGCCTCTTAGCGCTTGTCGTCAGTTATCCGTCTCCCGCTGCTTGTCGCCTCTATCTTGCCTTCGGTCTTCGCCTGCAGCGGGAAATAGCGGATATTCGCCTTCTGCTTCAATTCTTCGCCCCATCGCTTGCGTTCCTCGATGGCTTTTTGCTGGAGCAGTTGCGTGCGCGCGTCGCGCCGTCCCTGAAAACGCAGGACGTGATAGCCGGCGGGCGTGCGCACGGGCGGGGTGATTTCATCCTCGCCGATCTTCGAAAGCGCTTTGAGCAATTCCGGCTTCAGATGCTTGCGCGCGATCCACCCGAGGGCACCGCCTTTTTTCGCCGTCGCGGCGTCGTCCGAAGTCTCGGCGGCCACGCGCGCGAAATCCTCGCCGCGCTGCACGCGCGCCGCCGCGTCTGCGGCCCGGCGGAAGGCTTGCGTATCCGAGGTGGCGCCGGCATTTTCGGGAAGCGCAAAGAGCATCTGGCCGATCAGGAAATAATCAGTCTCGTTCCCTGCCTTGCGCTGCGATTCCTCGAACGCCTTGACTTCCTCGTCCGTTACACGCACGCGTCTGGCCAGCGCGCGCTGGATCAATTGCACGCGGCTTTCGCGCAAGCGGATCATCGAGCGCAGCGTATCCGCGGTCAGGTTGCTTTGTTCGAGAAACTGGCGGTAGTTCTCCTCGCTGTCGAATTGCTCATGAAAATCCTTCATCAACGAAGCCACGGAGCGGTCCAACAGCTCCGGATCCAGTTTGATGCCGGCGGCTTCGGCGGCCTGAAGCATCAGCCGCTGTTGGATGACGGCGTCCAGCGCCTCAGCCAGTTCCTGGGAATCGGTTGCGGTCAGCGCGCGCGCTTTGCCCGTCAGTCCCCAGGCCGCTTCGCGTGTCTCGCTGAGCGTGATGATCTCGCCGTTGACGCTCGCGACGACGCGGTCTATAAGGTTGGCCTGCCCCCGGGCGTCGGGCGCCAACGCCGACGCCGCCAGGAGCCATCCGGATACGAATAAAATGTGGAAAGAGGATTTTCTCACGAAAGCGAACTATTGTCCGCCGCCGATCGGCGGCGTGACGCCTGTCGGGGATAATGAAGCCGGGTCGCCGCCACCTTCTGTTTGATCGGCCATTTTTTTCCATTCTTTGGAAATGTTGACATAAACGCGCGATTTGGCGGCGTAGGACTGCGATTGCTCGGTCTTGCCGGCTTTTTCCATATCTTGGGCCAGGTTATAATATTCCCACCCGATCATGAAATAAGCGTCCGCCGCATTGCGATAAAACTTGGCGATGTTTTTTTGAATGCGCTCTTCGGATTCCCGAGTCTGCTGCGAAGGCGTGCAAGCTGCCGCGGTCACCGCGGCCAAAACAACGCACAAAATGCCGAATAGACGCATAGATGACGCTCCTTTTCTCCTGAAGGGCGCGCAGGAAACTTCCGCGCCAGTATTGAAGGCGGCGTATTGTGGCCTTTTCCTGCGTAATCGGTCAACGGAGAAAATGTAAAATGAAAAATGAGAAATGAGAAATTGAAAATGAAAAACCTATCCATCAGGCTTGCATTGAGAGCATTCCTTGATAGAAGCTAGGGCTTTTCAAAGCGGCGCCCCCCCAAATCTCAAATCTCAGATCTCAAATTTCAAATTTCAAATCGCAAATCGTCAATCGTCAATCGTCAATCGTCAATTGCCACTCCTGCGGAGGAATGCCTCGTGCGCATCTGTTTCGACGCCCGCCCGATTCGCGCGAAAATGACAGGAATCGGCGTCTTCAGCTCGCGGTTGTTGCGCGAGATGCTGGCCGCGTCCTCTGGACATGAATGGACCCTCCCGCATTTGCCCGGAGCGCCGCTCAATGAATATAAGGGCCGTCCCGGCATTCAATGCGTCGAGACGCGCGCGGATTACGGCGATCATCCTTCGGGCGAATGGTGGCTCAATGTGACACTGCCGGGCTTGCTCAACCGTTCGCGCGCCGATCTCTTTTGCGGCTCGACGTATCTGGTTCCCTGGCGGCGCACGCGCGCGAAAAAAATCGTCATCGTTTATGATTTGATCTGCTTCCGCCGTCCGGAATCCTTCCCGGCGCGATTCGCGTGGTATATGCGCGCGGTCACGCGGCTTTCGGCGCGCGCGGCCGATGGGATCATTGCGATCTCGCGCTGCACGGCGAAGGATTTGACGCAGTTGTGCGGCGTTCCGGAAAGCAAAATCCGCGTGATCTACGGCGCGCCGGATTTCGCCCTCAAGCCGCCTTCGTCGCAAGCAATCGAATCTGCGCGGCAGCGCTATGGATTGCGCGACCCTTATCTGCTTTGTGTGGGGACCCTCGAACCTCGCAAAGGGGCGCTCGCCGCGATCCGCGTCCTGGAGCAGCTGCGGGAAGGCCTGAAGGGCGGGGCTCGGGGTTCGGTGTCCGCAACCCGGAACTCGCAACCCGGAACTCGGAACTCGGAACTCGGAACTCGGAACTGGATGCTTGTCTGGGCAGGCAATATCGGGTGGCGTTCGGAACCGCTCGTCAGAGCTCTGGAATCGTCGCCCGAACGCGTGAACATAGTTCGTCTCGATTATGTGCCAGACGAGCATCTGGCGGCGCTATATGGAGGCGCTGAGGCGCTCTTGTATTTGAGCGATTATGAGGGTTTCGGATTGCCGCCACTCGAAGCCATGGCTTGTGGCTGCCCTGTGATTTCGTCGAATCGCGCCAGTTTGCCCGAGGCGGTGGGGGGAGGCGGCATATTGCTGGCGCCGGAAGATACGCAGGGCGCTGTTGATATTCTGGAGCGGTGGGGCAGGGACCGCGCTGCGAGGAGTGAGATGATTGAGCGCGGTTTCAAGCAGGCAGAGCGGTTTTCATGGAAGAAGGCGGCGGAGGAAACGCTGCGATATTTTGATGAGATTTGCGCGCGATGAAGAGGGGATTGGACGCCCACCTGAAGGTGGGGTCCAGACACCACCTAAAGGTGGAACTCCAAACGGAACTCCAAACGGAACTCCGAATGAGGAGGGGGGCTATGAATCTGGCTTTGTTTGGGTATGGACGCATGGGGCGCGAGGTGGAACGGGCGGCGGCGCCCGCGGGGCATCGGATTGTGGCTACGTTCGATGCCAAAGCGCCGGATGCGATGTTTCGTGAGGCGACGGTTGAGCGATTGGCCGAAGCGGACGTCTGCGTGGATTTCAGCGCCGCCGCCGCCGTGGCGGCAAATCTAAAAATCGCATGCCAGGCCCGCAAAGCGATGGTCATCGGCACGACGGGCTGGGATAAGGACTTGGAAGAGGCCAAGCGCATCGTCGCGGAGGCCGGGACCGGCATGATCCATGCGCCGAATTTCGCCATTGGCGTGCAGACGGTGTTTCGCGTCGCCGGTCAATGCGCGCGGTTGCTCGATGCGCTGGTCGAATGCGACGCCTCGATCCTCGAAACGCATCATCGCGGCAAGGCCGACAGTCCCAGCGGCACGGCCAAACGCCTGGCGCGCATTCTGCTCGAAAACCTCCGGCGCAAGGACACGATCGTTACAGAAGCGCCGCAGCGCGCGATGGCGCCCAACGAGATCCATCTGGTTTCGCAGCGCCTCGGCGCTGTGCCGGGAACCCATGTGGTGAGTTTCGATCTGGGTGACGAAGTGATCGAAATCCGCCATGAAGCGCGCAACCGCGCCATCTTTGCGCGCGGGGCGATCAAAGCCGCCGAATGGATCGCCGGCAAGAAAGGCGTTCATGACTTTTCAGAGCTGTTCGCGGGATAGTGTTTGGAGTTTAACCCATTATCAAAATATGAACGACAACATGTTGTCGTTCGCTCAAACTACGGAAAAATCCGTGTTAATCCGCCCGATCCGCCCGATCCGTGTTCTATTTCAATCTGGTCTTTTATGATAGAACACGGATCGGGCGGATCGGGCGGATCATGACGGATTTTCAGCAACAGGCACGGGCGCCATGAACAAGCCATCTGATTCTCTGGCGCTGCATTGCGGCATATTTTTGCAGACAGAGTCTTCAAAATCCTAGTGATTAGCGTTCATTAGCGTATGTTAGCGGTTTCAGATCGCCGTCAAAATTGATGATAGAAATCGTTTGATCCCTGCCTCTAGCGCGGGGTAGCCTCCCTGTGAATTTGGTTACAGCGAAGAGGGGCTATTTTCCAATACGGGAGATTTTTATGAAATCCGTTCTGAAATGGACCGTCTGCGCCTTATGCGTCGGCATGATTGGCATGAGCGTGATCGCAGCGGAAAAGACCAAAGGCGCTCCTGCCGGCAAAGATTCCTCGGCGGCAAAAGACTCGGCCACAAGCAATACCACAATAAAGCAGGGCTATAGCGCCACCAAAACTCCGGTCCCCGCCACTCCAACGGGCGCCACGCAATGGTTGCACAATTTTGATGAAGCCAAACGCCAGGCCAAGCAAACCGGACGCCCCATCATCGCCAACTTCACAGGCTCGGATTGGTGCCCTTATTGCATCAAATTGGATAAGGAAGTCCTTTCGCAGCAGGCCTTCAAAAGCTACGCGAAAGAAAGCCTGATTCTCTTCATCGCCGATTTTCCGCGAATGAAACGGCTGCCGCCTGCGGAAGCAAAAGCCAACGCCGATCTTCAAAAAAAATACGGCGTCAAGGGTTTTCCGACCGTGTTGCTTTTGGATGCCGACGGCAATAAGCTTGGCCAAACTGGCTATAATGAAATGACGGCCGACAAGTATGTCCAGAACCTCAAAGCGATCTTGGCGAAGAATACGAAAAAGAAATAAAATGGCCCGCAATCCTGAAACCAATCGCCGCAGCGCCTTGAAATTCGTCGGCGCCGGACTTCTGGGATTGTCTGGATTATCCGCCCTCGCCCAGGAAGCGCCCAAGCCGGCCGACGTTCCGCGCAAAGCGCCGCGGATGAAGATCGCCAACGTCGAAACCATCATGACCGGCGGCGACGTCTTCGTCAAAATCGAGACGGACGCCGGCATTGTCGGATATGGCGACGCAACGAATCACTTCCTTCCCTATTCGGTCGAGGGGACGCTCAAAGACATCGTTCCCTATCTGATCGGCGAAGACCCGGAGCGGATCGAATACCTCTGGCAGTCGTGCTTCCGCCGGCGGTTCATGCGCGGCGGTCCGGCCACCGGGACTGCGCTCGGCGGCATTGACATGGCGCTCTGGGATATCAAAGGCAAGGCCTATGGCGCGCCGGTCTATCAGCTGCTCGGCGGCTTGGCCCGGACCAAAGTCCGCGTTTATGGTCACGTCTCCGGAAACACCGCCGAAGAGGCGGCTAAGCAGGCTCAGCAGCGCGTCGCCAAAGGCATCACGGCCATCCGCTTCCGCGCGTTCCATAGCTACGACGCCGAAAACCTTCATGAGCATAAGCTGGCCGTTCAGCAGCAGATCGAATATCTCGCTGCCATCCGCAAAGCCGTCGGAGACGACGTTGACATCATCCTCGAATGTCACGGGCGCTACGATCCGGAGTGGGCGATCGAGTTGGCGCGCCGAGCCGAGCCTTACCATCCCTTCATGATCGAAGACCCCTTGCGCCCTGAGAATCCTCAGGCGATGGCGCAGGTCCGCGCCGCCACGCGCATCCCGCTGGCCACCGGCGAGCGATTCCACAGCAAGTGGGAATTCCGCGAGACGATTGTGAACAGCTACGTGAACTATCTCCGCCCCGACGTCATCCACTGCGGCGGCATCAGCGAGATGAAGAAGATCGCCGCCTTCGGCGAAGTCTTTTATCAGAGCCTGATCCTGCACAATAACGCCGGCCCGCTCGGCACGGCGGCCACGCTGCACGCCGCGCTGGCCATTCCCAATGTCGAACTCATCGAAGCGCCGTGGGTCAATTCGGACGCCAGGACCGACGTCGTCGCGCCCTATCCGAAGGTCGAAGCCGGCTACGCGCTGCCGCTCGAAGGTCCGGGGCTGGGCGTTACGTTCGATGAAAAGCTCGCCAAATCCAAACCCTTCAGGAAGCCCGGCCTTCAGCCCCGGCTGAATGCCTTCGATGGTTCCGTTCGGGATTTCTAGCGCTGGGGAGTTGCTTCAGCGCACCAGGGCCGCCGCCAGCAGACAGAAAAGCAGCCCTGAAACGCCGATCACCGTCTCCATCATCGTCCAAGAGCGGAGCATCTGTTTTTCGCTCATGCCCAGGTATCGGCTGATCATCCAAAAGCCGCTGTCGTTGACGTGCGAGAGAACCGTGGCGCCCGCCGCGATGGAAATCACACAGATGGCCAGCATGTTTGCGCTCAGGCCGGCGCGCTGAACGACCGGCGTCATAAACGCGGCCGCCGTCAGCATGGCGACGGTGGCCGAGCCTTGCAGGATGCGCACAACGGCCGCCAGCAGCCACGCCAGAAAGATCGGGCTGAGCGGCCAGGTTTGCATGACTTCGGCCAGCGCCTTGCCCGCGCCGCTGGCCACGAGCAACTCCTTATAAACGCCGCCCGCGCCCGTCACAAGGATGATCAAGCCCGCCGGCGCCAGGGCCGCGCTTGCGATCTCCTGCAATTTTTCGAGCGAAAAGCCGCGCCGGATGCCCAGCGTGTACCAGGCGGCCATCGTGGCGATCAACAGCGCGACCAGCGGACGACCAAGAAAACTGGCCAACGAAGTCCACCAAGCCGGCGTCAGCGAATATTGTTTGACGGACAGTTCCACGACGCTGCCGCCCAGCATGAGCAGAAGCGGCAATCCGATCAGGCCAAAGACCAGCCCAAACGATGGCAGCCCTGTCTTTACTTTCTCGCTGTCGTCCCATTGAATGTAAGGCGGAATTCCCACTTCAAGGCGCCGCGACATCCAGACTCCCACCCACGGGCCTCCGATGATGGCGCAAGGAAGCCCGAGGACGATGCCCCATAAAACCACGAGGCCGATATCGGCCTGAAGGATTCCCGCCGCCGCCACCGGCCCCGGTGTGGGCGGCACAAACGCATGCGTGACGGCCAATCCCGCCAGCAAGGGAAAGGCACGGCCACGTCGAGGAAAACCGGAATCGAGATGAGAAAGCCCGCAAACATCAGCGCCCAGGGGGCGCGTTCGACGCCGAACTTTTTCAGCAGCGTGCGCGCCAGCGCCTCGGCGCCGCCCGAATCCTCCAGAATCTTTCCGAAGATCGCCCCAAGTCCGATGACGCTTGCGATGCTCGCGAGCGTCTTGCCCATGCCGGCGTCAAGACTCGACGCGATGTCGCCCAGCGCCATGCCGGAGAATATCCCCAGACTGATGCTGGCGATCAGCAACGCAAGGAAAGCCTGAATGCGGAAGATCAGAATCAGGCCAAGCAATATCGCCATCGAACCAAGCGTGGCGAGCAGCAGGCGCGGATCGAGGCCAGCAGGCGCGCCGGGGTCCGCGGAGGCAAGGAGGAAAGGTAAAAAATCCATGACAAGATTGAACCCATCCGCCGCCCGAATGGCAAGGGCGGTTTTTATGCGGACGCATCCCGATATATAGTCAGACGCCAAACATCACGAGATGCTCACTGCATCTATTAGAGCTGGCGCCTCATGGTAGGCGGTCCCGCTCCGCCGGGTGGCCATCGCGCGCCAAGGCCGCCCGGCGGAACGGGACGGCCTACCATGCGGCGCCATGCTGGCGAGACAGCGTCTTTTCATGC
>JAPLSP010000067.1 GCA_026398575.1 Candidatus Sumerlaeota bacterium | reverse complement strand
GGCAGCAAGCAACCGCACTCCAAATGCTGGCGCCGCTCCTATTCGCATGAATTTCTTCTTCCGACATAGTATTCGCGATGATTCTGCAGCTTTCGTCCCTACCTCATCTCCGGCCCGCGCAGCGACTCCAGCAAATCGGCCACAGCGGGGTGAGTTGGCGGGAGTTGATAAAGGCTCAAGATCAGATCGAAGGCGGTTGTGAAATACGCCGCCTCCTCGCGAAAGTCAGCGCGTACGCGGCCATGCAGCAGCGGCGGCAGTGAGGCGGTTTTCTCTCCGGCCAGGAGCAGCGGGAGTACGCTCGCCTTCTGCGCTTCGGTGCCGAGAAGCCGGTTGGAGATCAGGTCCACCTCCGCCGCGACGACGTAGCCGGTATTAGTGTCTTTGTTCTCGTATTTCCGGCGGTAGAGCGGCGTGCCAACCACAATGATCCGGTCGCTCTTCTCGATCCGGTCAACGAACCGCGCCACGCTCGCGCCAATCTGCGCGTTGTGCCAGCGATCCAACACCACGGCGATCCCCGCCTTCTGCAAATCCGTCGCCAGGCGCTTCTCGACCCAGCGTTCGTGCTCCGGCACGCCCCAGGCGTAGCTGATGAAGCACTCCGGGGGCTTGATCTTTTGTTCGGCGACGTAGGCTTGCACACGATAGACGGCCTGCTCGAAACGCGTCCGCTGTTCGGCGGCGCGGCGTTGCGTCTCCACCTCGGCGGCGACTTCGCGCGTCAACTGGATCGGTTCCGCCATCGTCGGCAACGAGAGCTTCGCGCCGCAGTCGTTGCAGCAGGCAAACGTTTTTCTGTCCTTCATCCGCTGCCGCACTACCGACCGGTCCAGCAAGTGGCAGCACGCCGGATTACTGCACCGTACCGGCTCATAGCGCATCACCGTCAGGTTGCGCCGCGCGAGAAAGCTCTCGAACAGCCCCTGAAACAGCGTCCGCACCGGCCCGCCGACCTTGGGACAGAAGCAGAGCACGAAGTCCAGTTCGCCGTCGCGCTCGCCCTCCTGCCGGAAGCCGCACACCAGCCCCTCGCCCACCTCGTAGCGCGCATTGTTCTGCCATTGGTTCGTGCGCGTGAAGGTGTGCGTATAGCCTAGCAGCACCACCAGCGAGGCGAACACGTTCTCCGTTGGGCCGGTCACTGTATAGGCCACGCCGTCCTCGGTCGCCTTCTCCTCCTCCAGCGGCTTCTTCAGATTGATCAGCTCCGGGAAGACCAGGTACGGCTCCATGCGCAGCGGGTCGGTCTCACGGAAGCAGACGTTGTGCTCCAGAAAGAGCAAGGCCGCCGCGTCCAGGAGCACGGCGCGTTCGGCCTCGTCCAGGTCCGCCACCTCCGGAAACGCATAGCCGCCGGCCAGCAAGCGTTTTTCCTCCAGCGAACCCAGCCCCTTCGGATTCCGCCGCGCCTCCAGCACGAACGACGACGCCAGATTGTTGAGCCGTTCCGGTTCGAGCAGAATGCGCTGCTCGCCTTTCGAGGTTCGCAGGCGTTTGACATAGCCATAGTTCTCCAGGTGCCCGACGGCGGTCAGCATCTCGGCGTCGGTGAAGCGCCAATCCGCATCGCTGGCCTCCAAGCAGCGGCGGAGTTCTTCCGGCGTGACAATGCTCTGTCTATCCGTCTGCGCGCCTTTCAGACCAAGCACATAGTCCTTGATCCGCTTGAATGTCGCGGTTGTGACCGTGGCAGGTTTGTCCTCCCATGGGATCATCGCCTTCATCCGCTCGATCAGTTCGGCGACGCCCGTGCCCGTATTGGCGCTGGTATGGATCGGACCTGCAATGCCATGCCTCTCGCAAAACGCCTTCAACTCCTCCGGCGTCAGCGTGCAGCTGCCGCGATCCGTCTGCGCGGCCACAAGGACGATGGGGCAGTTCGTAGTTCCACCTTTAGGTGGGGCGCCTTGCATCCCATCGTTAGCCCCCCGCCCAGCAACTTGAAGCTGCTTGAGCCAGAAGCCCACTCCATGCAGCGGGTCGTGAATGTCGGAGGCGTCGAACAACACCAGCGCCAAGTCGGCGTCATCTACAAACAACGCATGAACAAGCCGGTAATCGGGCTGTCCCGCAAAGTCCCAGAGGATCGCTTCGCACTCAGTATTGTCCGCGCGCCGTTTGCCCAAAGCGGGAAACACCCAGAACTGCTGCCCGTGCGTCGAAGCCTGCTCCTTGAACTGGCCATGGATCATCCGATACCCCAGCGCGGACTTCCCCACACTGTGATCGCCCACCAGCACAATCTTGCCGGTGGTGTGATGCGCCGCCTGCGTCCGCGGAGACGCTCCGCCGCGCTTGCCCAGAAGCACATCCAAATCCAGTTCCCAAAGATGAATCTGCTCGCAGCGGACTTTGTCCTTCGGCGAACCAGGCGCCGAACCAGACGTGGCGAGCAAGGGGAGAGTGGGATGAAAGGCCAGCGCCGGAACCCAAATGTTCTTGAACGTTGGCGCCGGGATGACAGCAACCGTCTCCCAGGTATCGCAACGCCATAGCCGGACCGTGCCATCACGGCTCTTGGACGCCAGCAACTGACCGTCGACTGAAAAAGCGACACCGTCAACGCTACCGGTGTGCCCTTCCAGCGTGCGGAGTAGCTTGCCGTTGGACGCCGCCCATAGCTTCACTGTGTTGTCAGAACTCCCACTGGCCAGCGTCTGGCCCGTGGGGTCAAACGCCACGCTCAGAACGAGTCCTTTATGCCCTTCGAGGGTGTGGAGCAGCTTACCACTGAATGGCTCCCACAGCTTCACCGTTCCGTCAGTGCTCGCACTGGCCAGCGTCTGGCCGATGGGGTCAAACGCCACGCTCCAAACCCAACCCTTGTGCCCTTCGAGGGTACGGAGTAGCTTGCCGCTAGCCGGTGTCCATAGATTCACCGTGCTGTCAGAGCTCCCGCTGGCTAGGATCTGGCCCGTTGGGTCAAATGCCACACTCAAGACCGAACCCTTGTGCCCTTTGAGGGTGCCGAGCAGCTTGACCGAATCCCACAGATTCACAGTGTTGTCAACGCTCCCACTGGCCAGCATCTGGCCCGTAGGGTCAATCGCCACGCTCCAAACCCAATCCATGTACCCTTCTAGGGTACGGAGTAGTTTGCCACTGGCCGGTTTCCACAGCTTCACCGTGCCGTCATTGCTCCCACTGGCCAGCGTCTGGCCTGTGCGATCAAACGCTACGCTCTTAACAGTATTCTTGTGCCCTTGGAGGGCGCGGAGAAATTTCACGCCTGGCGGGAGTTGCAGTTCAGCCCCGCTGCCGTCTCCGGGTGGTTGGGTATTCTTCGTGACTGGCATGGCTACACTCCGTCGCTTAACGTTGTGGATGGGTCGCCGCATCCAGGAATATGCGCTGCTGCATGTCCTCAAATGTGGTAGATCGAATAACCGAGATTGGCTTCTGCGGAAAGCGCCGGAATCCGGCCAACTCCATCAGCATAAACATTAACGACAAGACTCTCCCATAGGACGCCTGGAGCAAGCCAGGAGTCAAGCTGGTTTTCCCTCGAAATAGGCGCGATCCAGATTTCCATTGCCCACCGCCACCACCGTGCCTCGCGCCGGTGGAGCGATGATTCTTCGCTAGCAATGACCGCTTCAGTCTCGCCGCCACCACTGGGCCTTGTGCCAGTGGGGCGATGATTGTCGGCCAAAATTGCGTGCTACCGGCAAAATCATCGCTCCACTGGCACAAGGCCCAGTGGTGGCGGAGAGCATTGGGATTCTGCATTGCCCCCCGCCGCCCTGATCTTTCATCAATCCGGCCACTCAATAGCTTCTCTTGAATCAGATGCAAGCCATTATCTGTTTTATATTTATCACCCAACCATGGCGCCGAATGGTAGGCCGCTCCGCTCCGTCGGACGGCCCCGCGCGCTCGGTAAGCCGCCGAGCTTAGTTAGCGCGCCGGGCCGTCCGACGGAGCGGAGCGGCCTACAACTCTGCCTCCACCTCGGCGGTTCCTCGGCGGGGTCTCTCGGCAGAGTCAGACCTTGACTTCGCAGTTTCGCTTTCCGCCTGTAAGTTCCCGCAAGGGAATTACCTTTTCCCTTCCCTTTGCTAAAATCTCTTTCCTCTCAATTCCCAATTCAAAGATGAACCTTATGCGCAGGTATTTATTAGCGGTTGTTAGCGTTTATCAGCGGTTTCTCGTTGCGGATAAAACTGCAAAATTTGACGCTGACAATATTGGCCGCCTTCAAAGGAAAACAGCCTGAAATCAACCGCTGAAAAACGCTAATAAACACTGAAAATCTTGCTGCTAAATCTTTCAAATTCAAGAGTTAAAGCCAACTTCAAACCCAAACGCAAAAATATTAAAAATGCAGGAACGAACCCAATTTTAGATACTTATGCTGAAGTCCCGATAACAAAATAGTTCTTGCCAGTCCATGGCCCCAATGGCGTTCCAATACGCCTGTTGGAGTCCTCAGTTTTCAAGAAATCACTTTGCCGTTCCGGGCTTCAGGGACGGCTTCTCCCCTGCTCGCGAAGTTGGGCCAATTTCTGCGCCAGTTTTTCAACGACTTCGGAATGCTGGTCGGCGACGTTGTCGGACTCGGACGGGTCCTTTACGACGTCGAAGAGAGCGTCGCCGGCTTGTTTGCCGCGTTTGGCGGCTGCCTTTCCGGCGGCGGCGGCTTTCCCGGCGGCGCTGGCTTCGGCGCCGGGGATGAATTTCCATTGGCCCTGCCGGATGGCGACTTTTCCGGCATGCTCCAGGACGTAGTCGCGGCCCGTCGGCGAGTCGCCGAGAAGGGCCGGCATCACGTTGATGCTGTCGGGGGCGTCGTTGGGGCCGAGGGATTGTCCGGTGAGGGCGGCGAAGCTGGCGCAGAAATCCACCTGGCTAACGAGCGCCTCGCTGACGCCGGGTTTGACGCGCCCGGGCCAGCGGACGACGAACGGCATGCGCGTGCCGCCTTCCCAAATCGTGTACTTCCCGCCGCGGTATGGGCCGGCGGGTTTGTGGTCGCCGAGTTTCTCGACGGCGCCATCCTTGTAGCCATCGTCGAGCACGGGGCCGTTGTCGCTGGTGAAAACAACGAGCGTATTCTCGGTCAGCTTGAGGCGGTCGAGCGTGGCGAGAATCTCGCCGGCGCAGGCGTCGAACTGGACGATCACGTCGCCGCGCGCCCCCATCGTGGTTTTGCCGGCGAACCGGGCGTTCGGCGCGCGCGGGACGTGGATGTCGTGCGTGGCGAAGTAGAGGAAGAACGGCTTGTCCTTGTTGCGCTCGATGAACTCGACGCCCTTGCGCGTGAACGTGTCGGCCATGTCTTCGTCCTTCCAGAGCGCGGCCTTGCCGCCCTTCATGAAGCCGATGCGCCCGATGCCGTTGACGACGGCGTTGTTGTGGCCGTGGCTCCAATCGAGTTTGAGGTGGTCGCGTTCGCTGACGCCGGTCGGCTCGCCGGGGAATGGTTTGCCGTAGCTGACCTGGATGGGATCGGAGGGATCGAAGCCGACGATTCGCTGATTCTCGAGGAACACGCACGGCACGCGGTCGCCGGTGGCGGCCATGATGAAGGAATAATCGAATCCGACCTCGCGCGGGCCGGGCTTGATCTCCGCGCCCCAGTCGAGCAGTTCCTTGCCCGCGCCGAGGCCGACGTGCCATTTGCCAACGGCGCCGGTGGCGTAACCGGCCTTCTTCAGGATCGCCGGCAGCGTGGCGCGGTCGGTCGGGATGATCAACGCGGCGTCGCCGGGTAGCACGCCGGTGCCTTTTTTGCGGAAGGCGTATTCGCCCGTGAGCAGCGAATAGCGCGACGGCGTGCAAGTCGCGGAAGAAGAGTAACCGTTGGTGAACCGCAGTCCTTCCTTCGCGAGCCGGTCCAGGTTGGGCGTCTTCACGGCGGTGGCGCCGTAGCAACCGGTGTCGCCATATCCGAGATCGTCGGCGTAGATGAAGACGATGTTGGGTTTGCCAGCCGGCTTTGGCGCATCGGCGGCGTACAGCGCGGACAGCGGGGTGAGCAGCAGAACGGTAAAGATCATGAAACGGCGACTCATGGCTTTGGCTCCTTGATGATATTTTTTTCCAGCCTCACAGCGCTCGTGTTGTCGAGCGTGATGGGCTCAACGCGCGATTTTCCAGGCGCAAAAGGCGGCGCAGGCGCAATGCTGTTATTGCTCACGACGGCATTCTGCGCATCGCGAAGCCAGATTGCCGGACCGGGAAAGCCGATGATCTCGTTACCGGAGATGAGCAGGTTGCGCTGCAGCTTGTCGCCGCCGGTTTTGAAAATGGTTGCCCAGACGGCGGCATGTTCCCTTTTCAGGCGGCCACAGTTCAAGATTTTGTTGCCCCGGACCACGTAGTTCTCGGCGGCGAGACCCTCGAAGGGCGCGTTCCAGAACTCCACGCCTCCTCCGCCGAGGGATTCGAAAGTGTTGTCTTCGATCAGCCCGCCGTCGCCTTTCGCGAGCACGCCGACGCGGCGGCTGTTGCGGGCGATGTTATGGCGGAACACGAACTGGTTGCATATACGGCTGGCGTTATAGACCTCCGTGACCTCGGTATTACCCGACACCGCGTAGTTCGCTCCCTTGGCGGATTTGATCTGCCCGGTAACGATCCCCTGGATGGGACGATCTGTTACAACCTCCAAAGCGCGTTTTGCCGGCGCCAGTGTGCTGGAGACGACCTTTGCCTCCGCCAGCAGTCTGCCTTTGTCCCTCTGATAAAACAACAGCCGGTCGCCGGCGCGCATGTCCAACCGGGCCTCGACGCCATACTGATCGTAGGGTTGGCCAAGGTTGATCACCAACCGGTCGGTCGCCGGCTGCGTCGCCACGCTCATCGTGTAGCCGTTGACATGGCAGACATCGTCGCCGCAGTTTTCGAAAAGGCAGCCTTCGATCCAAGGCCCGGTGCGGGCGTTGTGATGGTTGTTGCCGCCATTGTTCACGGAGAGCGCCCGTCCCGGCTGTCGCTCCAGCCTCACGTGAAGAATGGCGTGACGGCCCGCGTAGAATGAGCCG
>JAPLSP010000274.1 GCA_026398575.1 Candidatus Sumerlaeota bacterium | reverse complement strand
TTTCACCTTCGTTTATATGTTGTTAAAAGCCACTTGCTTGAATACTTGCGATCAAAACGGCGCAAGGATAATGAAAAAAAATTGCGTAAGTCAATCAAAAAATTTGAAAAAATCAGCTTGCATTAGTATCCATATTGGCGCCAAAATCACGTCGCTTTTTGCGAAATACGCTCCAAATCCTTCCTATAACGCCGCCAATTATGAGCGCAACCACTCAAGAACGACAAGAAGCAATCCTTGCCGAAGTCTATAAAAGCGGACGGGTGACGATCAAGGACATTGCCACCCAATTCCGCATTTCCGAGCCTACCGTCCGGCGTGACCTGAAATCGCTCTCCGACGCCGGCCAACTGGAACTGGCGTATGGCGGGGCCACGCTGCCGCGCCATTCGGACTTCTCCTTCAAATCCAAAGGCATGCGCAACATCGAGGCCAAACGCATCATTGGGGAGCTGGCGGCCGAGTTGGTCAAGGATGGCGATCAGATATTCATGGACTCGGGCACGACGTGCTTTCAGATGGTACCGCACCTGAATCGGCGGCGCGATCTGACGATCATCATGGATTCGACGCGGCTGGCGCCGGAACTGCATGGGCAGGGGCTGACGGTGATCATGCTGGGCGGGCAGTATCGCCCCGCGCGCCTCGATACGGTGGGGCCGCTGGCGATCCGCACGCTGGAGAATCTGCGCGGCTATGTGGCCTACGTCGGCGCCGATGGGCTTAACATGGATTTCGGCCTGAGCGCGAGCGACGCCGAAAGCGCCGCGCTGTATGCAGTGGCGGTGGCCAACGCGCGCAAAACGGTCTTGATCGTGGATCACAGCAAATTCCTGAGCCCGTCGCTCCACAAGATCGCGGATTTTGGCGTGGTGTCCACCGTGGTCACAGACAAACGTCCGGGCGAGGACTGGATGCAGTTTCTCGCTGAAAAGGGAATTGACGTAATCTACCCGCCGCAGGAGAAGAGGATTCGGTGAGCGAATCTGTTAATGAATATTTGGCTGTTTTCAGAGTCAGCGCGATCTCCCTCATGCTGATCGCATCTGCTCAGTTTCTCGCCGAAGCCGAAGCGCCGTCATCGAGCGCGTCATGGCAATCCATCAGGCCGTTTTTTCAGCCGCCGCCCGAATACGCAGGCCGGTTTGGGGACTATCGTTCGCCGCTCTTGTTTGCGGACGGCTCGCAGGTAAAAAACGCCGCTGACTGGGCTCGCAGACGCGAAGAGATTCTGAAAACATGGCACGGACTCATGGGGCAATGGCCGCCAATCCTTGAAAAACCGAAGTTCGAGATTCTATCGCAAATAAAGCGGGAGAATTTTACGCAGCAGCGCGTCAGGATTCAGATCGCCCCTGAACAAACCGGCGAGGGCTGGCTGTTGATTCCGGAAGGCGACGGACCATTCCCGGCGGCGCTGGTGGTTTTCTACGAGCCGGAAACGAGCATTGGATTGGGTAAAAGCTCCTTTCGCGATTTTGGATATCAGCTGTCGAAGCGCGGCTTCGTCACGCTCTCCATCGGCACGCCGGGCGGCAATGCATGGCAGCCGGAACTGGGCGCCGCCCGATGCCAGCCGCTCTCCTTCCATGCCTACGTGGCCGCCAATTGCTGGCACGCGCTTGTGACTCTGCCCCAGGTGGACTCCAAGCGCATCGGCGTGATCGGCCATTCCTATGGCGGCAAATGGGCCATGTTCGCAGCCTGCCTGTTCGACCGCTTCGCGTGCGGCGTCTGGAGCGATCCGGGGATTGTCTTCGATGAAACGCGCCCGAACGTCAATTACTGGGAGCCGTGGTATCTGGGGCTCGATCCGGCGCAGAAACGTCCGGCGCGCGGCGTCCCGACGGCGGAAAATCCGCGCACGGGTCCTTATCGCATCATGCGCGAAACCGGACGCGACTTGCATGAGCTTCAAGCACTGATGGCGCCGCGCCCCTTCCTCGTCTCCGGCGGCGCCGAAGACCAGCCATCGCGATGGCCGGCGCTCAATCATGTCATTGAAGTGAACCGCTTGCTTGGGTATTCCAACCGTGTGGCAATGACGAACCGGAAATTGCATGACCCCAATGAAGAATCAAACGCTGTGATCTATGCGTTCTTTGAGCATTTCCTAAAACTGCAATCGGAAAAGGAAAAATAGCGACCGCCACAATCAAGAAAAAATGCATGATAAGACCGAGTCGGTCCGTGCAAGTCAGTGTCCGTCCGTGTCAGTCGGTGTTAGTCCGTGTAAGTCCAACGTCTGAAATCAAAAATTCACATAGGAGTCGCGTCATGCCCAAGTCACAATTCATCTGCCCGAAAGAAGCCCGCAAAAAAGGCGAGCTCAAATTCAAGCCTATTCCGCTGAACCAATATGACCGGACCATCGCGCAGGAGCTGAAGGCCAAGCGCTTCGCGAAGCAGGACTTGCTGCGCATCTATCGCGACATGGCGGTCATCCGCTGGTTTGAGACGATGCTCAACGAGATCAAGCTGCGCGGCAATTTCAAGGGGATCGAATATAATCATCGCGGGCCGGCGCATCTGTCGCTCGGGCAGGAGGCCTCCGCCGTCGGCATGGCTTATCTCCTGACGACGGACGACCATATCTACGGCAGCCATCGCAGCCATGGCGAAATCCTGGCCAAGGGTTTGTCCGCAATCCATAAGCTCGATGACGCCGCGCTGATGGGCATCATGAAGAATTATTTCGACGGAATGTGTCTGCGCGTGGTGGAAGCGGACGCGAAGGGCGGCGTCAAGGACCTGGCGATGGACTATCTCGTCTATGGCGCGCTCGCGGAAATCTTCGGGCGCGAGACCGGCCTCAACAAAGGCATGGGCGGCTCGATGCACGCCTTCTTCCCGCCGTTCGGCATCTATCCCAACAACGCCATCGTCGGCGGATCGGGCGACATCTCGGTCGGTGCGGCGCTTTATAAAAAAGTCAACCACAAGCCCGGCATCATCATCGGCAACATCGGCGACGCCTCGAGCGCGGGCGGGCCGGTCAGGGAAGGCATTTGCTTCGCGGCGATGGATCAGTTCAAAAAACTCTGGGACGAAAAGCATCGCGGCGGCCTGCCTTACATCTTGAATTTCTTTAATAACTTCTACGGCATGGGTGGACAACCCTTCGGCGAGACGATGGGCTATGAAGTTTTGGCGCGGCTTGGCGCGGGCATCAATCCCGACCAGATGCACGCCGAGCGCGTGGATGGCTTCAATCCGCTGGCCGTCATTGACGCGATCGGACGCAAGAAAGAAATCCTCGCGCGCGGCGACGGCCCCGTTATGCTCGATACCATCACCTACCGCTTCAGCGGCCATTCGCCCTCGGACGCAATGAGCTATCGCACCAAGGAAGAACTCGACGCCTGGATGCAGATTGATCCTATCAAAGTATTCCCGGCGCAATTGATCGAAGCGGGCGTCTGCGCGCAGGCAGAGACGGACGCGATCTATGCGGCGGCCGAGGAACTCATCTTCAAAGCATACAAGAAAGCCGTTGACCTCAAAATTTCGCCGCGTGCCGAGCTCAAGGGCAAACACACATTGCTTGAGAACACAATGTTCTCGAATCAGAAGGTCGAGAACATGGACCCCGGGCGCGAATGTGAAGTCTTGATTCCGAAGGAAGCCAATCCGCGCGTGCTGGCGCTGGCCAAGCGCTCGCGCTCGGCTTATGACGAACACGGCAAGCGCCTCTCCAATACGAAATGCGTCGGCATCCGCGACGCCATCTTCGAGGCGATCCTCGACCGCTTCTATGAGGACCCGTCGTTGGTGGCTTACGGCGAAGAAAACCGCGACTGGGGCGGCGCATTCGCCGTCTATCGCGGGCTGACCGAGGCGCTGCCGTATCATCGCCTGTTCAACGCGCCGATCTCCGAAGGCGCCATCTGCGGCACGGCGGTGGGCTATGGCCTCGAAGGCGGGCGCGTCATCGCCGAGCTCATGTATTGCGATTTCCTCGGGCGCGCGGGCGATGAAGTTTTCAACCAGCTTTCCAAGTGGCAGGCGATGTCGGGCGGCTTGCTCAAGTTGCCGGTCGTCATCCGCGTTTCGGTCGGCAGCAAATATGGCGCGCAGCATAGCCAGGACTGGACCAGCATCGTCGCCCACATTCCGGGCTTGAAAGTCGTCTTCCCCGCCACACCTTACGACGCCAAGGGATTGATGTACGAAGCGCTGCTCGGAACCGATCCCGTCATCTTCTTCGAGAGCCAGCGCATCTACGACATGGCCGAGGAGTTCGCAAAGGGTGGCGTCCCGACGGGGCGTTTCACGATTCCGTTCGGCGAACCGGCGATCAAGAAAGAAGGCAAAGACCTGACGATCCTCACCATCGGCGCGACGCTCTACCGCGCGATGGAGTCGGTGAAGGAACTCGAAGGCAAATACGGCGTCTCGTGCGAAGTCATAGACGCGCGTTCCATCGTCCCTTTCAACTACGAAAAGGTAATCGCCTCGGTGAAGAAGACGCGGAAAATCCTGCTCGCTTCCGACGCCTGCGAACGCGCCAGCTTCCTCCAGACCATGGCCGCCAAAATCACGCAATTCGCCTTCGATGAACTGGATGCGCCCCCGGTCATTGTCGGCGCGCGCAACTGGATCGTCCCAGCCGACGAAGTCGAAGACGCCTTCTTTCCGTATCCGAGCGATCTTGTTGACGCCGTGCACGAACACATCATCCCGCTGAAGGGCTACACGGCGAAGCGCGATTGCTCCAACGCCGACCTCCTGCGCCGCAGCGCGGAGGGAATATGAAAAAAGATGCGGAGATAGCTAAAAAGTGGTGGCAGATTATTTCTGTTGCGCCACAGAAACGAAACGCAATAACCTTCCTACAGCTCGTGTGAGAGGGATTTGTTATGACGACAACAATTGAAAAATTTGCTGAGACGCCCGATATTGCCCGGCTAAGCACGCCAGAAAAAATCCTGCTTGTGGAAGAACTATGGGACTCAATCTCTTCCCATGAACAGATTCCGATTCCTGAATCGCATAAAGCGGAATTAGATAGAAGACTGGCAAATTACCAGGCTCATAAAGGTCGTCTTCTTTCATTAGAAGAGCTTCAAGAACGAATTGAAAAACGAAAATAGACATGGACTACTCTCTGTCCCTCCTTCCAGAAGTCGAAGAGGATGCCATAGCCGCCTATGGCTGGTATGAAGGAAAGGCGATAGGACTCGGCGACGAGTTCTTGCGAGTGTTCTATGCGACCGCAGCCAAGATCGCTCGCGCTCCTTTTCTCTATCGAAAAGTCCACCGGGATTTCCGCCGCTGTCTGGTCAAACGATTCCCGTATGCTATCTACTACCTTGTTGAAAAAGATGAAGTCATAGTCTACGGCCTATTTCATTGCGCGCGAGATCCCCAATTCATCTTGGATACCATTGATGACAGACGCTCTTAACCGCTCTTATTACCTGATTAAGCCCGAGATAGTTTGTTCGCTTATTCGAGTGTCATGCCTGCGGGTCGCGATGAATGCCTTATCCGGCTGATAGGCTACGCGGTGAAACGTGATTGCTTGAATGCCACAATATAGCTATCGCGGGAACGACTCACTGGAATTCGGAAAGAGATGAATCCTGCGCCCAAAAAAGAAGACGGCTCTCCATGCGATGATCATCAGCGCCACGGCTGCGCTGGCGTTTCTTGCCGGGTGTTCGGGCGATTCGCCGAAATCCGGCTCGGGAGATGCCGGCTCGGGAACATCAGCCACAGCCGGATTGGGCGCCTCTAAAAAGGACTTTGATGCGCAGGTGAATAAGCTGCTGGACGATAAAAAAACCACGGAAGCACTCAAGTTTCTGGAGGAGGCTGCGAATCAAGGCCGGGCAGACGCCCAAGGGTGGCTTGGGGATATGTATTCGCGTTATACCAGCGTTCGCCAGGATTTCGAGAAGGCGATCTTCTGGTATCAAAAAGGCGCCGCCCAAGGGGATGCCACCTCCCTCTGTGGTCTGGGACGCCTATACATGAACGGGCAAGGCGTTGAGAAGGATTATTCCAAAGCCGCTGACTATCTGGGCAAAGCGGCGAAGTTGGGCCATCCCGCTGCCCTGCAACTGCTTGGCATTTGCTACATGGAAGGACATGGCGTTCCTCAAGACATTAAGAAGGCTGTCGAATATCTTCGCAAAGCCGCCGACAAGGGATCCCTTGAGGCGTACTGCTCTCTGGGGAACTGCTATCTGTATGGACGCGGCGTCAGGCGGGATACTGAAAAAGGCGTCGAATGGCACCAAAAAGCGGCAGACAAGGGATTTGGCCCCGCGCTGGAAAAACTGGCCGCGATCTACGCGCATCCGCTGAGCGATCTGCAGGACGACGACAAAGCGATCGAGTATTACACCAAGGCGGCGAATAAAGGAATTGCGCGTTCGCAATTCAAACTGGGGTCCATTTACATGTATGGAACACTGACCTCCAGGGATATGGCAAAGGGCTATGACTGGCTCACCAAGGCCGCCCCAAAAGGCTATCCCCCAGCGCTGAACGATCTGGCGTGGCTTCACGCGACCTATACGGACCCCAAAGTGTGGAACAGCAAGCAAGCGATCGAATACGCCACGAAAGCCGTCTCGATCGAGCCGAAGAATTTTTCATACATGGATACTCTCGCCGCCGCTTATGCGCGCGACGGGCAGTTTGACAAAGCCATCGAAACTCAAAAGAAGTCCTATGACATGCTCATGGATGACACCGTAACATCTCGAATCTTGAGGGGCAACCAGCCTGTCGAATCCAAGGCGCGTCTGGATTTGTACATGAATCGCAAAGCGTATATAGACCAGAAACTATACGACAAACGCACGCTGTCTGACGACGATGAATGACGCGGAATCCCGTGCGAAGTCGCGGGCGCGTGTTCCATCGTCCCTTTCAATTGCGAGAACGCCATTGCCAACGCATCAGGACAGAACTCCCTCGATTGCTTAATAAACTCGCAGATGCCAAGGTGGCTGAGGCGGCAGCAACTGCATTGAAGATACGGCCTCTGACCATTGCGACTCGATGACGGGCGCGGAGGTGTGGCGCGCCTTAACTCGATAGTAATACGTCCGGCTGGAGGGAAAGCCTGAGAATGTGCAAGCATTCGAGCTGATCCAGCCGCTGTTGCGGTATTGCTGGGAAAAGCCGGCGTCCATGGCGCACTCCACGAAGTACTCCTCCGCGCCGCCAACCCAGGTCCATGTCACTTGGTTCCATGTGCCGGTTGTCACGCTTGGCTCGGGAAGCATCAGGGGCGCTGGTAAAAAGTAGGCGTTCATCGAGTAGGAGCCGGCAGTAAAACCGGAGCGATAGCGCGCGCCAAAGGGAGCGCCGTAATTAAGGCTTTCGCTTTGCAGGATGTCGGAGGAAAATAGCTGCAATTGCCCTCCGCTGCCAAGGCTCAATACCAAGGGATTGAGATTTTCCACCGTCACGCCATCAATCGCGCTCGTTGTTAGCTGGCGCGAGTAGAATCTGTCGTATTCGCCGTTGCCATACTGGTACATTGACAGTGTGCAGGCGTTATCCACCAGAACGAGCGTCGAGTCCTGGAAAACACTTACATGTGAGAATGCGCTCGTGATGCTCGTCTCTTCCGCATGGCTTTGGCCGTCAAAGATGCGGCAAACGCCGCCAGCTACCATTGCGATTTTCCATGCGGCGTCGTTTTTCAAATGACCGATTGCCAAGCCGCAATTCATATTCGCTCCTGTGCTGAATGAGGGGGAGTGCCATTTTTCAGCTCCCGAGTCGAAGCTATAAACATAGAGACATGCTCCCATCCAAGGATAAGTTTCACCAATAATTTCGATGGCGCCATCGTTATCTATGTCAGCAGCCTCTATCCGGACAAAAGGAGAGCCAGCGGGCCAGGATGCATTTGTCCAGATGCGCGATAGAACGCCAGGAGACTCGAATTGATATATCTCGATGGCGCCACTAAAGAAGGTATCTGAGGCTATGACAATTTCAGGACGACCATCGCCGTTTACATCGCGGAGCTTCAGATCGCAAAGGTAATCAACTGAAGTGCTGTATGCCTTTAGCCGCGCAAAATGGGCACATAAAATTCTGTTCGGCACAGGCAGCGAAGGCAAGGCGAAAACATCCTGCGGCGCGTGGATGACGCGGTAATGAACGAACAGGGATGACTCGATGGTAGTCTGGCAAGACA
>JAPLSP010000466.1 GCA_026398575.1 Candidatus Sumerlaeota bacterium | reverse complement strand
AAGATTGAACTCCAAACACCACCTAAAGGTGGAACTCCAAACGAACTCCAAACGAACTCCAAACGAACTCCAAACGCCATCTAAAGATGGGACTCCGAACTTGCCACGGCGATTTTTTGATTCAGGCGCGGGCCGATGTTGGTGTACAGGTACAGCTTGCCGTTTTCCTCAATGAGGCAGGGGCTCATCTGGGCTTCATTCTTGGGCGAGACGGCGGCGCGGGAGTAGTATAATCCGATGTAGGTCGCTTTCTCGAACGACGGGTCCACCTCGCTGATGTGCAGGTCGGCGCATTGGACCTGCGTGCCGGGATGCGCGTGATAGATCAGATAATGTTTGCCGCGCCATGGCAGGTACCATGCCTGCGCAACTTGGCCGCATCCTGGTGGGGGGCTGATCAGCGGCTCTTGTCGCGGTTCCCATTTGCGCCCGTCCTTAGATGTGGCCATATAGATGCGCCGCGTGTTTTTGTTGTTCCCCATCAGCAGCATGATGTAGCGATTGTCCTTGCCGGGCAGCGTGTAGCGGAAGACGCGCGCATACGAAGCCTCGCTGACTGCGGGGAACGCCTTCGTGGTGATCGCAACGCCTTCATATTGGAAATGAATGCCGTCGGTCGAGGACGCCAGCCGTGTGATGTCATTCTCGCCGTGATAATAGAGAAACAATTTTTTCTCTTCCTCGTTCCAGATCGCATGAGGCCCGGAGACGTGCGAAACCTTGTAGTGCGGCGCCCAATCCTTGCCGATGAACGGATTGCTCTCGTATTCCTTCCAAGGGCCTTCCAGGTTGTCTGCATAAGCCAGGCATATCCCGCCCGGCGCGTTGTGGGGAGCGTAATACATGTAATATCGCCCCAGAGGTTTCTGGATATAAGGCGCGGTTGGAACCACGCTGGGGATGATGACGTCGTTGCAGGGATTGTATTTCAAATCCTTGTAGTCGAGCGCGATCCCCTTGTGATGGAAAACCGGCAATCCCGCTGTTGTGGTTTCGCTCTTCACTTTCGGCTGAGCCATCGGCGCCCTGCCTCCCGTCATCAGCGCGCCTCCAATGGGCAGCAAAACCAACGTGCAAAGCAAACCTCGCCTGAAATAAGTCGCCATTTGCATTTTGGGCTTCCTTGGGATCCTTGCCGTCCTTGTTGTCCTTGCTGTCCTTGAGTCCTTGGGCCATCAGATGCCGCTTGCTCATCATCAGTTCATCAGCAGATTCGAGAACGGATTTGTCGCCGTGCCCACGGTCACCGCCGGCGCGAGATGATTGCCGCTCCCTATCTGAAAATCGGCGACGGAATTGGAGCCAACCATGTTTCGGATGACGAGATTTTTATTGTTCGCGCCGGATTGAATCCCAACCTCATTGCTGATGCAAAGATTGCCGTCGACGCAGTTCGATGACATCCGGAGGTCAATTCCCGCGCCGGTTGAGCCCGAATCCGTGCCGTTGTTGCTGCAATTATTTTTGATGATAAGATTATAGGCAACGACGGAAATTCCATGCCCGGTATTATAATAGCAGGTATTTTCGGATATAAGCGCGCCGCCGCCGGAGCCTTGGTTTATTCCATACGCATTATAGGTGCATGTATTGCGCGCGATCACGCAAGGGCCAGTCCAACTGATGCCCGTGCCGCCATTATCGTAGCTAGTACATTCGCCGACATAGGATCCATTGCCCACGCTGATTCCGGGGTACGTATTCTGTCTGGCTTGGCACTGACGGACCACACAATACGCGCCGGTGTAGATGCCGGCAAAACCATTTTTATTCGCCTTGATTCCTTCGATGCGGCAACCATTGCCCGCATAAATTCCATAAGGATTCCAGCCGGAGACGACGCCGTTGACGATGGTCAGATTATCAACAGGGGCGTAAATGCCGCTGAGGACGCCTTCGACGCCTTGAACGGCAAAGCCGCTTAAATCCAGCGAGACATTGCCCGTCGTAATTTTGATGCCATTCATACCCGCCACGCCCATGATATTCGACCGCAAATAATACGAGCCAGGCTGGGAAATGATATACATGGAAGTCGCGTCGCCCGGCGTGGTGTCCGAGGTGACAGGGACGCGCGGCTCGGAACTCGCGAGCAGTGCGCGGCTGTTGGAGGTTCCGTCCGCCACCTGGGCATAAATTTCATCCAGCGATTTCATCGTCGGCAGCGGCGGCCCTGGCGGCGTGAGCGGCCCTTGCGCCAACGCGGCGGAGGCGCAGAGTGACAGCAGCAGGATGGAACCCGCGAAACTCATTGCGATGGAGCGATGATACGTCATGACTGTTCTCCTTGAAAAAATATTTTGCACAATGGTAATGTAATGCATTTGAAGCTTGCGCCAGCTTTTGGAGTATAAGAGCGGAGATTCTCGCTCCGCTGCGAACTCCCGCTTGCCGCCTTCTTTTTTGCGCCAAGGCCATTGAATCGCCCAAAAGAAGGCGGCAAGCCACCTTACTCCAAAAGCTGGCGCTGTCCCTATCTGCATTAATCTTCTCTTTCTTTCATACCACGGATCTCACTGAGCCAGCACGAGCAAAAGAATATCCGCGACGTCTATGCGCCCGTCGCTGTTGAAGTCTGCGATATCGCGCAGGGCCTGCGGCAAGGCGGAGCGCCCGCATAAATAATCACGCAGTGCGGCGATGGCGTTCTGCGCCGTTACGACGGATGTGTCCGTTGCAGCGACGGATTGCGCCGGAACGCCCTCGAAGGCGATCCATCCGCAATTGGCGCTCCAGGCAAAGCCTTCGAAATTTCCGGTCGCGGAATTGATCGAAACTCGCGCCCCGCCGCCAGGCGCCGCCGAAGTATCGAACGCGATCCATCCGATATTGCTCCCCCAGGCATATCCGGACAGCCCGCCATGCCCGTCATTATTGACGCCGAAATCCGTCGCGGAGTCGTTCGCATATCGCCTGCCATTGGCCGGCGCGGCGCCCAGGCAAATCCATCCCACGTTGGCGCTCCAGGCCCATCCCGAAACATAGGTGGGCCTGACGACAACGCCGCTCGTGACATCGCCCTGCAGATTGACCCAGCCGATATTGGCGCCATAGCCGTTAATATTTCCGGCATGGGAAGGATCAATATTGGTTTGTTGCGCATAAGCGCTAAAAGACAAGGCGCTCATTGCCACTGCGGCTATAAAGATCATATCCGAAATGTGCTCACTCCACTTGCGATAAGGTCCCATGCTCCTGCTCCGATTATAGGCTTTTTGCTAACCTTGCTGCAAACAATGCGCAATGGTGCGGCGGCAAGTCAACTGTCATTATCATGATGCCAGATCAGATTTCCCATCCCTTGCGATACTCCATCTGCAAAAACTGATTGGCTTCCGGGATGTTGGTAATCTTGCCGGCCTGCGCGTCCCAGAGGAGTTTGACGGGGCGGCCATTTTCCTTAATCGTCGCGGAGTAGCGGATTGCGACGTTGCCGAGTTGCACGAATTCGGTCAGGACGGCGGCGTGCTCGAAGTGCGAGCCGGCCTTCGGGCCGCCTTTGCACGCGGCGATCCATTCGGCGTGGTGGCCGGACGAACGCGGAATGCGCGGGGCGGCCTTGCCCTTCTCGCTGTCCTTATATTCCTTGCGTTTGGATTCGGGGATGATGCGCGGACTGCCGCCGTAGCAGCAGCAGGTGATCTTGCCCGTCTCGCCCGCGAAGATGCAGCCTTCGTTGTCGCCCATGCGCAGGTTGGCGTCGTATTCATCCGGGCGCGGCGGCATGATGCCTCCGTCGTACCAGGTGATGCGAACCGGCGGCGTGGCTCCGCGCGCGGGGAAATCGAAATAGATCATTGAAGCCAGCGGCCCGGTTTCCTTCGTGCACTTGCAGGGATAGGCTTCGACGCTGGTGGGCGATCCCAAGTTTAATGCGCGCCAGGGATTGTTGAGGACGTGGCAGGCCATGTCGCCGATGACGCACGAGCCGAAATCCCACCATCCGCGCCAAGTGAATGGAAGATACGCGGGGATTGTAAGGCCGCTGCGGCGCCGGCCCGAGCCAGAGGTCCCAATCCAGCCCATCGGGAACGGGCGGCGTCTCCTTCGGACGCTCGATCCCCTGCGGCCAGACCGGTTTGTTCGTCCAGGCGTGCACGTTGCGCACCGCGCCGATTGCGCCGTCTTCGATCCATTCCTGAATCAGCCGCACGCCTTCGCCGGCGTTGCCCTGGTTGCCCATCTGCGTGGCGACCTTGGGCATCGCGGCGGCGGCCTTGGCCATCAGGCGCGCCTCGGCCACCGTATGCGCCATCGGCTTTTCGCAATAGACGTGCTTCCCAAGTTTCATCGCCCACATCGAAATCACGCAATGCAGATGGTCCGGCGTGGCGATGACGACGGCGTCAATATCCTTCTGTGCGTCAAGCATCTTGCGGAAGTCCTTATGCTTTTGCGCCTTGGGCCATTGCTTATAAGCATGACCGGCGTGGTTGTCGTCCACGTCGCACAGCGCCACGATATTGTGATCTTTCTCAAAATTCTTCAGATCATTGAACCCCTGCCCCCCAACGCCGATCCCCGCGATATTCAATTTTTCCGACGGCGGCGTCTGGCCTTGTCCAAGAACATACCGCGGCACGATATGAAACAGCGCCGGAACAGCAGCGGCCGCAACACCGGCCTTGATCATCCTGCGGCGGGACAGATTTTCCAAAGACATGGGCATGATCTCCTTTTGATGTGTTGAGCGAGTCGCTATCACGCAATCACTGCTTAACTCGAAATATATCTCCTCCGCTTGCGGAGCCATTGGTCGGATCATAGCTATATACAATCAGCGCCCCGGTCGGCTGCGGAATTGTCGGGTCATAGAGTCTTTCGAGCGTCTGCCTTGTCAGATCGAAAACATAATCGGGACCAGGGCTGATGAGAATCCAGCCGTCTCCCTTGGTCCAATATGCATAAGTGCGATTCTCATCCACATAAGAGAATTTATCCCTTGGCAACCCTAAACCGAAGTATGCAATGGGCGATGTCAAAGGATATCCTCCGTTCGCATCGCGCGCGAATGATGGCATCTCCTGACGAAAGCGGCAGATAGAAGTTGTGTTGTCAAAGATTGCGCATGGAGGATAGGAATTGTGATCAACGTGATATGCTTCCAGCGCTCCAGCTAGCGCGCGCATGTCAGCAATAGCGCTAGATCTTGGCGACCGATCATGATCGCCAAGACCGTTCGGCAAAGCGATCAAAAAAGCGATTAAGACAAACATGAACACGATAGAAATCTGGGCCGGCCCATATCTGAAACCCGCATCCATCCTGTAAAAGAACATCGCTATAAGCATCAACAGGCTTAGGATCGCGATCGGTTCATAAACAACAAGCGTGGCGCCATAAGCAATCAGCCCCGCCAGGCAGCCATTCCGGAGCGTTCGGCGTCGGAAGCCGATAAAGGCCGTCAAAAATAAAATCAACTCTATAGCCCAAATAGATCCAAAAATTGGCCAGTCCGCCAGATACTGCTCGCGCTCAATAACTTTTTCATAAGTAAAATATTGAAGAACAGCTCTTGATAAGGAAATTACCGGCGCTACATATAAAATCGCCAGAATCAGCCAATCCAACCAGGCGCCGATCAGCGGACGCTGCGGCGGCGAGGGCTGCGGCAGCGGCTTCTCAGAATCAGGCATGATACAGTTTCTCAGATTGCATTATATGCCGCTTCACCATGCTTCATAAATCAGGCACAATTATGAGCGGGGTCAGGCGAGAGTCAAGCACGCGATTTGCTGGGAGCGCGGGCGTCCTCGCCCGCCTTAGCGTTCTAGCTCGTTATGGTGTCCTCACTCGCTAATGCGGCCTCATCTTCCTTGATATTTAAGCTATGCCGCCATGGCGCGCGTTGCGGGCGAGGACGCCCGCGCTCCCAGGGCAGTGCCGATCCTCTCCTTAGTGTTTCGATTCAGAATTATGATCACGCAATTTTGCCCAAGGGACGAAAGAATTGCAGTCAGAAGCGGCGCCAGCATTTGGAGTGCGGTTGCTTGCTGC
>JAPLSP010000342.1 GCA_026398575.1 Candidatus Sumerlaeota bacterium | reverse complement strand
ATTTGCTCTGATCGCATTTTTGCGCTCTCCCCATTAAATTCTTATCAAAAATTTAACGACAACATGTTGTCGTTCGCGCAAGCTGCGAAAAAATGCGTGTTAATCCGCCCGATCCGTCCCATCCGTGTTCTATCTCAATTTGATTTTTTCTAACACAGTTTGAAAAATCCTAGATCCTTTCTCTCGCAATAGCTTTATAAAAGACATTCTTTCACTTCGTTCTGCGCTTGGGCGATTGCATCTTAGCGCCGGGGGCATACGAAACGCTCCCATGCGGCGCAATCTGATAGCCCCAAGTCTCAATGTAATGACGGGCGGGCTGGAACGAGTCGCCGATTTTTTTCAACTCAGCCTGCAGGCGTTCTTCCATGTCTTTTTGCAGGGCGGCGCATTCGGGACGGCCCGCAAGGTTCTCCATCTGAAACGGGTCTTTTGCATCGTCATAGAGAAGCCACGGCCCATCGAGACCGCGCACGTATGTATGGCGGCTGGTGCGGATCGCGCGATACTCCCTGGAGTTTTCGCCGCCGGCAAATGGCGCCACGCCCATATACAGCGCGGCCCGGCCTTCCGCCTCTCGTCCTTCGCGGATGAGCGCGGAGAGGTCTTCTCCCTCGACGGTCTTCGGGATTGCCAGACCCGCCAGTCCGAAAAGCGTCGGGAAAATATCCGGCGTCGTGAGCGGTGTCTTGACCTGCCGTCCCTGTTTCCCGTGAGCCGGCGGATAGCGCAGCAAAAACGGCACGCGCGCGGCCTCATCCCATGGGACCTGCTTCATCATCGGGTGGCATCCATGCGCGCCCATCATTTCGCCATGATCCGAAGTGAAGACCAGAATCGTATTGCCGGCCAGGCCCGTCTCGGACAACGTCGCCAATATGTCGCCGACGCATTTATCGAGCGCCGCGCAGTGGGCGTAATAGCCTTGCGCCTCCTTCCGGGCCGCCGCCTTCATGGCGTCGGGGACGTTGGGAGGCAGTTTGATCTGCTCCGGCGGAAAAAGGTCTTTGTATTCTGCGCGTCTTTCGTCTGGGCGAAGGCGTCGTATCCCTCCCAAAAAAACTTCTGATCGGAGTCTCCCGTATAGTAATGGGAATGGTTGTAGGTGTGGTCGCACTCCGCCCCCTTCCAATAATCCCATCCCTGCCGCCGTTCCGGTGGAATATAGGAACCGCGGCCATGGCCGTCCAGATGCCACTTGCCGATGTAAGCCGTCGCGTAGCCCGCTTCCTTGAGCGCTTCGGCGATGCAGACTTCCTCGGCGGGCAGATAAGCGTCGTTCAGGAACATGCCGGTGGAGGTAGGGTAGCGCCCCGTCATCAGCGCCGCGCGATAGGGGGTGCAGACCGGGCATACCGAAACCGCATTGCGGAAGTTGATGCTTTCCTGCGCCAGCCGATCCAGGGATGGCGTCTTGGCGTTGGGATCGCCCGCGTATCCCGTGGCTGAAGCCCGCCATTGATCGGCCAGTAGATAAACAATATTCGGTCGTCGTCCACCCGGGGCGGCAGTGGCAGCGCCGGCAATGGCCGCGCCGGCGGTGGGAGGCGCCGATGTGGCGCCTTCAGCAAAAAGCAAGCGCCCCTCGCCCAACGCCGCGCCCGCCACGCAAGCCGCCCCGATTTTTTTTAGAAACTCTCGCCTCTTTTCCATCATCCAATAGCCTTTCCTGACGCTCTACGGTCATTGTTCTTGTTCGCCAAACTATAGTCTTTCCCCCACATGAGTGTCCAGCGGAACGATGCCGCGCGCATTCCCGAGGGCGCATCCCAAGGAAGCTACCGGCAGGACGCAGCGCCTATTCTGACAAAATAATGTCTGACAAAACAATGAAAACACGTTGCCGTTGAACCAGGCAGGAATGGCTTTGTTCTATTATTTTGTCGCACATCATTTTGTCAGGCCTTTTCCAGCACACCAAGTCAGCTCGGCTGAAATGCGCCTCTTTCCGATATCATACTAGAGGGTGTTTCGAAAATCTTTATAAATCTCTGAAATATTTTGAGATACGATCAAATAAGCCCTTGATAGATATTTTGACCATTTTCGAGGATTTTTCCTCTTTGTTTAGCGCTTGATTCCGCGAGAGATCAGGCGTTATAGAGTCTCTAAACGCTTGCGGAAAGGTCCTGCCATGCGCATCCG
>JAPLSP010000047.1 GCA_026398575.1 Candidatus Sumerlaeota bacterium | reverse complement strand
CCTGGCCGCAGTGGACCAAGGCATGATGCCGTCAGACATCATGGAGAACGAAGCGCTTGTTAAGGCCCTTCCGGCTTTCTTTCGCACTTTGCGAGGCCAAAAGCCAACCGCAGAAGAAATGCGCAAAATTGCCGACAAAATCCGGAAGGGTGGGCAATGAATTATGCGAATTCATTGGATGACGGTATTGCTGCTGGCGATTCCTTTCTGCGGCGGCGCTGCGGACACCTTGCCTTTGGTGGATATTTCGAGCGAGACGGGCCGGCAGGTGGTTATTGCCGCGGGCACGGATCGTATTTATCAGGGGCATCCGACCACCGTGTTGATGCCCGATGGCAAGACGATGTTTTGTGTCTGGACGATCGGCCACGGCGGGCCTTGCGGACCAATGGCGAAAAGCACGGACTCCGGGCTGACGTGGACCGCGATGGAAACGCCCGAGGATTGGAAGGACACGAAGAACTGCCCCAGCATCTATCTGTTGGATGGACGGGATGGGAAGCAACGCCTGATGGTTTTTTCCGCCCGTCCGAATATGTCCCAGACCTTCAGCGAGGACGGCGGCAAGACGTGGTCGAAGGTCCGAAGCCTGAACATGCCGTGCGTCATGGCGTTCTCCAGCGTCACCAAATTGAAGAACGGCGACTATCTCGGAATGTATCACCGAGGGCCGGATAACCGCGACAAGGCGCCGCTGAAGATCTGGCAATCCATCTCGAAAGATGGCGGCCTGACGTGGGACGCGCCGATCCCGGCCGGGGGGCTTGCGGAGCGTTCGCCATGCGAGCCTGAAGTGATCCGCTCTCCGGATGGAAAACAGTTGCTCTGCCTGATGCGGGAAAATCTGCGCAAGGGCAACTCGCTGATGATGGTTTCCGATGACGAAGGTTCGACCTGGTCGAAGATGACGGAGACGCCGTGGGGCCTGACCGGCGACCGCCACAAGGCGCGCTATGCCGCCGATGGAAGGCTCGTGGTTTGTTTCCGCGACATGGCGCCCGCCAGCCCATCCAAGGGAAGCTTCGTCGCATGGGTTGGAACGTACGCGGACATCCTCCAAGGCAAGCCGGGACAGTGCCGGATCAAGATGCTGCATCAATACAGCAACACCGGCGCGCCATCTTCCGACTGCGGCTATCCGGGTCTGGAGTTGCTCGCCGATGGAACCTTTATCGCCACGACCTATGTCAAGTACAAGCCCGGCCCGGAGAAAAATTCCGTCGTCAGCGTTCGATTCAAACTCGCGGAGATTGACGAAAGACTGAGAGGGCTGAAATAGGAACCCGCCATGCATCATGAGGATATTTCTCCCTGGAAACACGGACATGTGTTCGATACAGGAAATCCTGAAGGCGAAAGGAACACGTGGATCGTTGTCCTGATCACCGCTGCCATGATGATTGTGGAGATCATCGCCGGCCTGGCCTATCACTCGATGGCGTTGCTCGCGGACGGATGGCACATGAGCACGCACGCATCCGCTCTTGCAATAACCGCGATTTCTTACCGGCTAGCCCGGCGCTATGCCTCCGACGCCCGCTTCGCGTTTGGAACGTGGAAAATTGAAATCCTGGGTGGCTTTGCCAGCGCCATCATCCTGGGCATGGTGGCGCTCTATGTCGCCTTCGAATCAACAACAAGATTTTTCAGGCCCCTTGAAATTCAATACGGCCAGGCGCTGGCGGTCGCCGCCATAGGATTGATCGTGAATCTGGTTTGCGCTCTCTTGCTCAAAGATAGCGGGCATGAACACGGACACGAACACGGACAAGAACACGGACAAGAACACGGACGCGAGCACGGACAAGAACACGGACAAGAACATGGACATGAACATGGACATGAACACGGACATGAGCATGGACATGAACATGGGCATGAAGATCATGGCAGGCATAAAGACCTTAATCTGAGAGCTGCTTACCTGCATGTGATCGCTGATGCCGCGACTTCGGTGTTGGCGATTGGCGCTTTAATGGGTGGATATTTTCTGGGGTTGTCCTGGCTCGATCCGGCGATAGGCCTTGTGGGTTCTGTGATGATCGCCTGCTGGTCCTATGGGCTGATTCGCGACACGAGCAGTGTTTTGCTGGATAGGGAGATGGATGCGCCCTTGGTCGAAGAGATCAGGCGCGCGATAGAAAGCGGCGGCGACGCGCGCATCAGCGATTTGCACTTGTGGCGCGTAGGCCGCAGGAAGTATGCATGTATTCTTGCGATTGTGGCGAATCAGCCCAGGACAGCGGAGGAATATAAAGCGCTGCTGGCGTCTCATCAATCTCTGGCGCACATCGTGGTCGAGATTCATCGCCGCCAAGCCAATCTCGCTGGACGCCTTCCCGCTCAACTCTGATAATAGGTCTCATGAGCCCCATAAGTCCCATAATTCCCATAACTCCCATGAATGAACCCAAGCCCAAACACATCGGAATAGTAGCGTGCAGCGCGGAAGGCGCCGCGCTTTGCTATCGGACGCTCTGCGCCGAAGCGCCGGCGCTCATGGGCGAGCATCGGCACCCGGAAGTGACGATGCACACGCATCCTCTGGCTGAGTATATGGAGCACATCCGTTCGGGCAATTGGAAGGAAGTTGCGAAACTGATGCTGTCGTCTGCGCGCAAGCTGGCTGCTATCGGCGCGGAATTCGCCATCTGCCCCGACAACACGATTCATCAGGCTTTCGATCTGGCGGTTTCGGATTCGCCAATCCCCTGGCTTCACATCGCCGAAACTGTCGCAGCCGAGGCCCAACGGCGCGGATTCCGCTGCTTGGGCATCCTGGGAACAAAGTACCTGATGACGGGACCGGTCTATCCGGAAGCAATGAAGAGATTCGGCATCGCCTGCGCGATTCCCGAAGAGGCGGACCGCGAGAAAATTGATTCGATCATTTTCAAGGAGCTCGTCAACGGCCTATTCACCGAGCCGTCGCGCGCCTATTTCAACGAAGTCATCGGGCGCCTCAAAGCGCGAGGATGCGATGCGGTTGTGCTTGGATGCACGGAGATTCCACTGCTGGTGAATCCGGACGATTGCCCTTTGCCCACGCTCGACTCAACGCGCCTGCTGGCGCGGGCGGCGTTGAACTACGCCCTGTCTGAGGGCGAACCGGGCGCTTCGCGGCGAAGCAAGCGCTGATTATTTTGACGGAATCTCAATCACTGCGCTCAGAAGCGGCGCCAGTCCTGAGCGCATTGCTTTCGTCCTTTAGGCAAGAATACCTCACTGGATTTATAGCTCAGATCACTTCGCCTCATTTCTTCCAATCCACGGTATAGACTTGACCGGCCGAGAGCGTGGTGTGATGAATGGCATGATGGAAGCACCTGAATGGGCCGCCATCGTATTCGTCAAGCTCATAGTTTCCGGGGGGAAGGTCCACAAAAGAAAACCGTCCTTCCGCGTCGGTGGTGGCAGAACCGAATGAAATATTTGGCTCCAAAATGGCTTCGAGCTGTACGCCGGCGCGAGGCTTGCCCGATGGATCAAGGAGCGTTCCCCGTAGAACGGCGCCTTTGGGCATCTGCGCTTTGAGCGGCTGGGTGAAAGCGACATTCGTCAATCGCAGACGGCCATAGCCCTTCTTTTCCAGCAATACCGCGCCCTGCTTTATCGGAACGTTGTCGAAGATGAAGCTGCCGTTGGCGTTCGTTTGCGCCTTAATGGGATGGCTATCATCTCCCGGGTTGGTCCAGCAGAACAAGCTTGCGCTTGTTTCCCCTCTGCCAACTTCCAGCAGCGTTACCGTCACACCGCCGATCCCGGTCTGGCCATCCTCTTCCGTGATGATCCCTGAAAAAGCCACGCTGGGCGACATGTTGATAATCACATCTTTGTAGTTCATCCTGGAGATGAGCTTGACCTCCGCCCGGTCCACCGCTTCACGGTAGAATCCGGGGGCCTCGGCGATCACGCGCAGAGTATCGCCCGTGTTTACTCCCGAAATGGTGAAGGTTCCATCGCTGGTTCTGAAACTGACTCCTATGGAATCATAGGCGGCGTTATAGCCTGACTGTCTGTCGCCGTGCTCGCGCTGTTCCGGGTATCCAATGAGGATTTTAAAATTGGGAATGGGTTGGCCATTGTCGTCGCGGAGAACGGTTCCCGAAATCTGGCCGGGGCCGCGCATGGTCAACACGTGATCCTTGCGGTCAACCTCCAGCGGAACATCGCTCAAGCGGGAATGATGCTCGTCATAGACATCGGCCAGCACCGTCTCTGCGGGAAGGCTATCCAGGCGAAAGTGTCCGTCTTTGTCTGTGACTGCCTTGGGCCGCAGATAACGATACGGTCCGCCGCCCATGGGGCGCCGATGCATTATCGAAATATTAATGCCGGCCAGCGGATTGCCGTCATCATCCACGATGCGTCCTTCAAGCCAATGGCCGGGATCGAGCTTGAAATCCAGCTGGGCGTCGCCCCCTGACGGCGCCTGCCTGATGGAAGGGGCCAGTCCGTTGCCCTGCGCCACAACGAAGTCAGCGCCGCTCCTTACGCCGTTGATGGCATATTCGCCTTTCTCATTCGATTGGGCGCTCTTATAATAAACATGGGCTTCTGAGCTGCCATAGGCGACCAATGCGCCCTGGACCGGATTTCCCTGCTGGTCCGTCACGCGGCCATAGAGTTTGCGAAGTTTTTGCACGCTGGCTTCTTCGGCCTTGGCCGTGGCGCCTTGGGAGGAATCTATTTTCACAACATGTTCTTCGGCTTCCAGCTGAAAGTCCACCGACGCTTCGCGCTGCCCTGGCGGGGATTTAATGTCGTTCTTTGATTGACGGCCATATCCCCCGGCCTCGACGCCGATATCCCAAAAGGCCTCCTCCAGATTATAGCCTCCCACCGAATATTCGCCCTTGGCGTCCGTCTTCGTCCACTGCAAACCCAGAATCCAAATGGAACCCGACCTGGGATTGCTTACAATCGCCCCGGCGATCGGTTCGCCTTTATCATTCGTCACCTTGCCGCGGATCGTGCCGCCGGGCTTGACTTGCAGCAGCACGTCGGTTCTCTCGCGTCCGGTCGTGTCGAAATAAACCACCGGCCAAAACATTCCTTCCTTGGCGGCTCTCACCGCATGGTCCTTGTGTGAGATGCCCTCAAATTTGAACGCTCCGTTTTTGTCCGTCGTGGTCCGGTCGCCTTCATCCATCACAACGCGCGCTCCTGCAACCGGCGCGTTCGTGGAGGTATCCACTACTTTGCCTTCGACGATGCATCCCTGTTCCAGGCGGATGTTCGCGATTTGGCTGGCCTTGCCCTCCGCGTCAATCGAGACAAAATCATGATGCCCGGCGCCCAGATTGCCCAGCCGCGTCAGAAACCAGTACATGCCTTTTGGCGCCGCTACTTGGAACCTGCCATCAGAACCAGTTTTCGCCGTGGCGATGGGGCCGCTCCAATCGTCCCAGGAGCAGACGTTAACCGTTGCCCCATTGGCGGGCGAGCCGTCCGGCATCCATACCTGGCCGATGATCATTCCGAACGTTGGCGTGGAGGAGGTTGCGATAGCGGTTGTGGAATTCGTGGTCGGCTGATCTCCTGATAGTGCTTCCTGTTTTGCCGGCGCATTCAACTCTTTGGAAGAAATCTGCGCGTCGGCGGCGCCGTCCTTGGCATAGGCCAATTTCAAGCAACCCAGGCCCGCCAGGATGAACAAACTCGCGGCAAACGCCAAAACCACCCATGAACGGCGCAGTTCACGGACCTGCAAACCGGCCTTCAGTATTTTGATGCGGCGCATGATTTCGCTGGGACGGATGATCGGAACTCCCAGGGGTTGGGGCGCGTCAACGACCAGGTCAACGAAGATGCGGGCCAGTGTTTGCGCATAAAGCGGAGCGCCGCCGGATTGTTGCGCTGCGACGCCGTCGCATACTTCCTCGCAGGCCAGGGCGTGCGCCCGATGGATGCGCCAGGCCAGCGGATGGAACCAAAGCAGAATGGAAAGCAACTGCCCCAGCGTCATCCAGAGGGGATCGCGCGAACGGATATGCGCCAGCTCATGCGTTAGGACCGCCCGCAAATCCTCCTGCGAGCGTTCGGCGGTCAGCGCTTGCGGCAGCATGATCACAGGCTGGAACACGCCGGCGGCGAAGGGGCTGACGAGCGCCGTTGTCAGGCGCAGGCGCGGCAGTTTCGCCATGCCCAGCCTGGCGGCGATATCTTGCGCCATCGTCCGGAGACCTTCAGGAACCGGCTGCGCAAGCCGGATCAAAGCCCGCAAGCGCGCGAAACAGCAAAGGCGCCGGATGAGAAGCGCGAGGGAAACCAAGGCCCATCCAAATGCCAGCCATGAAGCCCAATGCAGGCGAAGCCACGGCAGAGTTGTTTGGTTTTGCGATTGCTGCGGGATGGCGTGCGATTGCGCGGTGGCGGCGACCGGCGGCGGGGGGGCTTTTATGGGAGAGATGCGAGAAATGGGAGAGATGGGAGGGATGGGAGCGGCGCCCGGAGGAACGCTTGTGGCGTCGCGAGGGGAAGTCGCAGCTTGAGGAGATTGCCGGATCACTGGCATGGCCAACGGCGGCAGAAGCAACTGCGCCGGGATCAGCAGGACCAGGCCAACCATGACGATCCGCCACAGCAGCGCCCGCCAGCGGGGATTGCGCCGGAGCAGAATGAAGTGCAGCATCCAGCCGGCTGCAAGAAGAACCGTCATCTTCAGCAACACGGCTGCGATGGGGGATAAATCCGTCAGGTTTCTCAGGAGCGCCGTCATATTGCTTCTCCCTTCTTCTTAGTGCTCTGAATCACAAATTCAGTGAGGTATTTCTGCATGAGAATTTGCGATCAATTTATGAGATCGCAATATCGAATATGAGTACTTACTTGGGTGCGGTTACCTGCGGTTCATTTTGCCGGACCCCGAGGTTTTTTGCGCCGCAAGGCGGCGCAGTTCCCCGATCTCCTGAACGGAGAGTTTTTCATTCTGGATGAGCTGCGCGATCAGGCCGGCTGTTGAGCCGCCGGTGAAGACGTGCGCCATCCGCTGCGCCATTTTTGAAAATGCGCTGCGCTGAGAGCCTGCGGCACGGTAGAAGAACGCCTTGCCCTGTTTTTCGCGCGCGGCCAGCCCCTGGTTCACAAGCTCCGCCAGCGCCGAGCGGAGCGTGGCGTTTTCGATGCTCCATGAGAACTCCGCCTGGATTTCAGCCGGCTTATGCTCCCCGCCGCGCCACAGGATGCGCATGGCCTCCATCTCGTTTTTGTTCAATTCCGTCATGAATCGCTCTCCCAGCATATTGATGTGCGACGATTTCACACATCAGCGCGCCCGCTGTCAAGCGAAAAGTGCGGAAAAATCACACATTGATTTTGCGCATGACGGCTTGCAATTCGCCGGGGCTTCGCGTCAAATCGCTTTTTTGAATCGCGATTGAGTTCCCAAGAAAGGCAATCGGCCAATGATCGGCGAAGTGGAAGCGCTGAAAAATGATATTTTGGATTTGGCCTCCAGCGACGTGGCTGCGCGCAGATTCGAGGCGCGCCGGGCGTTCGCGAGTTTGCGCGAGGCGTTGAATGCGGGGCGGGTTCGCGCGGCGGAAAAGGTGGACGGACGCTGGATTGTGAACGAATGGGTGCGGCAGGGGATTCTCATGGGATTCAAGGTGGGGGAAAATCGCCCGGCGCCGGAAACGGGAGTCGTTCAGGCGCGCGACCGCGATACGCTGCCGCTGCTCTCGCCCGAACGATTCGATCCGCGCACGCGCCTCGTTCCGGGCGGTTCCTCGATCCGCGACGGCGTTTTCATCGGCAGGGGCGTGGTCTGCATGCCGCCGATGTATATCAATATCGGCGCCTACGTGGATGACGAAACGATGATTGACTCGCACGCGCTGGTCGGGTCCTGCGCTCAAATCGGAAAGCGGTGCCACGTGAGCGCCGGCGCGCAGATCGGCGGCGTGCTCGAACCGCCGGGCGCGTGGCCGGTGATCATTGAAGACGGCGCGCTGGTGGGCGCGGGAGTGTGCGTGGTCGAGGGCGTGATCGTCGAGGCGGGCGCCGTTTTGGGCGCGGGTGTGACGCTGACGGCTTCGACGCCGGTCTATGACCTGGTCCGCGAGACGATTCATCGCGCCTCATCCGGGGCGCCCTTGACGATTCCCGCCGGCGCGGTCGTGGTTCCCGGCAGCCGTCCGGCGCGCGGCGCGTTTGCCCAAGCGCAGGGGCTGCACGTGGCCACGCCGCTGATCGTCAAATATAAGGACCAAAAAAACTCGTCTGATTTCTTAGAGGCTTCGTTGCGCTGATGCTGACTGGCTTTCGCAATTTCTGGGCGGGCGAGGGCGGCGCCGGCACGACGCTGAAGATCGCCATTCCTTTGATCCTCAGCACCTCGTCTTATACGATCATGAATTTCGTGGACCGCATGTTCCTGGCCGAATATGACGGCGAGGCGTTTGCCGCCGTCACGCCGGGCGGCATGGTGTCGTTCATTTTCATCGCCCTTTTCATGGGCACGGCCGGCTACGTCAGCACGTTTGTGGCGCAATATACCGGAGCGCAAAAGCCCAGGCGCGTCGGCGCGTCGCTGTGGCAGGGCATCTACTTCAGCGTGATCGCCTGGGCGTTGATGGCGCCGCTGGCGCTTCTTGGCGACGACATCTTCCGCTGGGCCGGACATGCGCCAAACGTCGCGCGGTTGGAATCGCTCTATTTCAAGTTCATGATTCTCGGGTCGGGATTCGTGATCTTCAATTCCGTTTTTTCCTCGTTCTACAGCGGACAGGGAAAAACCTGGACGATCCTCTGCGTGCGGTTCACCGGCATGGCGGTTCTTATTCCGCTCGATTATGCGCTGATCTTCGGCAATTGGGGCTTTCCGAGGATGGGACTGGCCGGAGCGGCGCTGGCCACGGTGCTGGCGCCGGTTTGCGAAACGGTATTTTTCGGGATCATGATTTTTTCCGCGCATAACCGCCGCGCCTACGATTCCCTGCGCGCCTGGCGATTCGATCCGGAGTTGTTCCGCCGCCTGATCCGTTATGGCCTGCCCAATGGCGTGCAATTCATGGTGGACATAATCGGATTTACGTTTTTTCTGCTGATGGTCGGGCGGCTGGGAGAAACCGAGCTGATGGCCACCAACGCGGCCTGGACGCTCAATCATCTGATCTTCATGCCGATGATCGGATTCGCCATCGCGCTTTCGATCGTTGTGGGGCAGGAGGTCGGGCGCGGGCGGATCGAGGTGGCGCGGCGGGCGACGATGAATTCCTTCATCATGGTCTTCTCGTACATGACGGTGATCGCGCTGCTGTTCGCCCTGGCGCCCGAGCCGTTCCTCTGGGTTCTGCTGAGGAACAAATCCGAGTTCGGCGCCGCGGCGCCCATGGCCGCCATGCTGATGCGGTTCGTGGCGCTGTATTCGCTCTTCGATTCGGTGGGGATCATTTATTCCTCGGCGATCAAGGGAGCGGGCGATACGCGCTTTGCGATGCGGATTACTTTGATCCTATCCTTTCTGGGCCTTGTACTGCCCAGCTATCTGACCTGCGTGGTCTGGAAACTGCCCATCCAGGCGGCTTGGACCTCGGCTACGATCTACATCATCGTTGTTTCGATGGCGTTCTATTGGCGCTATCGCGCGGGCTATTGGGAAAAGATGCGCGTCATCGAGTATTTCCCCGAACCGCTCCCCTCGCCGGCGCCGGTGGTCGAGATTTGAATCCGATGGCTTATTGGAACCGGAATCGGTGATATTTTCTCTAAATGGCTTGACATACACTGATATCTTGTCATAAAAAGTCTTTTCAGGAGAAAACATCGCTGAAACTAGGGGAATACAATGCTGATTAAATTCGTGGTCGAGAATTTTTTATCGTTCAAAAATGAGACGATCCTGGACATGGCCGCTGCTTCGGCGGAAAAGGCTCATCCTAAGCATATTATTGAAATGGCTGATGGCAAGCGCGTTTCCTTATTGCGAACTGCGGCGATCTACGGCGCCAACGCCGCAGGAAAATCCAATCTGATAAAGGCAATGGCCTTTGCCCAGAAACTAATTGTGGATGGCGCCAAGCGCGACAAGGAAATCAATGTCCAGCCTTTTATGCTGTGCAAGGAGATGAAATCAAAACCGTCGCGATTTGAGTTTCTCATTAAGGTTGATGGGGTCATCTACCATTACGGCTTCGTCTTGGATATAAAAAGAATTCATGAGGAGTGGCTCTACGGCACCGAAAAAACAAAAGAAGCGATGATGTTCGAGCGGTCCACGGACAAACATCTGGAAACATCCGCCGAGATAGGCGGGCTGATGGAAGGCCAATCCAGGAAACGACGCCAGCTTTTGAAGTATATTGCTCAAAGCACGAGGCACGACAAGCTTTGTCTCTCTGAGTTCGCTGAAAAGAACCAGAGAGAGATTGCTTCGTTGCTTCCTGTGATTCAATGGTTTCAGAATACTTTGACTATTGTCGAGCCAGACAGCCATTATGGCGCATTTGCCGCTCGCTCGTTTAAGGACCGCAAGTTTCTGGAACTGTCCAGCGCTCTTCTGCATATAGCCGGAACGGATATTGAGTCTCTTCGGATAAAGAAAGAGAAGCTGATTGCGTGGAAGAATTGGAGTAGAGTTCCGCAGGGAGTACAAACAGCGATCAGCTCAGCTATTGACCGCGCCAAAAACAAATCCGCTGAAGAATCGCACATCTTAGTAGAGACCAAAGACAGCTTCATGAATATCCTGATAGATGAACACGGCGAAGCTTGGGCGTTGACGTTGTATGCCATTCATAAGAACTCGGATCGGCAAGACACTCCGCTGGCCATGGAGGATGAATCGGATGGAACCCGTCGCTTGTTGGATTTTGCCTCAATCTTGGCCGGAAGAAAGAATGACGCAAGAGTAATCGTAATAGACGAACTAGATCATAGCTTGCACCCGATGATGACGAAGTTATTCATGGAAGTTTTCTTTCGGTCACTCGGTCCGGATTCCCAAAGGCAAATTATCTTTTCCACGCATGAAACGCATCTGCTGGACCTTGATTTGCTGCGTCGCGACGAAATATGGTTTATGGAAAAGGATGAGAGCCAATCATCGCGATTGTATTCGTTGGTGGAATTCAAACCGAGGCTCGACCTTAAAATCGACAAAGGCTATTTGCAGGGACGTTTTGGCGCGATTCCGTTTATTGGCGATCCCGAGAAGCTGAATCTACGATAAAATAAATACCCGGAAGAGCTGCGCTATGAAACTTACTCATCGCAAACCGCGGCCAATTGACCGAACTGAAGCCGGCTGGAGAGACATGAATTTAGTAGTAATTGCCACGGAAGGAAAAACGGAAGCCAAGTATTTTCGCATGATTAAAGAGCGTTTTCGCAGGCGCGGGGTTCAGGTCGAAATGATCCCAACCGAAAATAACAAATCGGCCCCCGAATATGTCCTGGAGCGCATTTCCGGATTCTATGAGACTTTTGCCCTGGATGAACATGATCAACTTTGGATGGTGTTTGATTTCGATCGATGGGGCGAAGAGAAACTGGAAATTGTTGTCCGTGAGGCTAAACAAAAAGGCTTCTCGTGGGCGGTCAGCAATCCCAGTTTTGAAATTTGGCTTGTGCTGCATTTTGAGACTCTGCATTGGGCAGATATGGAACAGCTTCCATCACGAATGCTGAAAAAGAAATTAGAGGAAAAACTCAAGACTCATTTAGGCTCATATCATCACGGCCACTTGAACACGAGTAAATTCACCGCAAATAATATAGGCAATGCAGTTCAACAAGCCGCTTCACGGGACGCAGGAAACCAAGACCGATGGCCAAGGGCTATCGGAACACACGTGTATAAGATAATACGCAATATTGCGAGAATAGATGACAACCATACTCTGAAGTCTATTTCATGATCGCCAAGGTTTACAGTCACGCCGTGCTTGGGCTCGACGCCTTCGAGGTCGAGGTCGAGGTGGATATTTACGCCGAGGCCGAGGAGTTTTCATTTATCGTTGTCGGCTTGCCTGACGCCGCCGTGCGCGAAAGCCGCGAGCGCGTCTATTCGGCCCTCGGCAACAGCGGCTTCCGGTTTTCCAAGTGCCGCATCCTCGTCAACCTTGCGCCGGCCGACGTTCGCAAGGAAGGCGCCGCGCTCGATCTGCCGATCGCAATGGCGATCCTGGCCGCGCAGGGCCGCGTCAAGCGCGAGACGCTGGACAACTACTCCTTCATCGGCGAGCTGGGGCTGGACGGCCAGATCAAATCCGCGCCCGGCGCGCTCGTTCTGGCGCAAGGCGTCAAGCAGTCGGGGCGAAAGGGAATGGTCGTTTCGCCCGAGATGGCGCGCCAGGCCGCCGTCGTCAGCGGCGTGGACGTCATCGCCGCGCCGCATCTGCGCGATCTCATCGGCTTCCTCAACGGCCAGCACCCCATCGAACCGACGCGCGTTGACATTCAAACGATCTATCGGGAATCGTCGCAATACGTGGACGACTTTTCCGACGTGCGCGGCCAGGCGCTGGCCAAGCGCGCCATGGAGATCGCCGCAGCTGGGAATCACAATATTCTTCTTATCGGGCCGCCTGGCAGTGGCAAGACAATGCTGGCGCGCCGCCTGCCGACGATCATGCCGCCGCTCAGCCTCGAAGAAAGCCTCGAGACCACGAAGATTCACTCGATCGCCGGAGAGATTTCGGCTGGCGAACCGCTGATGGCCACGCGCCCCTTCCGCGCGCCGCATCATACGATCTCGTATGCGGCGCTCGTTGGCGGTGGCGCTTATCCGAGGCCGGGCGAAATCAGCCTCGCGCATCATGGCGTCCTCTTCCTCGATGAAATGCCGGAGTTCTCGCGACAGACGCTCGAAGCCATGCGCCAGCCGATGGAGGATGGAATTGTGAACATCGCGCGCTCGAAGATGTCGGTCACGTTTCCCGCGCGCTTCATCCTGTGCGGCGCGATGAATCCAACGCCCGGCGGCTCCTGGGAAAATCCGGCGGACAAGAACGTCTGGACCGCCCAGAAATCGAAACAGTATCGTTCGCGCATCTCCGGGCCGCTGCTCGACCGCATTGACCTCCACATCGAGGCCCCGGCGGTCAAAGTGCAGGACCTCGCGCGCTCGGCGCCGGGTGAGTCATCGGCGGCGATTCGCGAGCGCGTAATGGCAGCGCGCCTGATCCAGCAGCGCCGCTATGCGGGAATCAACGGCGTCTTTTGCAATGCGCACCTAACCTCGCGCATGGTCCGCGAATTCTGCAAGGTCACTCCCGAAGCGCAGGAACACCTGGAATCCACCATCGAAAAATTGGGCTTCTCCGCCCGCGCCTACGACCGCATCCTGAAAGTCGCCCGCACCATCGCCGACCTCGCCGGCGCCCCCGACCTTATCCAGCATCCTCACATCTCCGAAGCCGCGCAGTACCGGAACCTGGACCGGATGTGATCGTTCAACGGGCTTCACCGGCGCCCTCCGCTTCCCCCGCCGCTCCTTGCCCGCGATGCGGCAAGCTCATGGTCTTGCGAATTGTGCGCCAAGGCCCGTGCGCCGGATGGCAATTCTGGGGCTGCTTGGGTTACCCGGAATGCAAATGTACCTGGCCGGCTGAATGATTGGATGAATCCGGAGGTCCAAGCGCCAAATGCTTGCCCGCTAAATTTCCTTGACGACATGCGCTCATCGGAATAGCTTCTCTCTGTTTCAGGGAAGAGGTAAGGCCGGATGAAACCAAAATGCAAAAAGGCAAGCAGCGCACAGTATCCGCACATCGCGAGGGTCGAAGGCGTTTGCGGCGGAGAAGCGGTGATTGAAGGTACCCGCATTGCCGTCTGGCATATCGTCAGCTACTACTACAAGCTTGGCATGTCCGTGGAGGACATCCTGGCTGAATGGACCTATCTCACCGCCTCTCAGGTATTCAGCGCCTTGGCGTATTATCACGATAATAAGGACGAGATAGACGCTGCCCGCGAACGGAACAGCGATGAAAGCCAAAGAGAGCGCTACCGTGCCGCCGCCTAAGCTTCATCTCAACGAACACAAGGCAATCGCCTTCTCCACGATGCGCGCCTGAATCGCCTCGGGCAGCTTATCCATCGCCTTATCGGCGCTGGCCTTAAAACTGACACAGTAGCTCATGCTCACAGCCCCAGTCGCTTGCGCACCGCTTCCAAGGGCACGGATGGCTCGTGCTCCCGGCGCTTGGCCTCGGCGATGTCGCCTTTGTCTTGGACGGAAATTGCCTCGGCCTGCTCTTGCAGCCGGCGGAAGTCCTTTTCCGGCACGATCACGAATCGCTTTCCGGCAAGTTTCACGGTTTGCACAGTCATGGTTTCACCTGTCCTTTCCACCGAGCCTCCCAGTGTTGCGATGACGAGATGCGCTTGATGCTTTTGGCTTCCGATCAATGGGCAATCTTTCTAGCGGTCCCCATGTGCTTCGCAAGCTCGATGGACTTTGGAATGCGATAGTTTTCCAACTCAAACTGTCCGAGGTGGACTGCATCCCGGACAGATCATGGTTCAATTGCTGCACTTGGGTCCCGCCGGCCTTGGTCTTCACCAGAAAAAGCGCGCCTTTGGTCAGATCGTAATCCTTGCCGTCGAGCGTGAACTTCGCAGTCCGGCCGTCCTTGGTTTCCACCTGCCAGCCGAACTCTCGGTCAGATCCTTTTATCCTCCAAACATGCTTCATTAGCGCGAAATTTGAAGGGATCTGTCCGGATTCATGCATACCCACGATGTCGTAGCAGACCATGATGGCCAGTCCTTCTTTCCAGCGGCTGTATGTAAAACCGCCCTTCTCCCTGATGCCGCTGCAGGAAGATGCATAAGTTTCGATTCCCATTTTTCCGCAACCGCCGCAGACGGCAAGGAACACGAACAAGAAGCTCACGCTCCATAAACGCCAATACTTTACGCAGGAAATCATGAAAATATTCCTCCCTTCATATAGTGGTCCTTCGGTGTTGTTTGGCGGGTAGGCGCAGAACGCCGAACACGCTATTAAGCCGGGGCCATTAGCGTGGTCCGGCATCCGGCGCCGGATCGTAATTCTGGAGCTGCGCCGGTTATCCGGAATGCAAGGGCGCCAGATAAGTCACATGATCAGATGAGAAATCCTTCATCGCCGCCTGGCGCCAAGGAATTTGAGCACATCCGGGTCCTTCTCGATGAAGACATTCAAACTGTCCGAAGTGGGCCGCGCCCCGGACAGGTCATGGTTCAATTGCTGAACTTGCGTTCTGCCGGATTCGGTCTTCACGAGGAAAAGCGCGCCTTTGGCTAGATCGTAATCCCTGCCGTCGAGCGTGAACTTCGCAGTCTGGCCGTCCCTGGTTTGCACCTGCCAGCCGAACTCCTGGCCGTTGCCATTTATCTTCCAAATATGCTTGCGTGTCGCATACAGAGACGCGATCTGTCCGGATTCCTGCTTCCGAACCACGACATCGTAGCATACCATGATGGCCAGCCCTTCTTTCCAACGGCTGAATACAAAACCGCCCTTCTCCCGGCTCTCTCTCCACGAAGACGGAAATGTTTCGATTCCCATTTTCCCGCAACCGCCGCAGATGGCAAAGAATCCGAACGAGAAGCTCACGCTCCATAAACGCCAATATTTCACGAAGGAAATCATGAAAACCCTCCCCCTCTCAGTCAGGCTTTGTCTTCCTGTTTCGATCATGAGCTGGGGACAACTGAATCTCATCAGCCTTATTGCAGCGCCCACGCGATCACGGAGTCTTTGTCTTTGACATAGATCCGGTCTCCTGCGACCACCGGTTGGGCGTAGCATGACGAGTCGGCGGCTTTGATGCGGGCCACTTCCTCGTAGGCCTTGCCGTTGGCCTTGAAGACGACGAGTTCACCCTTGGTTCCCATGGCGAGCATCACCGATCCGGCGTCGAGCACGCTTCCAAAGCCTTTCTCAAACGGGTTCTTGTCGCTCCATGCTTCTTTGCCGGTCTTGGCGTCCATGCAGAAGAGCATACCTTGTCCCGATATGCCATAGAGCATGCCATCTTTGAGCACCAGTGAGCTGAAAACCGAGCCGAGCTGGCCGTTGCTCCACACCTCTGTCGCGGCGAAAGCGTCGCCTTTCTTTTCGATCTTCACTGCTTTGGTACCGCGCGAGCCGCCGGTGAAGATGACGGTTGAGCCATCCACGATCGGCGTGGAGCTATTGTAGTTCCGCATCGAGGGCATGAACGGAATCTGCCACAGCAGCTTGCCGTCCGCCGCGCCAATCCCGACGACGCTCTTTTCCGCCAGCGTCACGAGTTGCTTGACCCCATCCGCCGTCAACAGCACGGGTGAGCAATATTCCGGCGCTTCGCCTTCCCATTTCCATTTCTCGTCGCCCGTGGCCAGGGCGTAGGCGATGAGGGCGCCATTGCCCTTGCCGCCCAGATGCGCGATGGCCATTCCATCCAGGATCATCGGCGACATGCCCGTATAGAATTGCGGCACGACTTTGGGGAACGGATCTTTTTGCCAGAGGCGTTTGCCGCTGGCGGCGTCCCAGCATGTAAGGATTCCGCCTACGCCGATCGCAACAGCCTTGCCCTCCGCTACTGCGGGTGAGCTGCGAGGGCCTGAGTGTATTGCGGCGGACGGTCCGCTGACGGTTTGCGCGGCGTATTTGTCTTTCCACACTTCTTTGCCGGTAGCCGCTTCGAGGCATTGCAAGACTTCGTCCTCGCCCACCCGCCCGAAGGCGTAAAGCTTGTCTCCCACGAGCGCGGGCGTCGCATCGCCGGCGCCTACTGCCACCTTCCACTTCTGCGTCAGCGCCTTCGGCCATTCTGCGGGCGCCTTGAATCCGGAAACTTTTCCATCCCGATTGACGCCTCGCCACTGAGGCGAGTCCTGAGCGTAGGCGGCGCAAGCCCATCCCAAGATCGCGCCGACTACGACCACGCCGATGGTTCGTTGTACGGTACTCATAGCATCTCCTTTAGTAATGAATTTGATTTCATCCTCCCCGATAAACCCCTCAAGCACAACAACAACAGAGTACCATTTCGCCGGGCGATGGTCAATGGCAGATTACCATGAGATACCATGAGATGATCATAGGGCGCCGCTGCGGTTTGTGCGAAGTCAAAGCGCTGGGGAGGTGGGCAGTGTATCGGGAAAAAAATCCTCGAAGGGGTTGATATCATAATACCTGTCTGGACCGGCGCTGATGAGAATCCATGCCGTAGCCGTTGTATGCAAAAGGGCGCCGGTATAATAGACGTAACTCGCGTGGCTTTTGCCGCCGGGAGTCAGGGGATCGCGCGGGAAGCTTGTGATATAGGAAATGGGTGTGGAAAGGGATGCATACTTGTCGTTTTCGCCATCGTACGTACGGAAGGTGGGCATATGATAGGATTCATGAGAAGGCTTGAGCGATCCGTTTTCGCCTTTTTCGCCTGTGGACCATGGGGGGTAGGCGTTGTTGTCAATGTAGTAAGCCTCCAAAGCTGTAGCGAGCGAGCGCATATCCCTCTTCACCAAAAATAGACGAGGAGTAGCATATTGCTCGAGAAAATTGGGAATGATTATGACGGCAAATAGCGCGAAGGCACAAACGCATCCAACACAGCATCCGATGAACTTGCCTATGTGTCTGTAGTCGGGCATGGTTGACTTCTGATTCGTGATAAATTACCTTGGCGCTCCACGATTCGTGCGCCAGATATCGCCTGCGCTTTTCAGGCCGTTGGTGGGGTCGTAAGTTTTCAGGACGAGCGAGGGGGAGGTTGGCAGTGTGTCGGCGGTGAAGTCTTTGATGGGATCAATGTCGTAGCGTTGATCGTACCCGGGGCAATAAAGGATGTATGCCGAACCGGTTGTGTAGTAACTGAAATAGATTTGCCCTGATTTCTCTATGCGAAATGGGATGCAAGGAATTGTGGTGAGATAGGCAAGGGGTGTCGTCAATATAGTCGCGTGGCGTTTCGACAATGCAGTTGCTGGGGATTCTGGAGATGCGCTTGCGGAGTAATCCGGAGACTCAATTGCGCGGAATGTAGGTTGACTGTAGGAGGGATGAATTGGCTTCAGATGCCTGTTTATGCCTTGGCTTCCGATGGCGTAGGGTGGGTATGCGTTGCAGTCCAGATAATAAGCTTCCAAAGCAATGCTGAGGACGCGCATGTCTGACTTGGCGCGGTTGGCGGGAGGGCGTGGGTTACCGTCGGTTATAATTGTCCAAAGCACGATGAGAAAGATTGCTGCGATTATCGCCAACCAAGTCGCGACTGTGACGGCGATTTGGCGAGGCGTTTTTGGTTTTGAGGCGGAGTCTTTTGGCATGGGCGTTCGCTCATGTGTTCGTCAGGGTTTGTCCATGGTAGTTCGAACTCCCGCTGAAGCGGGGACTCAGACACAGCCTGAAGGTGGAACTACAAGCGCCACCTGAACGTGGAACTACTAACGCATGCTTTTCCCGGAGGCGGATGAACTCTACCAGCATAACAGGGACAGATTACTGTTACGCTCGGCGATGGTCAATGGCAGATTAGCCCGGGAGATTTGTGCGCCAGATGTCGCCGAGGCTTTTTGTGCCATTGCTGGGATCATAGATTTTCAGGATCAGCAATGGGGAAGTGGACTGAGTGTCGGGAGTGAAATCGTTGAAGGGATCAATGTCGTAACGTTGATCGTAGCCGGGACAGTAAACGATATACGCTGTGCCTGTTGTATAATAGCTGTAATTTACTTTGCCGCTTTCCTGGAAAATGCTCGGGATGCGAGGGATCGCTGTGATGTAAGCAACAGGCGTTGTCAGCGCGGTTGCGGGAGAATTCGGAGGTGCGGTTGCGCGGAATGTGGGTTGGGCGTAGGCGGGGTGAGTTGGCGGCAGATGTCTGTTTATGCCTTGGGCGCCGGTGGCGTGGGGCGGATAGGCATGGTTGTCTAGCTGATAGGCTTCCAGGGCTGTGCAGAGCATACGCAAATCGCCCAGCACACGGCTGACGGGAGAGCGTGTGGAAGGAGAGTCAAAATTCAGTGAGATGACGAGAAAGACAACTGTAAGCAACACCAGTCCTAGCATGATTCTGGTGGTAGTCGAGAAGGGCTTTCCGGATTCTTTTGAGGGATCTTCAGACATGGATTTTTATTGGTGTGCTAATCGGTTTCAGTCTGTTTTAGGCCGTGTTTGCTTGAATTCCCGCTGAAGCGGGGACTCAGACACAACCTGAAGGTTGAACTCCAAACGCAAGCCATTTCCGGAACCGAAAACTGAAAACCGAAAACCTATATTTCCATCACCACCGGCAGGATCATGGGGAAGCGTTCGATTTCTTTGCGGAGGTAGCTGCGGACGGCGCGGCGGATTTCTTCTTTGATTTCGGAGGAATCTTCGCGGATTTCGGCGTCGCATTCCTCGAAGGTCTCCAAAACGATCTGCCGGATTTTTTCGATCAGGACTTCGCTTTGATCCATGTGGATGAAGCCTCGGCTGACGATATCCGGGCCGGAGACGATCTTTCCCGTCGCATGGTCTATCGCCATGAAGATCACGATCATGCCGTCCTGGCCAAGGTGCATGCGGTCGCGCAGAATGACTTCGCCCACCTCGCCGACGCTCTTGCCGTCCACGAGGATGCGGTTGAATGCGAGCCGCCCGCGCACGTCCGCGCCTTTGCGCGAGAGTTCGAGCACGTCGCCGTTTTCGATGACCTTGATGTTCTCGGGCTTGAGTCCCATCTTGAGCCCGAGGTCGCGATGCATCCTCAGGTGGCGCGATTCGCCGTGGATCGGGATCAGGTAGCGCGGATTGACCATCTCGATCATCTGCGCCATTTCGCCGCTGTAGCAGTGGCCGGAGACGTGCACGTTGGCGATGCGTTCGTAGAAGACGTGGACGCCGCGGCGCGACAGGCTGTTGATGACGCGATAGATCGAGCGCTCGTTGCCGGGGATCATGCGCGAGGAGAGGATGACGGTGTCGCCTTCGAGGAGTTTGACCTGCTTGTGCGAGCCGTGCGACATGCGCGAGAGCGCCGAGAGCGGCTCGCCCTGGCTCCCCGTCGTCAACACGAGCGCGCGCGCGGGATCGAACGAGGCATAGGAACTGAGATCGGCGAACTGTCGCTCCGGGGCTTTGATGTAGCCCATCGAGCGGGCGATGCGCAGGTTGCGTTCGAGGTTCAGGCCGGTGGCGAAGACTTTGCGTTTATGGGCGGCAGCTATTTCGATCAACGTTTTGAGGCGGTGAATCGAGGAGGAAAACGTGGCGGCGACGATGGCGCGCGGCGCCTCGGAGAAGATGCGATGCAGTTCGGGTTCGATGGATTTCTCGGATGGCGCCGAGCCGCTCATCTCGACGTTGGTGCTGTCGGCCAGCAGCGCCAGGACGCCCTCCTCGCCCATGCGGCCGAAGGTGTAGAAATCGAACGGCTCGCCGTCCGGCGGGCAGGGATCAATCTTGTAGTCGCCGGTATGGATGATGATTCCGGCGGGTGTTTTCAGAATGATCGCCGCGCTACCGACGATGCTGTGCGTCACGTGGGCGAAGACGCATTCGAAGGCGCCCAGCGCGATCGGCTGTCGAAATTTCACGGGGCGGAATTCGGTGGTCTTGTCGAGATGGTGCTCAATGAGTTTTTCGCGCAGCAGTTCGAGCGTGAAGGGCGCGCCATACACCGGCGCCGGGAGCAGCGGCAGGATATACGGCAGGGCGCCGATGTGGTCCTCGTGTCCGTGCGTCAGCAGGATGCCGCGCACGCGATCGGCGCGCTCGAACACGTATGAGGCGTCGGGCACGACCATATCCACGCCCAGCATCTCTTCTTCGGGAAACATCTGTCCGCAATCCACGACAACGATATCCTCGCCGCATTCATAGACGATCATGTTCAGGCCGATTTCGCCGAGGCCGCCCAGGGGAATAATCCTCACCACGCCTTTGGGCGGCGGCGAGGCGGGCATGAATCCGTTGCCGCCGTTTTCGGAGCGCGAATTTCCGGCGCCGAACGACGGGTACTCAATCCAGGGAGGACGGGAGGAGGCCATGATGTCTAAACGCCTTTTTGAGCTGGGTTCATTTCATTTTCCTGGCTGCGAATGCGCCGGCCCAATACCGGCAGGCTTACGGCACGCCCGTCGAGAATCAACCACGTGGCGATCAGACACGTCAGCGCATAAAGCGCCGCCAATGCGATCATCGCAATATTGAGCGCTTGCTGCACATAGGTGACGATATTCGATACGCCGCCGGTTTCGGCGCCCATTTGGGCGATCAGAGTGACGATCATCTGGATCAAGGCAAAAAGGATGAACACCGTCAGGAAGCTCACCTGAAGCCAGACGGCCTGAGTGGCGTGAAAAACGATATGCCGGCAGCGCCTGAGATTGAACTCGCGGATCACCCAGATCACCAGAATGCCCCACAGCGGCAGGAGGGCGGCAATGTAAACGAATCCCGCCACGAGGCGCTCATTGGGACGAATGCGGTAAGAGATTTGCTTCATTAAAAGAATCAATGTAAAATGAGAAATGAGAAATGAGAATTGTAAAATGAAAAACGGAAAAAGATTAATGTAAAATGTAAAATGAGAAATGAGAAATGTAAAATGAAAGAGCAAAGAGGAGCATTTTCTTCTCCGCACCCAAGGTTTCTTTCAAGCGCTCAGCTTTCCCTTGATCATAAAGCGGCATTGCCAAAACCGACAAAAGATTTGAAAACTACCATGAGTGAATGATGAAGCACAGAACGCTTTTACTTTCTATTATTCTGCATAAGTATGGCGCCAGAATTCGAAAAATGGCTAATTCCAACCTCTAATTTCACTTACACTTTGCTCTGGCAGTTTCATTTTACATTTCTCATTTTACATTTCTCATTTTACATTATTCCAATTTCTTCGTCTGTCAAATAGCACCCCGGATCCCATTCCCAGGGGTCGCCGCAGGCCACATCGGCGCGGACGCGCAGGGCGCCGCCGCAATGGTCGAACCATCGGCAGCGCGCGCATTTGCCTTTGATGTGGGAGCGGCGATTTTTCAGGCCTTTCATCAGCGGGTTGCTCACGTCCATCCAGATTTCGCTGAACGGGCGCTGCCGCACGCTGCCGAGCGTGTAGTGCATCCAGAATTGGTCGGGATGAACGTCGCCCTTGAAGTCCACGTCTCCGATGCCGACGCCCGAGGAATAGAGGCCGCCGCCGTTCCAGCGCAGGTGGCGCTCGACTTCCGCCGCGCGCTCCGAGCCTTCCTCGCGCAGTTTCATCAGCGTATAGACGCCGTCCACGTGATTGCCGACGGTGAGGATGTCTTTTTCGAGGCCGCGCGCGAGGAAATCGCGTGTGCGGCGCAGGATGATGTCCATCGCGCGCCGCGATTCCTCAGGCTTCAAATCCTGCCCTGCCAGCGCGCCGCCGCGCCCGCTATAGGCCAGGTGATAAAAACACGCGCGATCAATCCGCTCGCGCTCGATAAAGTCGAAAATATTTTCGAGGTCCTCGAAGTTGTGCCGCGTCAGCGTCATCCGCAATCCGACGCGCTGGCCGATCTCGACGCAATTGCGGAAGCCTTGCATCGTCCGCTCGAACGCGCCTTCCATGCCGCGGAAGCGGTCATTGACCGCTCCCACTCCGTCCAGGCTGATGCCGACGTAACTGAAGCCCAGGTTCTTGAGGCGGCGCGCAATCTCCGGCGTGATGAGCGTGCCGTTGGTTGAGAGCGTCAGGCGCAGCCCGCGCGCGACGGCGTCTTCGGCCAGCGCGAACAGGTCCGGGCGCATGAGCGGCTCGCCGCCCGAAAGCAGAAGCGCCGGGACCTCGAAGGCGGCCAGATCGTCGAACAATGCGCGCGCCTCTTCGCCCGTCAGCTCGCCTTCATAATGCTGGCCGCATGAATCCGTGTAGCAATGAAGGCACTTCAGGTTGCAGGTGCGCGTGCAATTCCAGACGACGACCGGACGGCGCTCGGCGGCGGACTTCGGCGCAGCGCCCGGACGAATCGAGGAAGGCTGCCGCCGCGACGTAGTCAGGGGCGCTGAAGCCGCATGGGCGAGGCCGTCCATAGGCGCAATGGCAGGCTCGACCTTGCTGTCTTCGCCATACCGAATCGAATCGCCCGATCCCGCCCCGCCGCAATAAAGTTTGGTGATGCTGATCATGAAAATTCCTGCTCTACCCCCGCCACTGTCTTGACGCTATGCGGCGTCCTTAATCAATGGCTCCAAGTATCCTCCCTGAGAGTCTGCATATTTTAAAGTGACTCCATATTTTTCTGCGAGTTGCAGGGCGATTTTGTGGACGTTTTCATCCAGCGTCGCTATGTCATATCCCGCTTCTTCCGCCAAACGTTTTTGCGCTTGGTATTTGTCGTTCAGCGCTTCATTCTCAATCATGGCTGTATCTCCTTAAAGAGCTCTAATGGAGTCAAAATTTCGGGAGTACTGATTCCCAACATGGCATTAATGATCCGAATATGCTGCTTTTTGTTGCCATTCGCCAAATGGTTGCTAAATAAACGGATTTTTTCATTGAAGTCTGCCTGTTAGGGTTGCTGTAGGGATTATACATGCGGCTTCGCGCGGGGGGTCAATCCGATTCCACATGCAATTTAGCGTGCTGGGATTTCACCAGACAAAGGCGCTGACGGGCGCAGATTTCTCTTTGGGGTGATAATGCCTGGATGGGGGCAGGACTTGATCAAGGCTCTTGACAAAATCGTAGCAGGCCTCATGAGCGGCGTTGGCGGGCAAGTCCATCGGGAGATGATGTCTGGCGATGAAGTATTCGGCGAAGACCGGCAGGAACCAGCCGTTTTGGCTGCCTTTATAATGGCGCTGCAAGATCACATGGCTTGTTTGCGTATCCACGGCCTTGATGGTGAAATTATACGTGCTGGTGTTTTGTCCTCCGCTCAGAGCGCCCAATGACAGGTAGTAGCCGAGGAGCGTCGTTCCATAATAAGTGCTCCAGTTTCCCGCTTCGCACTTGCTCAGATGGATCTCAATCTGAATATCCGTCGCAGGAAAGTTTTTGGCCTTCTTGGCGATGACTTGCGCCTGGCCGATATATGCCTGATTGAGATAGCTCTTCAGCAAGAGGGCAATTTCATCGTCGGCCAAAATATCCCGCGCATGAAAGCAACAGGGAAACAAAGGTATCACATCCATCAAGGCCGCCGTCACAGCCTCTCCCAGTCGGTAAATAAAGACCAGTTGTGGTTTGTCAAAGGCTTTGTCGTGGGAGGCTCGAATGCCGATTTCGACGGGACGATAGAAAACCACCGGCGGCCGGACGTTCTGGTTTTCGCTGAACGCGCCAGGGACAGGCCGGATCGGGTAGACGCATCCCGTCGCCGCGCAGACACACAGGGCGCAAAGCAGCAAAATGATTATCTTCCGGATTCCCATTCTTCTCTGGATATCTGGCCTTGCCGCAAAATACGAATAAGCAAGTCCACGCCAATATCTTCTCCATGATAATTAGGAATCGTCAGACGCAGTTCATTGCGGATCATTAATGGATGCTTTCCTCCCGCATAAGGCCCACGAAACCCAAGCCGCCTAAGCTTGGCGATTAATTCACCATGCGAAATAGGACGGAGTTTCCCCATCAGGCCACTGCCTTCAGTTTTTCCAGAGTGGTTCCGCCGATGGGAGGAATAGGATGGTCCAATTGAAGTCCCAGTACGAGCCAGGCGTCCAAGGCATCCTCCAGATTAATCTGACATTCGGCCAAAGTTTTTCCTGTCGCCAAGACTCCGGAAAGCCCTGGGATTTCGCCATAATAAGGCTCATTTGGCTGGGCGATGATTTCATAGCGGGCGTGTTTCATCGCTTCCTTGATGTATTGGCGGATCATTATTCCTTAATCCTTTCGCAAATCATCGGGATTCATAAAGCACCTGCCCGATTTTTTCAACGCGTTGAGTAAAGGGCGTGTTGTCGGTCAGGTCAATCAGATCCACCGGCTTTCCTACTACTCGCTCAATTTTCCCGGCCACGGCATAGAAAATTTCCGGGGGGATGCCGCGACAGGCTAAATCAAGATCGCAAGCATTTTGGGGGTTCTGCATCGCGCTGCCGAAGAGAATGATTTGTGTGGCGCCCTTGCTGACAAGGAACTGTTTGCTTCGATCAATTTCCATTTGAGTGATAGCCATAAGGTTCCCCATGAAAAACTTTCTTTAATGCTTTTCAGGAAAAACGCCCAAAGGCGTCTAAACGCAATTATTAGCCATCGAAATGCGCAGGCGGTCAATCCGTTTCCGCACTTAATAGAGTGGCATTGATTAATGCGCACGCCTGCTCATTGCCGCCGGCAATAGTTCGTTTCTTTCCGGACATGGCTATTAAAGAAAGCCTCTTCAGGAATTATAGTGGGTAAAGGCCCAATCCCTTGCAGCTGAGACAGATCGCATTTACGCATGTCTGTATTCAAGTTATTCTTGCTCCTTTGCCTTTACCTTCTCCTCATCTTCCTTCTTCATTTCCTCCCTGGCATATTCGCCGATGGGTTTGCCGGCGATGTATAGGTTTTCGATCACGGCGTCGCCGGATTTTACGCGGACGGTGAGATAGGTATCGCGCTGCTGTCGGACGCTATGCTGCCGATAGGCCGTTTCCGCGTGCGGCGCGACGGTCTCTCCCATGTAAAACCGGTCGAAGGGCAAATCCAGCGTGACGACGATCTTGTTGGAGCGCCCGTCCTTCGCTCTCTGCATCGCCTGCGCGCGCGCTTTTTCCTTTCTCGCCGCCTGACGCGCCGTTGCCGACGTCGTACGCGCTGCCGCCTGGGATGCGGTTCCCGTTGTCCTTTGCTCCACGGCGCCTGCCAGTGTTTCCGTTGTCGGTTGCTCCGGCGCCTTTGCCAGCGTTTCCGTTGTCAGCCTTGGCTGAAAATCCCAGCGGCGCGCATAGCTGTCATAATCCTGCGCCCAGGAGATCGGCGCCTGGATGTAGTCTCCCTCTTTCGGACGCTCGAAAGAAATTCCCGCAAAGCGCGCAAAGCCGTCGGGGTCTTCTTTCAGCAACGCATAAACCTTCATTCCGCGCGGCAAATCCTGAATCTCGGCGCTCATGACCGGCGACACATTCGTCACGCCCGCCGCCTGATTCGCCACACTTGGCTCGGCGGGGATTGGCGCCGTCGTGGCTTCGAGCCGCAGGGCGACGTAACGGCCGCGGAATGGATCGGCGGGGTCCACTGGCGCCGTTCGGAACTTATACTGCCACCCCGCGTCCAGGACGTTTTCATGCCGCCAGATCATCCAGGCCGGAACCGACAACTGCGCGGCCGCAACCGCCGCAAGCAATCCTATGAGGAGATTCCTGTTCATGCGGTTTTCTCCTTCCGTTTCGAGATAATCAGATTCACCGTCAGGAAGCCAATGCCCAGAATGATGAAGACAATGCCGCGAATAACGAAAGACCAGTCGGTATCGAAGAACCGCGCGACGATCAGCATGCTGACCATCGCCAGTCCGCCGTTGACAACCAGCAGGCTGCCGCGCCGCACGCCCAGCACGATCGTCGCCACGCCCGTTGCGAAGAGCCAGAGATTCATGAGCAATGCGACCCATACGCCAAGCGACGGATGTAGCCAACCGAGGCTGTATCCCAAAGCCGCCACGATGACGAAAGAAGCGAGAATGCTTTCCTGGCGATTGGCGCCTTTGCGGCGCAGACTCATAACGAACAACGCCACCGCGGCGGCGAACACGGCGCACGTCAGCCCAAGATCGCACGTCAGCGCCCAGCCATTGCGGTTCCAAAAATCCAACGTCCGGTAATCGTCCCGCCAACTCAATTCCCTCCAGACGTCCTTGAACGTCAGGACAAGGGCGAAGACAGCCGCACCGCATGATCCAACCGTCTGCAATGGCTTCTGCCATATCGTCGGAGCTTCGCCAAACCATTGCCCGCCCAACAGATACATGCACACGAACAGACTCGCATAAAAGACGATCCAGAGATGGAAGGCAAACTCATGATGCACGATCACGGGGGCGATGCAAAGGCACGCGGCCAGCACCCAGCCCAGCAACGAAGCGCGCGCGCCATAGCGGTCGCGCCGCGCCGCCTGCCAGATGTGCGGGATCATGAGCGCCAGCAGCGGCCAACACAAATACGCCTTGCCGCCGGTCTCCCATCGCCAGCCAGGTTGCGCATTCCCAGCCCAAAAGAGCAGACCCACCATATAGAGCGCCGCCGGAAGGCTCGCGCCCGCCAAATAAACCAGCGGCGCGCTGAGCAGCATCCAGATGAAGAGGAAGCCTTCGAGATCGTCCGTCACGTGATAGGTCTGGCCAATCAGGGCTATACAGGCGCCCGTCGCGATCATCAGGAAGGTTGCCGAGCCTTCACGCCAGGCCACCGACTCGCCGCGGCGCAGGATCGCATAAGCCACAAGCCCCAATCCCAGAATTTGCGGCGCAAACGACAAGGCCGCCCGCATCGGACGCGTCAACTGATCCCAATTGTGCGCAAACATCAGGATGATGCCGAGGCCGATCAAGACGCTCCCAAAAATCGCGCAGATAATGAGGAAGATACGCCGCCCGCCGCCCGATTCCGGCGGGCCATAGCGCTCCCGCAGCCGTCCGGCGCTTTCTTCCGTGACGATCCCCTCCCCAACCCACTCCGGCAGCTCATCATAAAGCCACCGGATGCTTTTAGGATTCTTCTTCATCGAATGCTCCCTGAGCGATTTCTCTACATCATACAGCAATGATCGTTCCCAATCGAGCGAAATCGCCAACTTCATGAATATGAAGGCTCTATCTTTGATGGCGGAAGGACAAAAGACGGCGCATGGGTTTTCATCTGCAAGATGTGTACTTGCGCCATACATTGCATGTCTCTTACGCATATAGAGTGGGAATTTTGATCTCACTTTTATGCTTCAGAGCTTTCGCAGTATGTTTTTTAGTGTTCATTAGCGTTTATCAGCGGTTTCTTGCAGGTCATTTTTTTTGAATGCAATTGATATCAACCTCAACTATCAGCGATTTCTGCCGATAATTTAATTGTAAATCCAAAATATTAGAACTAAAATCACTGCCTTATTGTCATACAATTGAGTAGGAATAGCGACTAATTTTGCTTAAAAGGAGAATAGAAAATGAAAGCAATGAGAACAGCGATATTTATGGTGGTGATCACGGCGATGACGGGGTTGTGGGCGACTGCCAAAGCGGACGACGTGGATTGGAGAAAGTATCAAGTGGATTTTTGGAAGAACGGCAAAAAAGCCAAGGGCGCCGATCTGGACGCGATCAAGACGACGGAAGGTCTGATTATCAAGAACGGCACGGGCAACGACAGCCTGCGCATCGCGCCGGCGAAAGGCAACCCAACCGTCCCTCCCATCCCTCTGGTGAGAACGGATGCCAGTATAAATAAGCTATTCACGAAGGTAACCATCGGCAGCGTGGAGGCGACGTCCGGCGTCATCGCGACCATCAACGCTGACAAGTCCTACATCGGGACGGTCAAAACGCTTGCGGTTGGCGACGTTGCCATGGCGGCGAGGATGAATTCGACCGCCGCGACCAGCCCGACGTTCGCGGTCACCTCGCTCACGGGCGGCGCCGCCGCTCTCGGGGATCAGAAGAATGAAGACAAGGGCAAAGATAAAAGCCACAGCAAACTCAACCATCCATCCAAACTCATGCTGAAAGGCGTGATCCTGGAAAACTTCGATTTCCCGGCTCGGGACGTTTTGTGGATGAACATACAAACGAAAAAAGAAAAAGGCGCCGTGAGTCTGGCGGGCATTGGGCCGCTCGAACGGGTCAGGCGCTACCTCGACAAATCAGAACCTACGACTCAGACGCAGACAACGACGCCGACGCTGTCGGTTGTGAACGCGAAATCCATCAAAAATATGTTTGTCTTCGGCGCTCCCGTCGTCCCGGACAAACTTACGGGCGAAGTCAGGAATGTCTTTACGCAGGGCAAGGTGGTTCCAGCGGCTGGGGGCAATATCGCCATCGCCGGCGACATCGCCCCGGTGGAATTCGTGACCGCGGGACTCAATGTGCGGCTCGAAGCGCTTGGCGGAGACATCAAGCCCCAGCTGCTGTTCAGTAAGGGAAACATCTGGCGCCTGTGGGCGCGCTTTCGCATTTTTGACAATGGCAGCGGCGGTGTGAGTTCCGTCGGCGGCCATCTGGGATTCATCAGCGACGTTGCGGATGCGGGCACAACGCCGACGGCGCCGACCAGTTACACGATGCATGTGATCGTTCAAAGCGGCAACATCCAGCGCCTGTTGGCGACCTTCGGCGTTTATGGGTTATTCATCGCGGGATGGAACGGAAACGCGACCACGGGAACGGCCACATACTCTGGCGCGATCAGCAGGATCACCGTCGCGCTCCTGCGGGGCAGCACGCCGGGAGCGGCGTCAAAACTGGGAATCTGGGGCGGCGCATGCATTGCGGATGTTTGGAGAGATGATCTGATCAAAAACCTCAAAGGCGACCCCGGCTGCGTCAAAGGCACCCCCCCGCGCTTCATGATATACACCGAAAAGAACCCGATGTGATACTGGGAGCGCCACTGGGAGCGCCACTGGGAGCG
>JAPLSP010000539.1 GCA_026398575.1 Candidatus Sumerlaeota bacterium | reverse complement strand
AAACCTGATTGCCGATGGAAGGGTCTTTGATCCTGCCCGCGCGAAGCAGATCGAGTTCATAGCAACCGGGGACGATGGCGGGAATTTCCTCCCACCCATGCTGCTCCCATCCGCGCTGCTCTTTTCCTGGCGCTTTCAGGTCGTCCGGAGTTTGCGGCGCATTCTTGTCCTGAGGGCCATACCACAAGCGCCAGTCGCCGTTCAGGCTGATGACAAGAGAATGCGATGAAGTTGATACGGGATCGTTTGCTTTGCCCATGGCCAAGCCTTCCATGCTATGGATAGCGATGCATAATGCGATAAGAGCTCTAATCGAAGCTGTCACAGTTGCTCAAAGCTCCTTTATTGTTAGCGAACGTAGATGATGCTAGCCGGTTGCCGGAAAGGGTCAATCGCATTTTATTGGCTTGCCAATAGCGGGAGCAGTTTAGTGAGGATGAAAAGGATCACAACGACAGCAAGGACTGCAGGGACCACAACGACGACAAGGACTACGCGGACTGCGAGAGGGCAGGCGGCGCAATGCCAGGCGCTTGGGTTTTAATTTTGTTGGAGCGCGGGGTGTTTCTCGGAGGCGCCGACTTCCAGCGACAGCTCGAAGGTGGCGCCGCGTTGGCCGGCGATGAGGCGCAGGTCGCCGCCGTGCAGGCGGGCCAGGGCGCGCGCTATCGTCAGGCCGATGCCCGCGCCGCTCGCGCCTTCCGTCAGTTGATCGCTGAGGCGGACAAACGGCAGGAAGATATTTTCGCGCTGTTTTTCGGGAATGCCCGGTCCCTGGTCGCTGACGGTGATTACGGCCCGCCGGTTGCCGTTCTCCTTTGTTTCGAGGCGGCTCGTGACTTCCATCGCGCCTCCCTCGGCGGCGTATTTCTCGACGTTGCTGATGAGGTTGCAGAGGATTTGCTCGAGCGCATCGGCGTCCAGCGACACTTCGCCCGAGGCGCCGGGCGTGAAGACGGGCTTGATCCCTTTCGATTCCAGCGACGGCGAACAATGCCGCAGGACGCGCGCAATGACGTCGTCTATCTCGCCGGGCTTGAGGATGAGCGAGAGTTTTTTGCGCTGCTGGCGGCTGAAGGTCAGGATGTTGGCGATCAGGCGGCTGAGGCGCTGGCTTTCGGAGACAATGATCCCCACGCGCCTTCGGTTGGGCTCGTTTTCCTCTTCCTCTTCGAGCGCCGTCTCCAGCATCTCCGCGTACATGCGGATGTTGGTCAGGGGCGTTTTCAGTTCATGGGAAACCTGATTGACAAAGGTCACGCGCTGGGCGGCCTCGCGCAGTTCGCGCGCGTTTTCGCGATAAAAATAAACTCCGAGACCGATCATCGCCGCCATCACGGCGATCAAACCCGCGGCCATGCTGAACAGCGCGCCGGACTGCGCCGCCTCCCCAAAGGCGTCGCCCGCCGCATAATAATTCAGCCGCCACGAGCTCAGCGGCATGCTCAACAGCCGGCTGGCGCGCAGGCGCTCGCCTTTGCCGCTTTCCTCGCCCCATTGATAGATCGTCTCGCCGGTCGAACCAGTCAGAGTGATGCGACCGGGCGGTGTTGAGGCGTCCATAACCGGCGTATCGGGCAGTTGACCGATAATATCAGCCATCAGCCGGACGCCGTCAAGTTCCGCTCCCCATATCATGCCTGACGGCTCGCGGCGCCAGAACAGCAGATTCATCCCCTTGCCCCAATACCAGACGAACCAGCCGTGCGAGATATGAGAAGCGCGCGGCATGCGTCCTTGTTGCGGCGCCGGTTGGGGACTGAGACTCTGAGCGGAGACTTGGCCTTGTTGCGGCACCGGCGATTTTTGCTGTTGTTGTTCAAGCGACTTCCCTTTCCGTTTTGATTCCTGCGATGCTCCTTGCTGTTTTTGATCAAGCTGTGGTTCCTGCGAATCTTGTCCAATTATCGTTTGTTGCTCCGATTGGGCGATGGGTGAATTTATGTTTACTTGGGTGTTCTTGGGATTTTGATTGCTTTGCGCGATCTGCGATCCTTGCTGTCTTTGTTGTCCTTGTGGTCCTTGCAGCGCCGGATTCTGGCCTCTGGCATTGGCCGCCATGCCGGCCGCTTGATCGTCCGGCGGACGATCGAGCAGATCGCGTCCATTCCAGATATCGCGCGTTCGCGCCAGGAATTCACGCTCGGCTTCCGTCATTTCCCCGCCAGGCGGCGGATATATCAGCCGTCCGTCCGGCGCGAGGCAGAAAATCTGTCGGACGGACGGCGATTCGCGGACGCGTTGCCGGATGGCATCCGGATTGCTGGAAGGCATCTGCGTGATTTCGAGCAATTGCCGAGAGCGCGCTTCGAGGAATCGCTGAATGGCGCCGTCCACGTCATTCAATCGCGACATCATCAATTCCTCGAAGCGCCGCTCGACGGCTTCCCGCTCATAGCGCGCCACGCGCGCCCCCAGCCATCCCAGCAGCCCGACGGGTAGCAGGATGATCAGGGCCAGGATGATGGTGAGGCGGAGCTTCATTTTTCAATATCCAATAATCAATATCCAATATCCAATATCCAACAGAGAAAGCACAATGCCCAACAGGGAATTTCCAATGTCCAACAAAGGAATGCCCAATGTCCAAGGGGTCAGGGGGCAGAAGCGCTGTGTTTATTGTCTTGCGCGGGAACTCTGATCCATGCGTTGCCCTTTGCGCGTCTGGTTCCAGTTTTTCTCATCCAGATTCTTGGCCTGCTCGATATTCTGGCTGCCGAATTCTTCCAGGCGTTTGGAATTATATTTTGACGCGTTCGTCTGCAAGAAGCTGTTATTCTCCGTGAGCGCCTTGGCAGCTTCGGCAACCTTGCCCTGATCGCGCAGGTCCGTAGCCTTCATGTTATTATAGACGCCAACCTGCTCGACGGCGTCCACCATGACATCTTTATTGATGGTCCGCTCGACTTCGTCGCGCGCCCTGGTGAAATTGGCGCACAGCTCGACGCTCTTCTTGTCCGTAGCGTGAGTCGCCATGTTCTCATACGTCACGCCCACCGACGCCATTTTGCGGTTTTCGCACGGCTCGATCGCAGGAACTTCCATTTCCATGATGACGTACTTCTCGCGCTCGCCATACAGTTGATTGATCGCGATGACGGCCTTGCGGCCGGAGACGTCGGCGTCGCGCCCATAGATGCGCACGGGCCGCACGCCGGGAACACACTCGATTTCGATGATGATCTTCTGCGCAACGACCGAAAGGGCCTTGCCGAATTCCTTGTCAAAAATGCCCGCCAAATCGCTCGCTTGCTCGGCAAAGAAGTGGTTGCCGTCGCTGTTCAGGGCCAGCTGCGTCATCAGGTCCTCGCCATAGCCAAGTCCGAGGCCGATCGTCGAAACCGTGATGCCCTCTTTGCCCAGCGATGCGCCCAGCCGTCCCAGCTCGGCCGGCGTTTGCGGCCCGACGTTGGCCAGACCGTCGCTCAGGAGAATGATGGAGTTGACGCGGTTGCGCGAAATGAATTTGCGGATTTCCTCGGCGCCTTTGCTGACGCCCGCAAACAGCGCCGTGCTCCCGCCGGCGCGAATTTCGCGGATCTTGTAGAAGATGGATTCCTTATCCGAGACCTTCGTGGCCGGAATCACCACCGTCACGTTCGTGTCGTAGCAGACCACGGAAATGATGTCCTCCGAATTCAGCCGCCGGATGGCCATCATCGCCGCTTCTTTCGCCTTCTCGATTTTTTCGCCCTGCATCGAGCCGGACTTGTCCAGCACGACGCACAGATTGACCGGCGTGCGATCCGTTTCGCTGGGCGTGGGGAAACCCGTCACGCCGATCTTGAGATAGACGCTCTGCTTTTCGCCGGCCAGCAGCGACTTCGAACCGAGCGCGGCGCTGATCTTGACTTCCTTTGCGCTGGCCACCGACGCTCCCATCAAACTGACGGCCAGAACCAGCATGGACAGGCTTGCGAGGATTCGTCCGCCTCGCGCGATTGTGTTTGTGTTGCTCATGGCATTTTGCCTCCTTCAAGAATTTGGACCGGAAAGAGCGCTGTCTTTCGCAGTCATCAACCGTCGCCATCCTGCCATAAGCGTTTCCTGAAGTATTGTAAAAGAAATGTCAGTTCTCATTCCTCATTTCTCATTTTGCATTTTACATTTTTCAGAGTCCCCGGCCACCCGCTCCACGCCTTTGTCCCATCCGACGACGTTTGACAGACTCAGGCGCTTGCCGGCCAGGTGCAGGATGGCCGGCAATGGGGCCAGCGTCATCGCCATCGCAACCCCTACGCCCATGATCGTCAGCAATCCAATTTCGCGCAGGCTGTTGAAGTGAGCCAGCGAAAGCGCGCCAAAGCCTATCAGGACCGTCAATGAGGCGACGGTTACGGCGCGGCCGGTGCAAAGAATGACGGTTTCGACGTCGCCCTGGTTTCCATTGCCGGAATGCGGAGAGCTGGATTCCAGAAAACGCTGCAAGATATGAATGGTGTTGTTGACGCTGACGCCGATCAGCAACGGCAGCACAATCACGTTGGCGACGTTGAGTTCCCAGTCGGCCAGGCGCATGATCCCGAGAAACCACACCAGGCTGAGCAACACCGGCATCATGCCAAGGAACGCCAGCCTGATGCGATGGAAATGCAGCAGCAGGAGCGCAAAGATCGCCACCAGGGCCACCAGGATCGCGCGAGCCAGATTGCTCAGCAGATGCCCGCGAATCGCCGCGCTCATCAGCAGGTTATATCCCGTGAACTCGATATCGGAAATCCGATGCGACGCCATGCGGAAAAACATGTTGGGCGGACCGTAGGTCCAGGCGTTGGCCTGCGGATAGATATGAGTGATAATGCTATACTTTTCAGCAAGGCCGCGCGCCGTCCTTTCCCCCGCGCTGTCCAGACCGGGCGCCGGCATGCTCTTGACCACATATCGCTGCGTCAACCGGCGCAAGACGTCCGGCGCATTTTCGTCTTCGAAATCCACCAGCGGCGTTTCAACCGCGTATTGCCGGGTCAGCTTTTCCAGCCACGCCGCAAACGGCGCAAATACCGCCGGCTTCATCCCGCTCGCCGCCACCGCCATCGCCATTCGCTGTTTGAGCGCATTGACGTCCAGCGCGAGCAGGCGGGCGCGCGACTGACGCTGTGAGCGGATCGAAGGCAGCGTCACGCTCAGCGAATCATAAGACAGCAATCCCGAGAACTGATCGCGCGGCGCCGTTTCGAGATTCGCATACAGCTGATCGTTGGCCTCGAGCGCCTGTTGGAGCGTCGGCCCCGAAACCACGGCCACAATCGCCGGACCCGGCAGCTCGAACTTCGATCCGACGGAAGCCATCAGCCGGTCGTATCGGTTCGATTGCTCTTTCAAGGCCGACCAATCGCGGCTGAAAGTAACTTCCCGCGCCTGATAAGCAAGGTAGGCCGTCGCCGCCAGGACCAGGATCAAAATGCCGCGCGGGCGGCTCATCACGGCAGTGGCCAGGCGCGCCAGCCCAAAGGAGGCGATGCGGCCGGGCCTGGGCTGAACGCGGCGAAAGCGGGCGCGCAGCGAAATCAGCGGCGGCAGGATGAGGCACACCGCCAAAAGGCAGCACAGGATGCCCACGCCGCCCACGATGCCGAGTTCCCGTATGCCCGGCGAGGAGGTGACCGCCAGCGCGAAAAAAGCCGCCGCCGCCGTCAGCGCCGCCGTTGAGATGCTGCGTCCCGTCTGCGTCAGCGATTTTTCCAGCGCCGCGCGCGTTCCCGCGCCCCGCAGCGTCTCATCTACAAACCGGTTGTAAATATGAACGGCGAAGTCCACACCCAATCCGGCCAGAACGGCGCAGATTGCCAGAACAGCGAACGTCAAACGCCCATAGATCAGAGCCGCCAGCCCCAGGGTCCACACAATGCCGGCGGCCAGCGGTAAGACCATGAAGACAATCGCCGTCGGCCCTCGGAACGCCGCCAGAAACAACAAGATGATGCCGGCCAGCGAAACCAGGGCTAAATTGTCCAGATCGCGGCCGACCGCTTTGGCCGCCACCTGGCTTTCCACGTAGGTACCGATAAAATCAATGCGGACTTCCCACCGATCCCACAGCGCGGCGTTGCGGCTTTTGACTCCTTTGCGAACCTGGTCCAGAAACTCCCACAACTCGCGGGAGAACTGGTGGTCCGTCGGCGGCTTCTGCGGACGGATGACCACCAGCAGCATCCGCCCGTCCTCCGAAAGGATATAGCCGTCGCGCAAAGGAATATCAATCGGCCCATGGGCGCGCGCCAGCCGCTCGAGGACGGTTCCCCGGACGTTGAACGGATCCTCCCACAGCGCTCCGCGCGGACGGCCCGGCTCGGGAATCTGCATCAGCGCCAGCAAAGTCCGGCTCATGCGCTCGAGCGAATCGGTCGTCATGCTGTTCTCGAAGTCCGTCCAGTCTTTCGCGGTCATGAGATTGACCACCCGCCGCTCCGAACTCGGCGAATAGTAATCGGCCTCCGCGTCGCGCTTGTGTTCGACCGACTGAATCAGATCGCGGCGGCGGCTGATGGCGGCGGTGTATTGATCGGCCAGCTCTTTGAGCGCCGCCTCGCGCCGCGCCACGTCGCGCCCGGGCCGGGTGGCCTCGAAAACAGCGATGACATAGTGAAACGAGCCGAAGTCCGACAACACCTCGTTATAGGTGGCGACGGGCGCCAGGTCCTCGGGAAGAAATTCTCTCACGTCCGTGACAAAGCTCAGGCGATTGAGGATCACGTGCATCGCCGCCAGCGTCAACGCGGCGGCGAGCACAAGCGTCCATCCCGGCGCACGGAACGTGACCGAAGTCCAAGACTGCAAAAAGCGTTTTCGCATTGAAAGACCTGCCCCCAGTTTGGCGCCCGCGCGCCGCCCATTGCAAGCCGGTTATTGTGTCTGGGGTGGGGGGTCTGGGGTCAGGGGTCAGGGATCAGGGATCGGGGTTCGTGATTCGTGTTTAGTGGTTAGTGGTTAGGGATTCGGGGAGGAGGAGCGGGCGTCAGGGGCCAAGCCCCGAGTCACGAATCACGAATCACGAACCACGAGCCCTGACCCCTGACCCCCAACCCCCAACCCCTGACCCCCGACCCCTGACCCCTGACCCCCGACCCCTGACCCCTGACCCCCCCTAAA
>JAPLSP010000428.1 GCA_026398575.1 Candidatus Sumerlaeota bacterium | reverse complement strand
ACAGCGCGCCAAGGCCGCCCGGCGGAGCGGGACGGCCTACCATTCGGCGCCAGCTTTGATAGACGCGCTGAGTCATTGCTGAAGTTTGGCGCCAAGCTATAAGTTGGGACATGCACGACGGATAAGGCTTGTCCCGGGGCGATTCTTTGCCTCATAAAGGCCCACACCTTTTTTCATTGCGGGGATGAATGCGAATATTATTGGCGCAGTTGGGGGGACAGCGGATCGCCTACGGGCGCATCCGGGATAACGAGCCGGTCGCGGCGGGATTGCTGAAGGCGGCGTTGGTGGCGTCGAAGGTATGCGCGCTGGAGGAAGTGGAAATCCTGGGGCGGGATGAATCGGACTACTTTGGCGACGCAATGCTGGCGCAGGCGGTCACGGCGAAGGAGCCGGATGTTTTGGGGCTGTCGCTCTATTGCTGGAACACGGCGCGGAGTTTGTGGCTGGCGCGGGAAATTCGACAAAAGCTGCCGCGCTGCCGGATCGTGGCGGGGGGGCCTGAAGTGGCGCGGGACAACTGGATCGTGCTGCAACGCGGCGGATTCGACGCGCTTTTCACCGGCGAAGGCGAAATCGCATTTGCTCACTATATCGCGCGCCTAAAAGGAGTTCCGGCTTCGCAGTTCCGAGTTCCGAGTTCCGATCCGCTAGTTCCGAGTTCCGAGTTCCGAGTTCCGAGTCAGAAATCCCGAATCCCGAATCCCGAATCCCGAACCCCGAATCCGCAATCCGCAATTGAGGGGGCGCCGCTGTGGCATGATGGCGATGCTTATGGCGCGGTGGATTTGGCATGGCTGCCTTCGCCGTATTTGATGAATTATCTCGACCCCAAGCGCGACTCGTATCTGATCTTCGAGACCCTGCGCGGATGCCCGTTCCACTGCATTTATTGCGCCTATAATAAATCGTCCGAAAACGTGCGCTATTATCCGCTCGATAGCGTGGAGAAGACTTTGCGCTACGCGATCGAGCGCGGCGTTTCGGACGTCTTCTTCATGGACCCGACGTTCAACGTCCGCCCGGATTTCGCGGAACTGCTGGCGATGATCGAGAAGGTCAATGCGGACCGGCGCCTCTCGCTGCATACCGAGATCAAAGCCGACGCGCTCAAGCCGGGCGACGCCGCAGCGATGGAGCGATGCGGCTTCAGCGTCGTCGAGGTGGGGCTGCAAACCTCGAATCCGGAAATTCTGCGCCGCATTCAGCGCCCGACGGATTTGAAGCGGGTGGTGGCCGGGGTTCATTCGCTGCAGGACGCCCAGATTGACGTGATGCTGGACCTGATCCTGGGGCTGCCGGGCGAGGACAAGGACTCCGTGGCGCGCTCGATGGAGTTTGTCGAGGAGAACGAGATCGGAACCGATGTTCAGGTTTTTCCTCTCGCGGTTCTTCCCGCCTCGCAGGTCCGCGAACAGGCCGCCGCGTGGGGTATCGCCTACGATCCGGAACCGCCTTACCTCGTCACGGCGACGCCGCAGTTGACCGAGCCTGAGATAAACTCGCTGTATCAGGGCGCGGAGGACTTTTTTGATACGACGTTCGATCCCGCCGATCCGCCTCCGCTGACTGAATGGCCGGCGGTCAGACTGTCGGAGTTGGGCGAAGGAAGATGCGTCAACAAAATCATCTGCGAATTCGGCGAAAGCGGAAAACCGAAGGGAGGGAACGGACACGGCGGCGCGTCCGGCCTGGCAGTCAGCGAGGCGGCCAAACTGGCGTCGCTCATGCGCCTCTCCCCGATTCTTGCCAACAATATCGTTTTCTGGATCAAGACTTCCCGGCTCGGACCGCGCCTCGGCGCGCTGCAGCGCGTCATCGAGCAATGGACGAGTGACAATCCCAACATCGTCATTTCGCTGGTGATTGAAGCGCTGGGGCTGGTTTCATCCGATGAAATCCTGGAACTCGGCGATGCCTCGCAACAGGACCAGGATCATTTCCTCAACCATTATCATCGCCATCGCTTCGGCGGCGTGGCGTCCTGCAATTGGCAGACCTTCATCCTTCTCGACGACGAGACCGACCTGCCGGATCGCTGGCTCGAGGATATCGAGGAGAATTTTGTCGTCGTGACGCGGATGAAAGTCGCGATCGGCGATCCGATTCAGGAGCTGGCCGGCGCGATTGACGAACGGGAAGACGTGCTGCTGGACCTGCCGCCGGAAGAACTCGAAGGCAAGGGCGCCAAGACGCGCGCCGCGGAATGGATGGACTCGCTGGCGGCGCTCATCGAGTATCCCGACCTCGTTCATTTCAGCCACGAGCGCGCGGAGAAACTCTGGACGACGCGCATCCTGGGATCGCAGGATTTTCAGCGGTTTCCAGAGATGATAGTGAGGCTATAGCTGAGCAAGCGGCAGTTATGGGAGTTATGGGAGTTATGGGAATTATGGGAATTATGGGATGGCAAAGCTTTCCCGCGACCTGCCATCAGTCAGGTCTTTGTTGTCCTTGCTGTCCTTGGCGCGGGCTTGCCGCCAGCCTTATGCCCAATATTTCTTCAGGCATTCCATGCTTTTGCGGGCGATGGTTTCGGGATCGGGGTCGTATTTGAATACCTCGACGGAGAGCCATTTGTTCCAGCCCACTTCCTTGATCGCCGTGGCGATGGGGCCGTAATCCACGTCGCCCATTCCCGGGCCATACAGGTTGGGATCGTTGACGTGGAAATGTCCGATGTCTTCGGCCTTGACCGAGCGGATGATCTCGGGGATGGAGGGCTTGCCTTCGCAGGACATGGCCTTGACGTCGAGATGGACCTTGAATGCGGGATGATTGATCTCGCGCATCATCTTCACGCCTTCGGCGACGGTGTTGATGAAATCGGTTTCGATTTTCGCCAGGGGCTCGATGCACAGCGTGATGCCGGCGGCCTTCGCCTTGTCGCATGCGCCGCGGAAAAGCTCGACGGATCGTTTCCAGGCGCCCTGGTATGTCTGCCCATCCGCCAGACTGCGCTGCTTGGGCGAGCCGATTACCATCACCGAGCCGTTGAGATCATGGCATAGATCAATCAAGACGTTGAAGTAGTCTTTCGTTTGCTTAAAAACAGCATCGTTGAGCGTGGTTATATGATAGCCGGTCGTCTTGGCCAGCAGCCAATGCAGGCCGACGGTTTGCAGGCCGCTGTCCTGGATGGCCTTGCGAATTTCGGCGCGCTGCGCCGCGGTCACGTCTTTCGCGGTCGCCGCCAGCGTATAGGGCGCAAGCTCCAGCCCTTGATACCCCAGCTTCGCGGCAATCGGGCAAATCTGGGCGATGGTCCTGTTCTCGAACATCTCATTGCACAGGGCGAATTTCATGCGGCCTGCGGCCTGAGCGCCGACGGCTGAGGCGGCGGTTTCAGCAGCGGACAGGATGCGCCCTCCGGGGAGTATGCCAACGGCCAGCGCGCTTGCGCCCGCCGCCGCCAGAAAATTCCGGCGATTCATATTCAACTGTTCTTGATGCGACATAGGATTGAACTCCATAAAAAATAATAGATGCCATTCATATACTGGACAGGAAACTAAGAAATGCAGTTTGGATCGGCGCCAGATTTGCATCTCCGGACCGCAATCATTGCTTGACGCGGAATAAATCTCCGCCGCTCATTGTGCCATTGGTCGGATCGTAGGCGTGCTTCAGCAATATATCAGACGGCTGAAGAATCTTGGAATCATAGAGTTGGGTGATATTCTCCGCTGTCAGATCGTATTTCTTGTCGGGTCCGGGGGTCCAGAGTATCCAGCCCGATTTCATCCCGCTGCCGCAGGAATAATAGCTATAGGTGATGTCTTTTTCCGGCGCATAAGGATCATCGGGAAATCGGGTGATGTATGCGACCGGTGTGGTGAGCGACATCATTTTGATGGACGGATTTTGGGGAGGCCGCACGAACGTCGGCTGGCGCGCCAATTCAGGATGCCGGAGCGCCGCGCCGCCATAGAGATTGAAGGACGAGTCCGCGCTCGAGGGGCAATAGGCGCCATTATCTATGAAGTAGGCTTCCAATGCGGTCGCCAAGGATCGCATGTCGGCCTGGCTGCGCGAGACTTTGGCGCGCAATTGCGCTTCGAGAAAATTCGGAACGGCGATGGCCGCCATAACCGCCACGGGAGCGCCCATGGCCGCCAGCACGATTCCACCGGCGCCGCTTTTCGAGCGCGAGACGAACTGGATGCCATCGCTTTTATTCACGCGAACGCTGAGCGAACCGCTGGGCGGTTCTTTGAGCGCATCCGCGATTATTTGCTGCGCCCAACGATCTTCGGGCGAGTTTTGCGGAAGGCTTTTGATGACGGCTTGCCCGATCTCGGCGACCGCCTTTCCCAACCGCGGACTGATGTAGAGTATCGAATTCCCCTCGGCGGGAAGGCCGGCGCTGAGATGCTTGAATTCCTCTGAGGACCGAAGGCTTGCGCCCGCGCCCACCGCTATCCGCTTGAGATAGTCCTGATGAGTGGAAAGATAAACATAGTCGCCGTCGTAACCCAGCGCGGGCGTGATGGGCCAGTCGGGAATCGGCGGCGTGGGAATGGCAATCATGCGCAGCTTGCTCTCCATTGCCTCCGAAACAGGCTTGCTTTTGGTTATTGCCTGCTTCAGCGCCTGGTAGAGCGAGTCATTCTTCACCCGGATCATGAGAGCCAGGCGCGGCGAATCAATGAGGACGGGGGGATTCATATCCGGCAGTTTTAGTTTGCTGGATGAATCCAGAGAGGCGGCGAACGCGAATTCCCCGGTCAGCGAAGGGATCAGGGACGGCAGATCAATCCCCGTGCTTTGCTTCATCTCGTTGACGCCCTGATCCAGCTGCGATGTCGCCTCCAGCCCGCCGATGTCCTGCGCGATCTGGCGCGCGAGATTCCAGGCGGCCGCCGCATCGAAGTCCGCACACATAAATATCAACGTGTCATCCGGCATGCGGTCCAGCAGCGGGAAGGAATGCGGATCGCCCCCCAGCAGCGCCATCATGCCCTTTTGCTTTCTTTCGGGTATGCTGATATACGCTTTGAGGCGGTTCAAATCGCCATCGGGCGCGACGCTCATGCCAATATCCTGAATTCCGTAGATGCCGAGGCGATCAATTACCTGGTTCGCCATCGTATATATCTTTGCGGCCTCGGGCGGCGCCTGCGGATCGGATGCCAAAGGCTGGAATTGGGCTACGGTATTGCGGAGCGCGTCTTTGATGTCCAGATATGCATAGAAGGAGCCGCCGGAATCGAGTTCTTTCTCGACCGTATAGAATCGCTCATTGGGTCCGCGCGGCGCGGTCGCCGTGGCGCCCCCCGCCGCAGCCATCCCGGATTTTTCGCCTTTCGGGGCGACGGTTCCTTCCTCCTTCCCGCATCCGAGCCAGACAAGGCCAAACAACGGGAGCAGCGCCAATAACCATTTGCTGGACATCTTCAAGTCTCCTTTTTCCGAGATATTTATTAGCGTCTATCAGCGTCCATCAGCGGTTTCTCATCTATTCCAGTTTATGCTGGAATCGCGGACTGCTTCCCAACCATGAAGGCGCATGATAGTCGCACTCAGGGTCCGTTTTCAAGTCATTGATCTTATAGTTTCCTCCCCCGGGACAAACGGGAGTGCGCTTGAGGTAAAGGGTAGTTCCTACGAGATCCGTCCATCGCGGAGTCGCGTCAGGTTTGGAGTTGTTTTCCAAGGCAAACTGCTCTTTGGCGCCCTCAATCTTGGACAGATTTTCCTGACACGAGCGCGAGCGGCTGACTTCGCGCGCGCGTAGAAATCCTGGTACGGCGATGGCGACTACTATGCCAATGGGAACGACCGCGACCGCCAATAAGTATTGTCCCGAATTGGTCTTGGAACGGCTGATCCATTGCACGCCGTTGGGCTTGTTGATGCGAACGCCAAATGAGCCGCTGGGCTCTTTTTGCGCTCCTGTCATCAGACGCTGAATCCAAGCGTCTTCGCGGGAAGCCCTTGGGATGCTGGATTGGGCGGCCTGAATCAGGTCTTGCACGGCTTTCATCGCCTGCTTGCTGACAAAACCTATCCCATTGCCTTCCGTGGGCAAACCGGCGGTGAGCGCTTTGAATTCCGGCGACGAACGCAGGCTGGCGCCCGTCCCAAGCGCGATACGCTTGAGATAGTCCTGATGAGACGATAAATAAACGTATTCGCCATCCGTCGCCAAGGCGGGCGAAACCGTCCAGATATTGTTGGGCGGAAGGGTGATCGGAGCGATGCGAAGCTTCCCATCCGACACCTCCTGCGCGGTCAGGCGGTTTTGAGCGGCCGCCTGCTTGAGCGCCTGATAGAGGGTATCGTTTTTCACCCGTATCATGAGGGTCAGCTGCGGCGTATTGACAGATAAGGAAGGACTGAGATCCGCCAGGTTCAACCGGCTCGTTTTTTCCTGAGTTACAGCGATTGCGAATTCTCCGGTTAGCGCTGGGAGAATCGCGGGCACACTCAATCCTGTGTTTTTCTGCAGTTCATTGACGCCCTGATCGAGACGCGAAATGGCTTCCATGCCTCCGATATCCTGCGCGATTTGGCGCAAGAGTTCCCATGCGGCCGCCGCGTCGAAATCCGCCGAGATAAAAATCAACGTGTCGTCCGGAACGCGATCCAGCAATGCGCAGGGATGCGGATCGCCTCCGAACAGCGCCATCACGCCTTTTTGCCGTCCTTCGGCAGCGTTGAGAAAAATCTTGGTGCGGCTCATCTCGCCATCCGGCGTCATGCTCATGCCGATATCCTGAATCCCATAGAGCCCCAGCCGGTCAATCACTTGGTTGACCATCATGAAAATTTTCGACGCTTCCGGAGGCGCCTGCGGATTAACCACCAGAGGCTGAATCTTGTTCACGAAGCCCCGCAGCATGTCCTTTGTATCAAGATAAAGATACATCGAGCCGCCTGGGTCCAATTCTTTCTGGACGGCATAAAACCGCTCATTGGACCCTTGAGACGATCCTGCGGCAGCGGCGGATGCTTCATTCTTCGCGAGGCTTTGGCTTATCAGTATCCCAAAGGCCAAGAGTATAGCGCTGACAGCTGGGATATGCATTCTTGTCCGCTTTTTCAGCATTTTCCTACTTCCTTTCTTGCATGGAATAGCCGCATTGGCTGCGATGATTTTCAGGATCGCAGCCATGCTAATCCTCTATGCCTTTAGGTCAAGCGAAAACCGATTGATCGAAAGCAGCGGGGTGCAATCCAGAATTCCGATGCCTGCCGCCACCACCGGGCCTTGTGCCGGTGGAGCGATGATTCTGCGCTAGAAACGCGTGCCCCTATCATCCGCCGCCACCACCGGGCCTTGTGCCGGTGGAGCGATGATTATCTTTGCAGGCTGTGATTTTAGCCTTCAATCA
>JAPLSP010000215.1 GCA_026398575.1 Candidatus Sumerlaeota bacterium | reverse complement strand
GCCGACAACTACATGGCCGTCTTCGCCAAGGGATATGCCTCTGCGGTCAAGAATCAGCCCGACGGCGGTACGGCCGAATCGCCCGTGGAAGTCAATTTCAAACTGGAAAAGGGCCATTTTGCCGCGGGCGTGGTGGTCACGGCGAAAGGCGCGCCGATCGAGGGGCTGGACGCGCAGATGGGCTATACCGGACAATCGGATGAGAATAATCTCCTGCGCAACAGCCGCCAGGGGCGGCGGCAGGCGCATACCGACGCCGACGGCAAGTTCCGCTTCGAGGACCTGTCCAACCGCGCGGTCACGGTGAATCTTACGGGCAAGGGATGGACGTCGCTTTCGAACAAGGCGCTGGCGCTGGATCAGGAGACGCGCATCGTCATGAAGGAAGGCGGCGTGATCAAGGGGCGCGTCGTGGAAGGGGATTCGCAAACGCCCGTCAAACTCTTCACCGTCAAGGCCAGGGGAGCGCGCAGCTGGGATGAATCCTCCCGCATGGGCATTCTCTTTAATTCGCCCGACGGCGCCTTCACACTCTATGAACTGGAGCAGGACGAAGACTACTCTCTGAGGGTATCGGCGCAGGGCTTCGTCTCCGCGCTTCAGGAGGAACTCAAGGCCGGCCCCGAATCCGACGTCAAGCCGGTGGTCTTCAAACTGTCAAGAGGCCAGGAGACGAAGGGCGTCGTGCTCGATGGCGCCAACCAACAGCCTCTGGCCGGCGCGACCGTCCTGCTGTATTCGGCCACTACCGAAGGCGGCGGCTTCGGGCGGAGGTCCGGAAGCATGGTTCAATTCGACAATTCCCCGGAGGAAGGCGTTATCCGCGTCCTGACCGGCGCCGACGGCGCCTTTTCCTTTCGCGAGGGCGAGACGCTGGGCTACCTTGCCGTCAAAGCGCCGGATTTTTCCCCGCTCGTGATCTCCGCGAATGAACGCGACCAATACGGCGGCCCCCGTTCGCTGAGGATCGTCATGAAGCGCGGCGGCGCGGTCAGAGGAACCGTCACCCTGAACGGCAATCCCCTGCCGGAGGCGAATATCTATGCTTACCGGACCGATTCGAGAAACGAAATCAATATCAGCAGCTCATCCGGCGAGCCGCAGAATAACCAAGTCATGACTGACGCCAGCGGCGCTTATCGCATTTCAGGGCTGGCGGCGGGGTCCTATCAGCTTTCCGTCAACGGCTCTTCGGGCAAGTCCAGCTTCAGCAAGAGCGAAAAATTCGATCTGACGGACGGCGAAGAAAAGCTTCTGGACATCGCCATCGGCGGCGGTTCGGGTGTCCTGTATGGGCGCGTCCTGAAGGGGACGGCGCCCGTTCCGCAGGCGAATATCAGCGTAGATCCCAAGCGCAACGAAGGCGGAATAACGCGCCAGTCCTCGACGGATGGGAAAGGCGAGTACCGGATTGAAGGGCTGGAGGATGGAGCTTACAACGCCAATGTTAATTTTTCATCCGGCGAGGACAGCAGCAATCTTTCGGAAGACGTAAGCGTCTCGGGAGAGACACAAAAAGATTTCACGCTGCCCGAAAAGCGCAAAGTCACGTTCAAAATTGTCTTTGACGGCGTGACGGACCCCACCAAGGCGCCCACGATTAACAATGCCAATCTGAATATCAAGGATTCCTTCGATTCGAGCGACAGCAGCAAAAAACTCGATTCCTATGGCTATTGCCACAATCCGCAAGACAACCTGTTTACCTTCCGCGGGCGCTTCAAAGGCGCCTATCGGCTGAACGTCCAGGGCCAGACCGGCGATAACCAGCAATTCAATTACCAACGTCCCGAGGCGCTCGCGCTCGATAATCTCGATGCGGATCAGGACTTGGGCGAGAGTCATCTCTCATTCCTGACCGGCTCTACGCTCAAGGGCATGGTCATGGATTTGACCGGCAAGGCCATCAAGGACGCAGGGGTAACGTTGACGCCCGAGACGCACATGGGCGGGGATTCTTTCAGCAGCAACAACAGCTCAACCAACGAGGAAGGCCGCTATCAGATCTTTGGGCTTCGCGACGGCGCCTACACCGCGCGTATCTACAGCTATCGCAGCCGGAGCACCGCGATGCAGATGAGCGAGACCGTTGAGATCAAGGGCGCCACCGAGCATGACTTCATCCTGCTGCAATCTTTCAAGGTGACGGCGAAGCTGACCGCCCCCAAAGACCCAAACTTCCGGCTTTCGGATTTGCAAAATGCAAGTTTGGCGCGGCAGGGCGTCCGCGACGATCCGGGAAAGGACCCCCTTCAAATCACGCCTTATGGCAACGGCGAAATTTCAAAAGGGCAGATCGTCTTTACCGGGAGATTCATGGGCGATTATGCCCTGAGCGTCAATGTGAAGAACAAAAACATTCGGATTCCGGGAACATTCAAACTCGACAACATGGACCATGATCAAGACTTGGGTGAAATTCCGCTGCCGACCATGGGCACGATCCTGCTGCGCATTTCAATTCCAGACGCATCCATCAAGAGGCCGAATTATTGCCAGCTCATGCTTCTGCCTGCCCAGCCGCAACCGGATGGCAGTGGACCCGTCAATCAATCGCAGTCCTCCTATTCGGTGGATTTGAGCAAGGCGGAACAGGAAATCGGCCCCGTGCCGGAGGGCAGCTATCGCGCGGCTTTGACGATGGACACGTGGAAGGGCGACCCCATGGTTGTGCCGGTGACGATCACTGCCGGCGAACGTCCCATCGTGGCGTTTTCGCTGAAGCCATGGATTGTTTTATCGGGCTCGGTCGCCATGCCGGATGGCTTTCCCAAAGACGCAATGCCATCCGTGATCGCGCTGAGCGGTCCGGGCGGAACGCGAACGGTGACGCCGCAAAAAGGCAAAGGCCCTGACACGGAAGCCCGGCTTCTGGGCAAGGACTGGGCTTGGACCATATTTTTCATGTTCCAGAATCTTCAGGAAGGAACCTGGCGTCTGACCGTGGAAGCCGAAGGCTGCCTGCCGTTTTCCAGGGATTGCGAAGTCAAGCTGGGCGAAGGCATGCGAAACCAGGTTCGCGTGGTTTTGAAGAGCAGATAAGGCGGCGGGATTATAGATATTTGATCTTCAAGGTGAGAGCAAAATTCCCACTTCACTTGCGTGAGGGTTTAATGCAGGCGATCAAAACAGCAGTTTTATTTCTCCTGGCCGTGGCGCTGTTTTCATGCGCGCGCACAGAGAGCAAACCCCTGCCGAACGCCCAGCCTGAGCCGCCGTTTGGCGCTGCGAAGCTGGCCGGCAAAGTCAAACAATTGAATGTGCGCGTGACTTGGAAGGATACCGGGCGCCCCATCGAGGGAGTTGTTCTCACCGCCAAGCAGCATTGGGAAAAGAACTTCCCGATCGTCAGCGATGCGGTTACTGACGCCAACGGCGCCGCGACCATTCTCTTCCCCGGCCAATGGAATGATGTTTTCGTTTTCGCCCGTCATCCGCAGATAATTCCGACCCATCGCATGGCGCACGTTCCCCCGGATACAACTGTCACCTTTCAGGCCGATCGCGGCGCGGTCATCTATGGCCAGGTTTCTTATGAGGATCGGCGTCCGGCGCCCGGCGCGTGCGTTTGGCTTGCGGAAGACGCCGACTTCGCAACGTTTGCCAGTCCTGGCGGCGCCTATGAAATCTCAGGTCTGAGCGGGGGCTGGGATCAGGTGATCGCCTGGCTGGGAGACAAGGCCTCCAATGCCGGCGGCAGACAGTTTCCCATGATCAAGATTCAGCCGGGCGAACGCATTGGACCGGTGAACCTGACTCTGCATCAGGGAGCGCAATTGAAAGGCCGGACCTGCGAAAGGGAAACGGGGAGAGCCATCCGCAACGTGAGAGTTGAGATCCTGGGGTGGCCCAATCCGGAGAAACGGCGCATTGGCGAGATCTATAGCGACTCCGGTGGCGGGCTCACGGTTGATGGATTGCCCGAAGGACGGGTCGTTTTGCTTATGAGCGCTGAGGGATACGCAAACACGTTTGCAATCGTCCAGTTGGAGTCCGGGATGGAGAATTTCTACAGGCTGGCGCTCGAACCGGAAATCGTCCTGACCGTGCGCGCGTCGGATGAGTCCGGCGCCCCGGTGGCTGACGCCGATGTTGGTTTCCATGAAGACTACGCGTTGCTGTCCCGCCGGTTCCGCCGTGTCAAAACCGACGCCCAGGGCTGTTGCATCCTCAAGGAAATCAACCGTCGCTTTCCGCCGCATATCAGTTTCAGGAAGAAGGGCTTTCTCGACAATGGCATTGACGAGAAGTACGAAGCGCCCATCGTCTTCATACCAGGTTCCCAAAAGGCGCAAGCCTGCGCGACGATGAAAGCCGCCCCTGATGATGCCTCGAAGACCCCTGCGAAAACGGCGGCGCAGGCCCCGGCGCCGGCCACCTCCGCAACCACAGCGCCAGGCGCGCAAACCCGCCTTATCGTCTTCAAAGGCCAGGTGTGCGACGGCGCCGGGTCTCCCGTCGCAGGCGCCAGTGTTTATTGGGGCTACCAAGCCGGCTTCAAGCGAGGCGATCCCGCGGTGACTGATTCGAATGGCGCTTACCATCTCCAGGTCACGAAGAGCGCACAGGATGGAAACGCCAAAGGCGAATTCAGAGGGCACGTTCTCGCCGTCATCGCCAAAGGCTATGTCATCGCGACGCAGGACATGACCGCGGGCGGAACGCCCCAGGAGCCGAAGGAAGTCAATTTCACACTCGCCAAAGGCCACGGGGTGGATTGCGCTGTCTTCGATCCAAAGGGCTTGCCGGTTGCCGGAGCGTTGGTTGAACTGAATCCGAAATGCGAAAGCGCAAAATGGAATTTCCTGCACATTCTACCCTATGAATTCAAGACCTATACAGACGCTTATGGCAGATTCCGTTTCGAGGATTATTGGGAGTACGAGCCGCAGGTCACGATCCGTCACAGAAACTACTCTTCGATTTTGCGCCAGAGCATTCCGTATGACCGAGTGACGAGTTTGACGATGCCGGAGGCCGGCGTTATCGTGGGACGGGTCGCGGTGGCCGGCTCAGGAACACCCATCAAAGCCTTCACCATAAAGATCCGGAACCACAATGAGATCGGCACGTTCAGCAATCTGCCCATGATATTCAATCCGGACAATGGCGAGTTCGTTCTCCGCCGCCTGGATCAAGGGATGCAATACAACCTGATCGTCGAAGCGGACGGATTCGCCTGCGAGTATTTCAATGGCGTGACACCCCGGATTCCGGCGCAGGCCGAGCCCATCCCATTCAACCTGCGCAGGCAATCCGGACCTGGCGACGGCACGTTCTTCGGAATGAAGATGCTTGTTTTTGGGACGGTCAGTCTGGACCAAAAGCCCATCGCCGACGCCATCATCCGTTTCCGGCCCAAGAAGATAGATGCGCAGAGCTCCCAATACTCGGTCCAGACGAACTCCAACGGCTCCTATCAGATCGGTTTCACGGATAGCGGACCATTTGTGGCGCAGATTTCATGCCCCGGCGCCGAGAAGAAACGCGAGTTCTCAAGGGACGTCCTGATCAATGCCGCAAAGAGGTATGACTTCAATCTTCCCTGATTCGCCGTCCAAAAAAGACAAGGCGAAGGATCAATACACGCATTCCCTCGCCGCCGCCGCAAAGGCTGCGAGGTTGGCGGGCGCTGTCTCAAAGAAGTGGTCGGCCATCGAGCAGATATAGCCGCCGTTCGGGCCGACTGTTTTGAATAATTTGAAAACTTGTTCGCGGATTTGCGCGGGCGTTTGCCGGGTCACGGTGTTGTGCTGGTCCACACCGCCGATCAGCGCGACGCGGCCTGCGATCTTGCGCGCGAAGTCCCAGGGTTCCTGGTTGCCGCCGATGCTCGGGGGCGCCAACGTCTCCGAGGCGTCGCAGCCGTTGGCGACGATCAAATCCTCGATCCCCCTCGTTCCGCCGCAGGTGTGATAGGTGATCTTGAAACCGAGGGCGTGCAGCGCGTCGTGCATCTGCCGGTCGTAATGCGTGCAGAACTCTTCATGCAGCGCGGGCGAGATCACCGTCGAGGAGGCCGCGCCGCCGCCCGTTTCGACGAGGTCGAACTTCGCCCCCTTCATGCTTTCGATGAAACGCAGTTTTTTGTCGAGCAGGATTTGCATGAATTCGTGCGTCCACTCGGGCTGCTCCATCGCCTTCATCACAAGGACGTTGATATCCATCAGGCAGCAGGCGTGTTGCCAGCACCCGGCCTGATCGCCCCAGACGAACCCGCGCAGGATGCCGCGGTCGCCGATCTCGTCATAAACCTTGGCGATCGGCTTGGGATCGAGCGCCGGGACGGGCATATATTTACGGACGAGCTGAATGTCTTCATCGCGCTTGACCAGGTATTCCGTGATCCACGTCGTCATGCGGTTGCCGGCGGTTTTATAGGCGAGCATTCCTTCGGGCGTGTGGATGGTATGATGGCAGACGCGGTTGTCGGGATCGTTTCCGACGACCTGGACCACGTCGCGCCAATCGGACGTGGAGGCCTTGGTGTAGTCGGCGTCCACGAGCCAGAATTGCCCCATGGATTGGAAGTATTGAATCTGCGCGTCCATGCCCATCTTCTCGAAGGCTTCGAGCGCGGTGGCGCCGCATAAGTATTTGTCGAGATGATAGCCCTGCCATTGATGGACGGAGACGGGCAGGCGGTCCGGCTTTCCGCGTTCGAGCGCGCGCATCATGCGTTCCTTGCTGCTCATCGGCTTCATAAAAGCCCCTCCGGACTTGGATGGGAAACTTGCGATACCTTATCGCGCCTGAATCCTGGCTGGCAAGCGGATTCAAAGGCAAGATGGGGAGAGGGGCACGCCCCACCTTATAGCTTGGCG
>JAPLSP010000282.1 GCA_026398575.1 Candidatus Sumerlaeota bacterium | reverse complement strand
CCTCTGTGCCTCTGTGTCTCGGTGGTGATTTATAAAAATTGGCCAAAGGATCACGTTATATGTAGCGGCAACGGCGCAAATTGCTACCGAAAGGCGGGCAGGATTTCAAGTGGAAGTATTCACAAAGTGTTCAAATCCTGCGGGATGAACTTCCTGCGCCGAGCCATCCGAAAAAATCAGACGGACTCCTTTTTTCCTGACAATGCGCCCGATAGGATGAATCGGCGCGGCGTCGCGCGCAAGCAAGCGATTGCGCCACGGTGCATCCGGTGGGCTATCCAGAGCGAAAAGCAGTTCGTAATCCTCGCCGCCATGCAAGACGTAGGGCAGGGGAGAGTCGCCGGTCAGACGTGCGAGGGCGCGCAATCCGGGAGAAATCGGAATCCGTTCCATTTCGATCTCCACCCCAACGCCCGATGACTCCGTCAGCAGACACGCTTCATGAACCAAGCCATCGCTGATGTCAATCATCGCCATTCCACGTTTCCCGAATGCTGAGCGCAATCGCTGGCCGATTTCCAGGCGGGGCGTGGGGTCTTGATGGCGCCGTATCAGCCGCGCGCGCAAGGCTGCCGGCAACAGGCGCGCTTTTTTCTTCAGATTTCCAATCATCAACGCCAAGCCCGCCGCGCTTTCGCCGGGCCAGCCGGTAACGTAGAGAGACTGCCCCGGCTTGGCGCCGGAGCGGAGAGCGGCGGGCGCCGTTCCTTTCAATACCCCCAACATGGCAATCGTCAGGCACAACTTGTCCGCGCGCACGGTGTCGCCGCCGACAATGGCAAGGCCATAGCGGCGGCAAGACTCGTTCATCCCGCGATAGAGCTCCTTGAGGAATCCCTCCGGTGTGTCGGGCGGCGCGCCGATGCCGACGGTCATAACGGTGGGCGCCGCGCCCATTGCCGCCACGTCGCTGACGTTGACGGCGACGGACTTGCGCCCAAGCAGACGGGGGCTGCCGATGGTTTTTGAGGTGAAATGCGTGCCTTCAACGAGCAGGTCCGTGGTAAAGACCATGCGTTCGCCCCGGCCCGGCGCCAGGATCGCGCAATCGTCGCCGATTCCCAGTTCGAAGCCCGGCCCCGATCTCGGCAGCACTCTGCCAAGCGCCTTCAGGAAACCCTCTTCACGAATGTCCTTCAATGTCAACATAGGTAGATTAATGCGGACAGGATCGGCGCCAGCATTTGGAGAGCTAAAGCGGCAGCAAGCAACCGCACTCCAAATGCTGGCGCCATTTCCGACCGCATTGCTTTAATCTCCAATCAAAATCAGGCGCTTATGTAGCTTCCGTATCCTCCGCTTTTGTTTCAGCCTCGATGCTCCTAATGCCCCGCAACGGCGCCTCCACCAGCACGGTGTATCGCGCGCCCGACGGATGCAACTCGCTGCGATAAAGAGTCAGCCGGTCCGCTGCCGCCTCGCCACAAAAAAATCGCGCATGAGATTTGATCACCTGCGCCATGCCCCTTGCGCCCCGGCTGGACTTGAATCGCGCCAGCGTCAGGTGAGGATGGAATTCACGTTCCTCGGGCAGGAATCCAAGCCGAATCAGAGCGTCATCCAGCCGCTGCTGCAATTCGCATATTTCTTCCGCGCCCCGCTTGATGCCCACCCAAAGCACGCGCGGCCTGCGTTCATCGGGGAATACGCCCAATCCGCGCGCCGAAAAAACGACGGGCGGGCAATCGCTGGTGGCTGCGATCATGGCGTTTTCTATCTCCGGCAGTTTTTCCCGCGAGATATTTCCGAGAAATTTCAGCGTCAAATGAATCCCTTCCAGACCGGCCCATTTCGGGTCAGCCCCTGTAAAAACAAAGCCTTTCTCAAGCCGCTCGGTAAGGTCGGTGATCTGTCGCCGGATTTCATCGCCGATATCGAAAGCGATGAACGCGCGGATCGTTTCCGGAAGGGAATCTGAGGAGGAATTCTTGTCCATTTTCGTATGTCCTTCCCTTTTTAGACCTGATTCAAAATAATTGATTTAGATCAAGGATATAGCTGGCAAGAATGAGTTTTGCACAGAGTTGTTAACAGGCTGTGAAAATCGTGCGCATCCGCTTGCGCCATCCTTAAATATGGCCTGCCTGTGCGAATTCCTTCTTCTTATCGTTTTGAGGTTTCGCGTCATAAGTCAAGCAATATGAAGTATATACAACTTCAGTTTAGAGTTTATTTTTCGCCATGCACCGGTTTTCATCAAGTTTATGCACAGACTTGTTAACATCATCGCTGAGCCATGACTCACAGGTTTTTCCACAATTGCCATTTAACTTTCCATGTCTTGCCACAAACCTAAGAAATCTCAATAAAAAGGCCGTCATAAGCCAGCTGAGCCTCGGGAGGCAGGCTGGCATTTGTACTCGAATGTCCGAGGAGATGACATATATGGATGAAATAGGTCTGGCGCGCCCCGATTTTGCGCGACGCCTCCAGCGCCTGACTCAAACTGAAGTGCGTCGAGTGAGGCTGTGGCCGCAAAGCGTTGAGCAGGAGAACGTCCAGCCCTTGAAGCATTGCGAAAGATTCCTCCGAAAGGAAACTGGCGTCCGTTACGATGGCGAATTGCCCGATTCGATATCCGTAGATATCCAGGACGCCGTGTTTGACAGGGATGGGCGTGACCTTCAAGCCGCAAACCTCAAAAGGCCCGGTCACCGGATTCATCTCCAGCTTCGTCACGCCGCCGCCGATCTGGACCGGATTGAAGCAGTAATGGAACCGATGGCAGATTTCATCCAGGTGCTCTTTTCTCCCATAAAAATCAATCTTCTTGTGATAAATCTTGCTGAAGATGCGCAGATCGTCAATCCCCGCCACGTGATCCGAATGCGCATGGGTGATCAGCACCGCATCCACGTCGTTGATATGATGCGTCAGCGCCTGCTGACGGAAGTCAATGGAGGCGTCAACCAGAATGGATTTGCCATTCGCCTGTATCCAAAGCCCGGTCCGTTGTCGTTTGTCGCGCGGATCGTCCGAGAGGCAGACCGGGCAGTGGCATGTGATCGTCGGCACTCCCTCGGAAGTGCCGGAGCCGAGAATGGTGACTTTCATCGAATTCTGACTATCCAAGAAACTCATTCCCCACTTTGCGCGCGCGCGTGGGTTTGTCCAGGTTGACGCCATTGGCTACGCCGACGCTGACCAGGACGTTCCATCCCGTCAACAATTGCAGGAAGCTCTCGAAGCCCCAGACATGCGGGATTTTGATGGTGGGGAAGATCGTTTCGCGCGTGGAGATCGCGATGACCTTCATCTTGACGCCGTCTTCGAGCACTTCCTTGAACTTCTGGATTTCCGCTTCATAGGGGTCAACGACGATGACGACGTCGCTCGGGTCCATTACTTCCTCGATTCCGTGCACGGCATAAGTGCCTTCGAGGAAGTCGCTCTTCTTGCGCGTGATTTCATTGGTCTTGAGCGTCAGTTCCTCGGCGACGCCGTTGTTGCGCCCGGCGAAATAAATCATCGAAGCGCCGGCGATGGCACTGACGATTTCCGGATCGAGTTCCATTTCGAGGACGGTCTTGGCGGCTTCGGCGGCTGCTTTTTGATTGTTGCGAATCTCGGCGCCTTGCTGGGGGACCAAGCCGCAGAGAAGCGATTGATAGAACAAGCCCTGCTCGGCCACGCTCTTGGTGGCGGCGACGGCGTCTTCCTTGCCGCAAATCAGCACGTAACATTTATTCGAGAGCGATTCGAGTTTGGTTCCGTGATTGGCCGTCAACCCAAAGCGGTGCGCATGGCCTTTTTGCTGCAACTGGGTGAAAAGCGAGATGACTTCTTTGGTCTGCCCGCTATTGCTGGCGCCAAAGACCACGAAACTGCCCAAGTCATATTCATGCGCCTGCCGGCTGCCTTCGGTGGCGACGGCGATGGGCGCGCCCTGCTTCATGACTTCCACCATCAGATTCTTGGCCGGAAAAATGCGGCTCGATCCTTCGCCCGTCATCATGAGTTTGCCCGTATGCTTGATCGCAGCAACCGCCTCATGCGCCTGGTCGTAGTCAAACCGCTCGATCACCGAGGGCGTCTCCAGCATCTCGCGCACCAGCGCGAAGTCTTTGTACTTCTTGTCTTTCAGATTCATCGCAGAATCTCCTCCCGGAAATCTATGGATTCGCCGTTACAGCCCGGCATGCTTGGCCATCAGCAGCATTTCTTTCAGCATTTCATCCAGTGACGGACATCGCGCACAGGCAATATCCGGATCGAGTTTGCTGAACAGTTCCACTCCGTCTTCAATCTTTAGGTAATTTCTCCCCATTTTCTCTCTGAAAAGTCTCCCGATTAGCTTTGCCGGAGGCTCGTTAAAATTCACTTCCTCTGGCCTCGCGATTTTTCCCGGAAGGGATTTGCGTACAGAAGAGGGAAATATTCCAGGATCACTCAGCAACCACGCTTCCAACTCGTGAACGGCAAAGAACATCCGGAATAGACCATCATTCACCCGTTTGGTCATCTCCGTGATTGCCCAGTTCTTTCGATCTTTCGATGAGACAATATGATCGGGATAGAAATCAGGGCCGTATAGATCCATGATTCCGATAAATCCAATCGTATCCGCGGCATCAGGCATTCTACGGTGGTATTTTACATGGTTCGGCAGATTGTTCCACATTTGCGCACAGCCTTGAAAGCCAGTGACGTTAATTCGAACACTTGCTTTCAGGCGCTTGTCCAGCCACCTCTTCAGAAAGCGGCCAAGGACTCTCTTCTCAGTCTCGCCTTCGACGAAGAGCAGGAAGCGCATCAAATGGCCTCCAGGCTGGACGTCTCATAAAGGTAACCGAGTGTGTATTTCTTGAGCCAATAGTTTAGTGTCTTTCCTTCGATGGTCTTCATAACGCTTTCGCCATTCGACCACTCACATACGGTCACCGTCGGGCGCGATTCCGTTAAAGCGTCCAGCAACTGCGGTGAATGAGTTGTGAAGATCACTTGCGAACGCTCCGATGCATCAGCGGCGAGTTCCGCAATGATAGGCAGCATGGAAGGATGCAACCCATTTTCGGGTTCGTCAATCGCTATTAAGGAAAGAGGTTCGGGATGCGAAAGGCCTGTGATGATGAAGAGAAAGCGCAGGAAGCCGTCCGGAAGATCGCTGGCTGGCATCGGGTCCGTCAACGACTTCCATCGTGCGCATAAATGGACGCGTTGATTCGATCCCGGACGAAAAATGAGCTCCTCATAATCGTCGCCAAACGCCGCGCGCAGCGCTGAATCAATCCGTTGTTTGAATTCCCGATTTTCCGAATAGAGCGTGTGCAGCACTTGAACGAGATTGCGTCCGTCGGAAGCAAGGCGCTTGTCGTACGAGGCGACCACATCCTGGCGAATGACAGAGTCACTTTCGACATGGAAGTCCTGAAAGATGCCCCAATCCTCAAAGAACGATCGGATACGAGCAAGGCTTTTGTTATTAGCAAAAGGTCCTTTGAATTGGCCCAGGACAGTTTCATCATCCCGAAACATGCTTTTGTCATCGCATAGAGTGGGAATACCATTTTTTTCAAAAGCCACTTCAATAGGTGATCCGTCATATCGCTTTATCATGCTGAGAGAATGCTCAAACGGTTCCGCTTTTCTTGAAGGGTCACTGGCACTAACTGCAGGAAACATCTCTTCTTCCATTATTTTGTAATCGCTTGAGTTGCCAGTACGCTCGACAAATACATGATAGTTCATATTTTGGAATTGAGCAGCTTTGCCGTCATTGTTTGATACTACAATATCAAAAGAAAAACCGAACTCATGCCGGTTCCATAGAAGCGGCACAATGCCTCCCCAATTCCTGACAAGGTGTCCAAGAGCGCCTTGAGCTGATGCGGAGATGATTTCGAGCAGGCGCAGTAAATTAGATTTTCCCGAGCCATTGGGGCCGATGACGACGTTGAGCATTCCCGGCATCCATAGCACGCCGCGCAGGGAGCGAAAGCCCTTTATTTCCAAACGGTCGAGGCGCATAGGTCAAACGGCTTTGCAGAAAATGAATCGGATAAACCAAGCGCTTTATTGTGCTCACAAGGAAGCGCTTGGCGTCAATCGCAAATCAATGGTTAAATCCAACTACGCATCGTTTATCGAGCGCCTTTGAGCCGCGTGTATGTGGGCAACTTGCCGATGAGCGGGCGGGCGTATTCCAAGAACGACTCGGTGACGTAGTTCGCCTCGGCATTGATGAATTCATCCGGCATCGGCTTGGCGCGGACGGCTACGTCGTGTAGTGGAACCTCGCCGAACGCGCATTTATAGGGGGCGCTGCTTTTGCGGACGAGGCTGACCATGACGCCGGTTTTGCCTTTGGCGGCCAGTTGGACGGCGCGCTGACCGCAGGCGAACGCTTCTTCGATGTCGAGTTTGCTCGCGCGGTCGGCGGCGCACATCTGGAGCGATTCGGTGACTTCGAACTCGCCGCGCCAGCCGAATTCCTGGCTGAGGATGCGGTGCAGCACCATCGCAACGCTGGTTCCGCCCATCGCGCCGAATTCGACGTTCGCAAACTTGTCCGTCACCGCGCTGGCGCTGACCGGGCGGCCTTCGGCGTCCGTGATGCCTTCGCCGCAGACGATGCTGACGAAGCCATAAGCCTCATGGCAGCGCTTGACGGCGGCCAGAAACTTGCCGCGATCGAAGGGGCGCTCGGGCATCAGGATGATGTGCGGCGCGTCATCCTCATCGCGTTTGGCCAATGCCGCCGCCGCTGGAAGCCATCCTGCCGAGCGGCCGACGGTTTGGAATACGACGAACTGGTCCACCCGCTTCATATCGCGCGCCAGAATGCCTTCTTGCAGGACGGACATCGCCACGTAACGCGCCGCGCTGGGAAATCCCGGCGTATGGTCGGTGCCGAACAGGTCGTTATCCACCGTCTTGGGCACGCCGACGCCGATGAGTTCGTAGCCGTTCGATTTGCAGTGCGCCTCGACGCGATGAATCGTATCCATCGTGTCGTTGCCGCCGATCAGGAAGAAATAGCGGATGTCATATTTCTTCAAGACTTCAATGATACGCGGGAAATCCGGTTCCTTGACTTTGTGGCGGCAGCTGCTCAAAGCCGATCCGGGGGTGGAGCAGAGGGCTTTGATCACAGATGGCTTTTCGGCGCCAAGGTCAATCAGTTGCTCTTCCATGAAGCCCTGGATGCCGTAGCGCATTCCATAAATCGCGCCTTTGCCCGATTGCTTAAGGCAGGTTTGAATGATACCGCTGAGGCTGGCATTGATGACACTGGTCGGCCCGCCGCTTTGTCCGATGATCACGTTGCCTTTCATTTAGGGGCGCCTTTTCTGGTGAATTAAATCGTGTGTCAAGGACAACAAGGATATAGCGATTTTCGAAAATGCCTGCACCCACTATGCCTGACGAGTTTGTGTTTGCTCACTTTTCATAGATTGCCCGTCCACTTCAGCAAATTGCGGAAGAACTGCGCGTACCAGGCGCCGACTTCGATGAAATCGGCGCCGACTTGTTGCGTGACGCGTGGGACACCCCAATCCACAAATCCTCCGACCCAGTGTGGCGCCACGTCGGTGGCCAGCGCCGCTGTTCGCCCTTCGCCATACACGCCGATCACAAGCAACGGCGCCTCGCCCTTCGGTTCGAATTTCCAATTCGCGGCGCCGTTATTGCGGACCTTGAATGCAATGGCCTTCAGAAGCGTTTGGGAGTTTGGGCGCGCCGTGAAGCGATTATACCCGCCAATCCCCGGAGGCGTATCCCAAGGAAGTCCGGCCAGGATTTCATGTTCTGCCGCCTTTTGGATCAGGCAAGGCTGCGCGTGATTGACCCGGTCATCCGATTCCTGCATCGCGACCGGCAGAGCCTCGGCCAGCGGCGAATGATGATATTCACCCAACCTTCCGTGGAAACTCGCCCATCCGCCGAGCATGAGCAAGCCCGATCCGCTGCGCACGCTCTCCACGATATGCCGCATCTGAGTCTCGGAGAAATTCGCTGCCGGATAATCGCTGATCACATACAGAGCGTATCGTTGTTTGAGAAAATTTTCATCGGGGGTGTTGGCGCTTGGAACATAATCATAATCGAGACCATAGTGCTCCATGATCCCGGCCAGATAAATCGCCGCTTGCGAAAGCGTGTCATCGCCAAGGTAAATAATTTTGGATGAATTAATCATGGGCGCTATTCAGCTGATCCGAGTGTTTTGGCTAGTCCGATCGGTCCGACGCGTCCGACGGGTCTGACCGGTCCGACTCAAGCGCTATTCCAGATTTTTGCTCAGCTTCTTCCATGCTTCCATTGATTGAGCGAGGTGCTCTTTCGTATCGCCGCCGATGCCGTAGCATTGCAGGCCGATGGGGCCTTTGTAGCCAAGGTCTTTCAGCGCTTTTAAAAAGGCGCCGATATCGAATGAGCCTGCTCCTAGCGGCTGGATATAATGTGTCCAACCCGGTTTGTCGTCGCGTTCATCGGCGCCATTGATCGAGATCGCCCAGAGCCGCGGCATCGCTTTCGCCAGCAGTGTCTTATAGTCACGCTGCTTGTCCACGCGCAGCCAATGGCAAAGATTGAACATCACCCCGACATTCGGGCGATCCACTTTTTCCGCCACGCGAACGCAGTCCTCGATGCGTTCGGTCCAGTTGCTGACGTGCGGATAGAGCAGCAATTGTGTGCCTGGGAATTCGCGCGCAAGGTCTGACATCCCTCTCAGGACTTCCACCCCTCGCGTATCGCTGGTAGCATCCGACGGCTTTGCGCCGCCCACCGACAGCAGGAATTGAACATTGCGTCCCTTCACAAGCGCCAATACCTCTTTGAATTTCGGATCATAAGCAGGTTTGCCCGGCGCAATATTTACTGATACGGTGATCTGATACAATTTCAATCCGGCGTCATCGAGCGATTTCAGCCGCTCGGGGACTTTATCCAGATAAATAAGCCCGAAGCCATCATAGCCAAGATCCTTGAGCATTTGGGCCTGCTCCGTGAACGAGAGCTTCTTGGAGTCGTGCCAATCAATGCAGAACGGAAAGAAGGGATAGGTTTTTTGTTCGGCAGCGCCAGCTCCATGCGGCAGTATCAGGCAAACCGCGAACGCAGCAGTGATCATCCTCGTATTCATTGCATCAATCTCCTTACGGTATAAGATAGGACTCGGTCAGGGAAAAAGACCGGCGTATTTTTCAGGAGAATAAAGCTGGAACTGGACTTCGTGCAGATACTCCACGGCGCCAGCCTGCCGAATCTGACTGACAATCGCCGAAATCTGCCGCTGGCTGACGAAGGTGGCGATGGCGTCCAGTTTTTTTTGCAGTGTTTTTTCTTTGGCTTCAATCTTGATCTGCGGCGGTTTCGGCAGATCGCAATAAACGGCGAATTCATAGACCTGCGGTATCTGGGGAATTGGCTTGCCCAACTCCGGCCAGATTTCGCCTTGAGCATGGAAAATGCTGATGAGCAGCTCCTGGTGAACCATCTTATGATCAGGATGGAAATCCGCGCCCGTCGGCAGAAAAACGCGCGTCGGCGCTATCTTGCGAAGAATATAGGTGAAGGCGTTTTGCAGGCCGGTGTAGTCATGGATGTCGGTTATGTCGGTGTGCTCCGTGCGGCGGCGTCCGGAGTAGTGTCCGAGGCTGCAATCGGGGAAGTGGAGGAAATGCACATTCGCCGGCGGCAATCCCAGCGATACATAGCTGGCGACCGCTTCCTTCAGACGTTCTTCGGAAATCGAATATTGCTGCGACAGATCGCAATAGCCCATGCAGCCGTCTGTCGTGATGACGCTGTGGGTTTCGATCCCGTTCGCGATCCCGGCCAGGATCGTCAACCCGGCGCCGATGACCGAATCGTCGTCATGCGGCGACAGGAACATCCATCGCTCCTTCGCGCCTTTCCATCCGCTGAATATTTTGCCGATCTCGCCGGCCTGCGCTGCGCCGTTATCCGACCGGCGATAAAACTTGAACGTTTCTCTCATAATCAATCCTCATATTTTCTCTAGAATGGCATCGGTCATTTGCGTCGTGGAGGCGGCGCCTTTCGCGATCGCTTCAGCCCCGCCACGCAGCTTGGCCATGTCGTAGGTCCTCACTTTGCCTTCGGCGACCGCCAGGGCGACGGCCTTGCGAATGCGCTCGGCCTTGAGGGATTCGCCGATGTGGTCCAGCATCATACAGGCCGAAAGGATCATGGCGATGGGATTGACGATCGGCGGATGGAGCCCGGCGTATTTGGGCGCGGAGCCATGCGTCGGCTCGAAGACCGCCACTTCGCGGCCGATATTGGCGCTGCACGCGAACCCGAGGCCGCCCACCAGGCCGGCGAATCCATCGGAGATGATGTCGCCAAACATATTGCTGGCGACTATAACGCCATAGTCCTCCGGATTCTTGGTCAGCCACATCATCAAGGCGTCAATATTGACGGACCATAGCGCAATACCCGTGTATTCCTTTGCAATCGTCTTCGCTTCATCCTCCATCATCCCCGATGTCTCGCGGATCACATTCGGCTTTTCGCATAAGGTGACGGAGCTGTAGCCAAAGCGCTTGGCGTGATCGAAAGCCTCGCGGATGATCCTTTGGCAGGCGCCGCGCGTCAGTACGCGGCATGAGACCGCCAGGTCTTCGCCGGGGACATTTTTGTACGCCTTCATTTTGGGATGCGTTTCGAGCGCCGCGCGCACCTGCGCAGGCGGGTTCGTCCATTCAACGCCGGAATAAAGCCCTTCGGTATTCTGGCGGAAGATCACGACGTTGACTTTGGGTTCTTCGACGCCGCCCGAGGCCGAACGGCGGATGAAGTTGAGCGGATTGCCGGGGAATGAGATGCAAGGGCGGATGCAAATATCCAAGTCGAATAGCTGGCGCATCTTGACGATGGGGGAGTAATAAACCAATCCCTTGCCTTGGAGCGCCGGGGCGAGTTCGGCGTCGGCTGCTTTTTTAGGTTTGGACGTAATCGCGCCGAACAAGCCCAGCTTATGCTTCGTCAGCAGATCAATCGTCCGCTGAGGCAGCGGATCGCCCTCTTGCTGCCAATATTTCCACCCAATGGGCGCTTCGATATATTTAGCCTCGAATCCCACGGCATCGAGAACACGAATCGCCTCCGGCATCACAACTTCGCCAATGCCATCGCCGGGCATGGTTATCACAGTTATTTTCTGCATAGATAATATCCCTAGCTCATTTGCCGCCCAATTGGTGACTTATTATTATTTAGAATCTTAAATGCAAGCGAAAAAACTGATAAAACATTACTTTATTCTATTTTTGCGCAAATTTGTATTCGGGTATGAGGCTTTTGATTTGGATTTAATGCGCTCAGGCTTACTGATGATGAATTTGACATCTGGCCTTTTCGGATCATCGTAGTCGGTAAAATCATGGGTATCCCAAAACTCCCCGATTTTTTCATAAGAATCGGCCTTGGAAATACTGCTAAGTCTATGAGTGGGTGCGATTTTTTTGCTCATTGATATCTGCATCTTATGCTGCTCAATAGATAGATTCTCATCTCCTTATTCCCCCTCCACCAATGGCAATACGACAATAAATCGCGCGCCTATTCCTTTTTCGCCGGAGTCATTCGCTCCAGGCTTAACCGGCCCGGCAGGGGCCAGTTCGAGCGTTCCGCCTAACTCGGTGATGATGTTGCGCGAGATGTAGAGGCCTAAGCCGGTACCCATGTCCTCGGGCTTGGTGGATTCAAACGGCTCGAAAAGGCGCGCGCGCATTTCGGGGGCGACGCCCGGTCCTGTGTCGCTCACCTCGCAGATGACTTTGCCAGTTTCGATGCGGGCGCGGAGGGTCAGGCTGCCTTTTCCGTCCATTGCTTGGAAGGCGTTGAGGATCAGGTTCGAAAAAACCTGGATCAGGCGATAGCGCGGCGCCAGCACGAGCGGCGGACGCGAATTGTCAAGGTCCCAGATGGTTTCGATTTCCCGGGCTTTGTTCTCGTACTGAACGAGCGCGCACGCCTGGCGCAGGATGCCATACAGGTCGGCGTATTCTTTTTCCGTGTCCCGGGAGCGCGCCATTTTTTCAATGCCCAAATCTTTGAGGATCATGAAGAACAGCTCGGTCTGTTCCTTGATTGAACGGACCGCCGGCGACGATCCGGCCAGATCGAGCAGCATCATTTCCAGATCCGCCATGTTCTGCTTGATATTGGCCACCGGCTTTTTGAGTTCATGCAGGATGTTGGCGCTGAGCTGTCCGACCAGCGCCAGCCGTTCGTGCCGCACGAGCTGCCTGTCTTTTTCCGCCAGGGCGACGTAGGCGCCTTTCAGTTCGCTTTGCTGCCAGACCAGGCGCGCCGTCAGCAATCCCAACGTCAGCAGCAAGAGCGCGCCCAACCCCCCGATCGCGCCGCGCACCGCCATCAGCGTCGTCCGGTTTTCCTTGATATAGAGCGCCCCATACGTCTCGCCTCGTTCATCGGTCAGCGGCAGGCGGGTCCAGGAGGCGAGAGATTCTTTCCAGCCGGGATTCAACGCGGCAAAGTAGAACGGCCGGACAAGATGTTCGCGGCCGCCGTCGAGCATTTTGGTGACGAAGACGCGCTCGGCGAAGAGCGTCTCCTCGGACTTGCGCGCCAAGTCTTCGATCTTGTCGAATCGCAAATTGAGGTCATGCGGCGGACGCAGGACTTCGTCGCGCGTGAAGAAGCGGCACATATCCTGCAGCGCCCGTTCGCGGTCGCTGGCGTAGCGCTGATGCAGCCAGACGAGGATCGCGAGGCTGAAGGCCAGCGCGATGGCGGTCAGGATATAAAGCGGGATTTGCGCGCGGCCTGGTTTCATGGCGCCGCCTCCCGCCGCAGGCCGAGGCTGGGGCTCGTGGCCGCCGGCGCATCGCCGGGCGAGTCGCCGTCCATCGGCGGCTCGGCGTTTTCCAGCGTCTTGATGGTTTTGCTGCCGGAAGTCGCCGCCTCGCCATTGTGCGTGGGGAAGGCGGCGGAGGATTTGCCGATGAATTCGTCATAGGACTCTTGGACCGAGCTATAAGCGTCGAGCGGCGCTTCCACGACGGCGATGGGTTCATTCCTGCGGCTTTCGCAAAATTTCTTGATGGCCTTTGCCAGCGCGACGCCAAGGCGCGAATGCGCCGGCGCCAGCTCGCTGCGAATCGCCACCGGATCCGTTGGCATCGGCGGCGTGCGCAGGATCCGGATTACAAAGCGGTTGGGATCGGGATTGCCCGGAATCTGCGCCATGACGCCTTTCAAAGTTTTTTCGTCCAGCGCGCCTACGTCCACAAGGCCATTGATGACGAATTTGGCCACTTCCTCCGAGGAATCGCAGAACAGCAAATCCGCCGGCGCGCCGCAAAACTGCCGCCGCAGGCTCAGGAGCGGATATAGATATCCAGCGGCGCTGTGATTCGAGACGACAGCCATGCGCGACGTTTTCAGGAACTCCCGCAATTTTTTCTCATCCGGAAGGCCGCCGCGGAAGAGGGGATTGGCGCGCGATGCAATGACGGCGCCGTACTGGTAAACGCCTTTGTTCGCCGACCACGTATCATCGCGGCTGCGCGTTTGCATGAAAGCCACATAATGGCAATGGCCCGTCTGCGCCACAAAACTCACCGCCGAGCAGAAGACCAGATCGAATTCGTCCTGGCTCATTCGCCGCACCAGGTCCACATGGTCATCCGCCCGCAACGCCTCGACCTTTGAGGCGTCAAAACCGGCGTCCATCAATGCCTTGCGCATTTCGGGATCGCGGGCGATGAACTGCGCCAGCTGCTCGAAATAGCCGGCAGTCAGGGCCGTTTCGTTCGTGCGGGCATGATAGCCGATGCGCAGCCGTCGCCCCTTGACCACCAGTGGCGCTGTGGAGATGGCATTCCCAAGCCGGGGAACCGGACGCTTGATAACCGCTGCTTTCGGCGGGATTGCAAGGCTTTCGGTAGAAGCGATGGCTTTGAGATCGGGAACGTCCGGACGCGCAGGCGCGGCGACGGATGGGCTCGTTGTCTTGATGGAGGCGCCTTGGGAAGTGGGATCCGAAACACCGGGAATGGACATGGACGCTGCAATCACGCTGGGCAAAGTCAGGGGCAGAAAAAGAGGCGCCGTCGCAAGCGCGTCGGAGCTTTTGTTGACCAGCGGAACAATCGTGGGAACCGCAGGCTTGTAGGTCGCCTGGCGCGGCGACGTCGCTGACGAACTGCGATCCGCTGTATAGCTCGCGGTCGGCGGCGCCAGAGGCGGCGCCAAAGACGGCAGATTGATCGAATGAGTGGATGAAGCGGCTGCGGAGGTGGCTTCGGCGGCGTGAAGGAAGGAGGCCGGTGCGATAATAGCAAGAGCCAAAGCAAGGAGAAGCGCCCGCATACAAAAGCCCGCCGGCGCGCGCCATGGATGCTTGTTCACTGACCGCTCATCTGGGCGACTATATCCGAAACCGGCAGCGGCGCCGGCGAGACGAATGCCTCGGCCAGATCGGCGCCAATCAACGCCCCAAACAGCCGCGCGCGCGACTCGACGCGGCGCCAGAATAGTTCGGATGCGATCCATGTGTCCGGTCCTTCGTACTCGGCGTTGAAGAATTGTGAACGATAGACCCGGACCGATTCCAGCTTCTTTTCAAAGAAAGGCGTGATATCCACGGCGAAGGAGGGGCGCGGCATTTGCGCCCGGTGGTTTCCGATGAAGTAAAACAGCGCGCGCGGACGATGGCGCGGCTGCCCGGTATCTATGCCGCCGACGCCGGAATAAAAATAGGCGTCGCTGACCAGATCGTGCGTCTTGCGATGATCCGGATGCCGGTCTTCCTGATCGTGCGTGATCACGACCGAGGGACGGGTCTCTCGGATCAGCCGAATCACCTGCAGCCGGTTGGCTTCCGTGTTTTCGATCAGGGTGTCGCCGCAATCCAGCTGCCGCCGCGCGACGCCCAGGACGTGGGCGGCCTTGGCCGCCTCGACCAGCCGTTCTTCTTTCGTGCCGCGCGACCCGCGCTCGCCGGAGGTCAGGTCCGCGATCATCACGCGCCGTCCGCCCGCCACCAATCGCGCAATCGTGCCGCCGCAAAACAATTCGACATCATCCGGATGCGCGCCGATGGCAAGAACATCGCATTGAGAATCTGAGGAAAGGTCCGTCATGACAATATCCAATAATCAATATCCAATATCCAACGTCCAAGTATCGAACACCGAAATGGAAAACTGAATTACACAACACTCAATATATAACAATTCATGCCCAATTTCCACATTCCCCGCCACATAATCGCGACAGAAATTCAAACCCCATTCGCCTTCAACTCATCACTAGCGACCAATCTCACTTGAATGTTGAATACTGTTATTACCCAACAAGCTGGAGTTTGGGCGTTTGAATCCCCCGAAGGGGGAAACTATCATAGCCGTGGGTGAAGCGAAGCGAACCCACGGAAACGAAGAGTGCAAGAGCAGGTCCCCGGAGGGGGCCAACACGGCCGAACGGCTTGCTACATTTCATTTGCGCGTTTCGAATCGGCTAAGCAAATAATTGCTCTTGCGGCGGCGTTGGCCCCCTTCGGGGACCGATGATTTGTTTGCCTCTACCGTGGGTTTGCTTCGCTTCACCCACGGCTATGATTGTAGTTCCCCTTCGGGGAAAAAATGTGCAAACTTCAGATTGTTATTACACAACGAGTATTCCCGGACGCGGGATCACTCCCGCAGGGGTTTTGCATTCGACGACCGGCCAATCCTTCGTCAGAGTGATGATATCGGGGGATTTGGCCTGGACGATGAAAGTATCTTCGGATTTGGCGCCCGCGATGGTGGGATTCAGGGCGAAGGCTTGTCCTTCCAAAACCGGCGCCTTCAATCCCGTCACCGTCAGAATCATGTCACGCCCGTCGTAGCCGATGGGTCCGCCCTGGTGATGCAGACGCCACTCATCGGGGAATCCTTCGGCTTCATATTGAGCGATCATCGTCTGGAGCACTTTGCCCAGCGGAACCTCGGGACGCGCCGCCGCCATCGCCATTGCTTCGATCCGGCAGCAGGCCGCGTGGCGTTCGACGATCGCCGAAGGAGGCGTCTCAAAGGAAACGGTACGCGTTGCGGAGGCATGCAGGCCGTGCCGCTTGACATTGGCGATCAGCATGACGCGTTTCTTGATCTTCATATCCGTCGGAGTGGGGTGGCGGAATTTCTTGATTCGATCATCGGCGGCGACCAGAACCACGGCGGGAATAATCCCCTGCGCCATACACTGGCCGCCAATCATTCCAGCGGCATCCTGCTCGGTCATGCCGGGTTTGAGTTTGCGCGCGACGGCGCCCAGAATACCGCCGACGTCCTTGCCCAGCTGCCGGTAGCGCGCGACTTCATTGACGTGCAGCGGGGTCCGGATCGCTGTGATCGTGTTATTCACGAGGCGCGCGCTGCGGCAGGGAACGTCGCATCCCCATTTTTTGCCCTGCATCAAGGCATTGGCCACCTCGAAATCGCTTTTTTGATTCCAAGCATATTGTTCCGTGCCGAGATCTTCGGTCAGACCTTTGATCTCCTCGGCCACGAGGCGTTCGATTTCGTTATTCGCCGCGATGAGGACGGCGCGCGAGGGCGTGATCAGGACCGAGGCATGAGCCGTATCGCTGGCCATGACAATGCTGCATTGCCCGCCGCAGGTGATCCAGGAGAAATTGGATTGGCGTTTGAGCAGGATGCCCGCCAGAGCCTCGCGCTGCAAGAGTCCGCGCACCCGGTCCATTTTTTCCCTGAACTCGTCGGCCTGTTTCATTATCGTAATGCCTCCTAATCGCTGTGTATCATTAACTCCGTGGCATACCTTCTATGCGCAAGGCGCAATTCAATGCCCTCAGAGGATGCGCCAGCTTTTGGAGTAAGGAGGCTTGCCGCCTTCTTTTTGGCGATTCAATAGCCCTGGCGCAAAAAGAAGGCGGCAAGCCACCTTACTCCAAAAGCTGGCGCTGTTCCTATCTGCAATATTTCCTTGCGTGAGAATATATCATCGTACTTATACCTGAAACAAAAACATAAACCCATCTAATTCTTGGCCTTCGATGATACTGCATTGGCTTCCGACAGAACCGTTTCGAGAAACGCCCGGAATTTGTCCTTCAGGTCCGGACGCTTGAGGGCGAACAATACTGTGGTTTTCAGATAGTCCAGACGATTGCCGATGTCGTGCCGCCGGCCATCGAATTTATAGGCGAAGATCTGCTCATGCGCGCACATCAGGTTCAAGGCGTCGGTCAGCTGCAGCTCGCCTCCCAAGCCTTTGGGCGTCCGGTCCAGATAAAGGAATATTTCCGGGGTCAGCAAATAGCGGCCCGTAATGGCCAGATTGGAGGGGGCTTCGTCGGGCTTGGGTTTTTCTACCAGACGTTCGATCAAATAGGTGTTGGGCGCCACTTCCTTGCCCGAAACAATGCCATAGCGATCCACGCGCTCCCTGGGGACTTCCTCGACGGCGATGATGGGGCGGCGGACGCGCTGGAACATGTCAATCAACTGGCCGGTGCAGTTGCGCTCGCCGAAGGTCTCCATGATCGTATCGCCCAGCATCACGCAAAAAGGATCGTTGGCGATGTGCTGGCGCGCATAGAGAATCGCATCCCCCAGGCCGTTGGTCTGTTTCTGGCGGATCGTGTAGATATCCGCCAATTCCGAAATTTTTTGCAGCTGTTCAACCAGGTCGTCGCGCCCTTTGTCCTTGAGGTAGTACTCCATCTCCATCGAACGGTCGAAGTGATTGATGATCGAATGCTTGCCCCGGCCCGTGATGATCAGGATGTCATCCAAACCGGCGGCCAGCGCCTCCTCGACGACGTATTGGATGACCGGGGTGTCAATGATGGGCAGCATCTCTTTGGGCTGCGCTTTGGTCGCGGGCAAAAAACGCGTGCCGAATCCCGCGGCGGGTATGACGGCTTTTTTGATCATATCAGAGGCTTCTGTCCCGAATATCCGGCTTGATGAGTCTCGCTCCGATCGCGCTGTATGCGGCGGCGATCCGATCGAAATGCTCCTTATCCTTGTAAGTCCCAATGACCGCGCCGCCCGAGCCGGCGTAACTGACGTGCGCTCCGGCCGAGCGGCCCGCTTCGATCAGGTGGACGTGGCGCGGGTTGAGATTCATGATCCGCTGCCGCAGATTGAAGTTCTCATCCATCAAAGAACCAATCGCATCGGAGTTGCGCGCCAGCAACAGCTCGTAACATTTCTCGGCCAGACCGGCAAATTGCGTCATGGCTTCGTGGACTTGAGGGTCGCCTGCGTTCCAGCGGCCCCGCAGATCGTTGTGGACCACCTCCGTGCCTTCGCCGGCGCCGTCGTCGTAAGCGACGAACAGGGGCGGCAGAATCATCGGATCAAGGCTGACATAGCGGCCATAGCCTTGTTTTTCCATGAGCGACTGGTCAAAGTCCATATAGACGCAGCCCTCATAACACTGGATAACGCGGTCCTGCAATCCGGCGCCGATTTCCAATTCGTCACGCTCGACGCTCAACGCCAGGTTGGGCATTTGCGCCAGGGCCACGTCCACGCCGTAAAAGTGAAACAACGCGCGCAAAGTGGCGATGATGATTGCGCTCGAGCCGCCCATGCCAAGCCGCAGCGGAATATCCGAGCGGTATTCCAGCGTGCAGTTTTTATCTTCCAGCATGATGTCGTTTTCGATGCAGTATTCGTAAAAGCGCTTGAGGGTGCCTTTGAGCAGGCGCACGCCGCCATAATAGCCATTGGCCCGGACGTCATTATAGAGTCCGGCCAGCGACTCGAAGGCCGAATGGTCCATCCGGCACGGGATGATCGCCAGTTTGGGCGTTTGATAGCAGGTGACTTCCGCGCAGAAATTGCGCAGGATTACTGCGATCGTCTTGCCAAAGTATCCGTCGGAAGGATTGCCGATCAATCCGGCGCGAGCATACGCTCGGGTTCGAATGATCATGGACCCCCGAATCTCCCTTGTGTTTACGGCATTTCTGTAAGAACGCGCTAACACCGCATAGGATAAGGGCAGAATACGTCTCTGTAAAGGGAAATTCGCGACTAAAACGAAGCGTGTCGCCAAAGCAGGCCTGGTCTTATCTCTTTTCGCGCAAACTGCGACCGGCCATCAGCGTGATTCCGCCGCAAAGCATGGCGCCTGCGATCGCCCAGAGCGGAACGGTAAAGGAATGCCAGTGATCATAGATCATCCCGGCCACCCACGGCGACAGCGAGGCGGGGATATTGCATGAAAAAAGCCATCCGTAGATCGGCGCAACTTTTTCAGCGCCCCATACCCGCGCCGTCATCACGGCATAAAGCACCAGAATGCCGCCGTAGTTGAAGCCCGAGAGAATCGCAAACACCGCCAGCCCGACGGGCGTGCGCGTCAGCCAGGGCGAAATGAAGAGAACCACGGCTTGCGCAAAGAGATTGACACTCAGGATCACTCGCGAGGGCTTTTGGTCAAAAATCTGTCCCCAGGCGATCCGCCCGGCGGCATTGGCCAGCGCCAACAGGCTCAGCGCCATCACGCCACTGGCGGCGGTGGCGCCGGGCGATACTTGCTTGAGATTGGCGATGACGGTGAAACCCGACATCAAGCCCGTGAACATGGCGAAATAGAGCAGCGCGAACTGGGGATGGCCCAGAAACTCTTTCAGCCGAACCGGGCGGCGGGCGGCGGCCTGAGAGTGAGGCGGCCGCGCCATGAATGCGCCGGCCAGCGGCGTCACGATGACAAACATCGCGCCCAACAGGAGAAAACACCGGAACGGCGTCAGTTCGCATGACGCCATGAAATAATGCGCGCATTTCGTCACCAGCGCCGCTCCGGCCGCAAAGCCCGCCACCGAGACGCCGGTGACCAATCCTTTATGGCGCGGGAACCACAAGATCAGAGTCGAGATCGGAACGAGATATGCCATCCCGACGCCGATCGCGCCGACGACGCCGATGCCCAGCGCCGTAAAGAAATAATGATGGACGCCCAGACTTGCCAGCATCCACCCGGCTCCGAAAACCAGCCCGCCGCAAACGGCGCACACTC
>JAPLSP010000184.1 GCA_026398575.1 Candidatus Sumerlaeota bacterium | reverse complement strand
TCGGTTCCTCTTCTTTCTCGCCGCGTCGTTCTTGATTTGCGGTGTGTTCTATGGACGCTATGCCGCCGGCAGCCTTCCCGTGGGCGCCGATAATTCTCTCATGTTCGGGCCCTTTTATTCGCTCCGCTGGGACGATGGCCCGCCCTTCTATAATCCTTATTCGCTCGGCGGGTCGTCGCTCTTCACTAATCTTCAGACCGCCTTCCTTTATCCGCTGAGATGGCCATACTTTTTTGTGGGCGATTGGCGCGATTATTTTGGGTTGTATAATTTCCTTCACTATCTGATCGCCTTTGGCGCGATGGCCGTTTTTCTCAGGGGATGGAAATTCCACGCCGTTCCCACCCTGGCCGGAGCGCTTGTTTTCGCGTGTGGCGGCCACATCGCCGGCCGCATCATCAATCCTACGATTTTTTACGCCGCCGTCTGGCTGCCGCTCCTGCTTTATGGCGCTGAGGCCGGCAATTTCCGGCGCCGGGCGGCCCTCGCCGGCGCGGCGGCCATGATCCTCGCCACGGGCTCTCCGCATCTCACACTGTACGGACTCGTCGGCGTTTTCATCGTCCACGCCGCGAATCCCAAGGGTTTCATGCGCCGTTCGCTCGATATCGGCCTGTGCCTTCTTTTCGCTTTTTTGATCATCTCGCCGACGTTTCTTTCCGGCATGGCGCGCGCCGGCCTTTCGATTCGCGGCGCCGTCACCACGTCCGAAAATCTGGCCGATTCGATGGACTGGTCCGAAATCCCGTTTATTTTTCTCGGCGGCACTCAGGCGGGCATTTTCCCGGAATACATTGACCGGACGGTTTACATCGGTCCCATCGCGGCGCTGCTGATCATCAGCCTTTTCGCGGCGCGGGGAGTCTGGCGCGATCGCCGATTCCGGTGCGGACTGGCGCTGACCGTTGCGGGAGTTGTTTTCGCCCTCGGGAAAAACGCCGGATGGCAGTTCGTCATGCCCTTCATTCCCGGCTTCAATCATCTAGTCGGACCCAGCCGCGCCCTGGTCCTCAGCGCAGCGGGCGCCGCGCTTCTTGCCGCGCTCGCGCTCGAACGTTTCCCTTGGCGGCACCGGCGCATGGTCGCGAAGACGGCGGGCGCTGCAGGGCTTGCGTCGCTCATCGCCGCCATCGCCATGTCGTGGGCGCGCCCGACTTTTGAGGGCGCGGCGCCTTATGTGGACGAGTGGCTGCGCGCCTGGCTTTTTGCGCCGCATTGCCTTGGCCGCTGGCTTTTCATCGCCTTTGAATCCGCCTCGGGTCTGTTGCTGCTTTCTCTCCTGCTTCTTCTGTTTCACCGCCGCCCCGCGCGCGCCGGCGGCCCGGACGCGCCCCATCGCTCGCGGCTTTGGAAAATTGCATACTCCGGCAGGGCTGTCGCCGCCGCGTTGATCGCGCTCCAGTTGCTGCACTTCGGGCCGCGCGTCGCTCCTCCGATCGCGCGTCGCTCTTTTTTCAATACGCCTCCGCAGGCGGCGTTCTTGCAGGGCGTTCAGCGGCGCGCGCCGTTGCAGCCGTTCCGCATCGTGGGCTATGATCCGCTGCGCCTCCATGACAGCGACTTCAACGAAGCCTTCAAGTTTCAGTTCCTCATGCCCAACCTCGCCTCGCTCTATGGCCTGGAAGATATCCAGGGCTTCGATCCGCTGATTTCCCAGCGCTACTGCAACGAGATCGCGCAGTATGCCGGGCGGGCGCCCGTCAACGACCCCCTTCGCGTCGTCACGATCGCCGCGCCCAATCTCGATCTCTTCGATATCCTCGGCGTCCGCTTCCTGATCGGCCATCCCTATAACCGCCGGCTGACCCATCTGCCGCAGACGCTGCGACCCGGCGCCGAATATCAGTCTGTCGCCGCTTTCGACAGCAATCCCACAACCGCTCCGATCACACGCTGGCTGTTCGTTTCGCTCGTTGACAGCGCAGTCCGCATTTCCGAGGGCGCGGAAATCGGCCGGCTCGAGATCGAAGCCGCCGAGGGGAATTTCACTTTTCCTGTCCGCTATCGAATCGAGACCGCTCACCTTCAGGACGTCAATGACGCCTCTTGGATGAAGACAGCCGCCGCCCGCGCGTTGATCAACACCACTTGGGAGCACCCCGCGCCGATCCCTTCGCTGGGCAATCGCGTGCAATTCGCCAACTATCGCGGCATGATTGTGTTTGAGCGCCCGCTGACCGTGAAGCGCGCCGCATGGCGGCTGGTCCTGCCCCGGACGATTTTCAACATTGCCGGGCAGGCCTGCCGGCTCGCCAGTCCCGCGCAGGAAGATGACCCCTGGCGCCTGGTATGGGGCGCCGAAGACGATGCGGCGCCAATTTTCGAATACAAAAATGCCAAATCGCGCGCCGTCATTCTGCCGAAGGACGCCTCGCGCCCGGCGGGAATTCCCGGACCGCTCTGGCGCCGCGTCGCGCCGTCACCGGACGTTCAGATCATCGAACGGCATACGAATTCACTGCGAGTCCGCGCGCGAACCACCGGGCCGGCGCTTCTCGGCGTGCGCGAAAACACCGAGCCGCTTGCTTTCTGGCACGCCGAGATCGGCGGCAAATTAGTTCCGGTCCGGCGCGGAGACAACAGCCTGCTGACGGTCGAGATCCCCGCCGGCGAAAGCGAGGTTCACATCTATTTTCGCCCAACACTACTGGGCATATTCAGCCACGATTTTTCAAGATAGCGGCAGGTATTCGACTTTGTTCTCGTATTCACTCGCTTTTGCAGCCTTGGCTATCAGGTCCAGATCATCAATTATCTGGCCGATTGTGCATCGCAACTGATGGCAGTAAACAACACCGGGAAACCATTTCCCTTCATGCTGCAACTGATTTGCTTCTCGCAACAGATCATCATCCTGCGAAAATAAAATGCGCTTAAGAAAAATGGCGCGTTCCAGCAACTGCTTGTCGGGAGTGCCATCAAATCCATCTTCCTGAGCTGTCAAAACATCCACTCCGCGAAGACGCAATCCTAGCGAGACAGCGCGATGAACTTGTTCATCCATATAGAATGCCAAGCTCATGCCAATTTGCCTTCTGCCCGCATCCTCTTGCGAAATGGCGATTCTTCCGCCGACGCCCGCATATTTTCATATTCGACAAGATTCTGTTTCATTCGGGCGTCCATCGCCTCCTGATGATCGTAGTAATAAGCCAAAGCGGCATGGACTTGAGCCAACGACAGAGCGCCATAATGTTGAAACGAGATTTCCTCTGGACTCCAACCGTGGGCAATATGATCCATGACAACTTGTTCAACGCGATAAGTCGTTTCATCAATCCATTCCCGTCCTTTGTCATCAATGCAGATATGTGAAGCAGGAATTTCCAAGACAGGCATTTTCGTATTCCTCCATTGAACTGCTCTGCGTGAAATATTATCCTCGATTAGGCGCTTCGCAAGCGATTTTAGCGACCAAAGGCAAAGTGGCTAATCGGCAAGCGATAACTGCTGGATCATGAACTTGAGGAGCTGCATTGCATCATGAAAAGAGCATTTTGCAATAGATATCGAATTCCGCTTTTGGGATTTGTTGTAGTTCTTTTTCTAATGCTGTTCGTGTTGCTTGCGATCCTGCCTGCTGCGCCTGCCGGCGAAACGCAGGGCTTCCCCAAACCCGACCCGGCCAAGGCGTATGCCGAGTATAAAATCTTTGCCAAGGACGGCGATCCGCTGCGCATTCCGAAAGAGGATTGGGAAGGGGCGCGGCGGCGCGTCAAGGAGGAAAAGGAATGGGCCGCCTGGCTGGCCAAGCAGCGTGAGGATGTGGACGACTGGATGGCCAGGCGCCGCGACAAGGTCGAGTGGATCTGCGGATGGTATCATGATTTTGTAAGCCCGAAGGACGCCTCTCATCTGATCTTCACGCCGGATGAGCCGGGCGAGGAAACATTGCACAGCAAATCCGATCCCAAGGTCCAGCTGACGCCGAAGCTGCACGCCGCATGGGTCTATCACTTCCGCGGCGCACATTGCGAGCATATCCTGTTGGCGGCGCGGCTCCATCGCCTGACAGGCGAGGAAAAATACGCGCAGTGGGCCGCCGGGCAGTTGGATTTCTATGCGGATAATTTCGCGCGATGGCCGCCGAGCACGCGTCAGGGCAGCAAGTCAAAACTTTTTTGGCAGACGCTGGACGAGGCGGTCAATCTGATCCGGCACGTCACGGCGGCGCGGCTGCTTGGCGCCTACGCCACGCCTGAACGCAAGCAGCGATGGTTCAAGAACCTCTTCGAGCCACAGGCGAAGATGTTGAGCGAGACGAGGCAGACGATCCACAACATCGCCTGCTGGCACTGCGCCGCCGTCGGGCACGTGGCGCTCGTTTACAGCGATCCGGCACTGTGGGCGAGCGCGATGGATTCGCCGTTCGGCATCCGCAGCCAGTTGGCGCGCGGCGTTACGAGCGACTACCTCTGGTATGAGCAATCGCTCGGCTATAATAACTTTGTCGTCGTCGCGCTCACGCCTTTCTTCGAGCAGGCGGCGCTGGCCGGGCGCATGGAATCGGTCCGTCACGAAATGCTCATACTGGAAAATCTGGCGCTCTCTCCGCTGGCGCTGCGATTCGCTAATGGCCAGCTGCCCACGCCAGCGGATTCGGGACGCGGCATGGCGCCGGACTTGAAGACGCTGTCAAACATCAGCCGCGTCTTCCCAACCGCATTGGGATTGGCCGAAGCCGCCAAATCCCTCTCATGGGACACCCTCCTCGATCCTCCGGCGGCTGCGATTGCGGCAGCGAATTTATCGAGCGCGGATAAAATCAAGCTCGCCTCGCCGCGCACGCGCAGTCTGGAATCCAGCCGCATGGCGGTTCTTTGCTCCGGGCCGTGGCAGGTTTATTTCCATTACGGCCAGCTGACCAATTCGCATGTGCAATCCGAAGCGCTCAATTTCGAGGCGTGCTACGGCGACGTGGACATCACACACGATTCGGGAACGGTGGGGTATGGCTCGCCGTTTCACCGCGAATACTTCACGCAAGGCCTGGCGCACAACGTTCCGCTCATCAACGGCTGGGGACAGGAAAAATGGGACCCGGGCGAGTTGCGGCGATTTGATGAAAAAACTCCGCTGATCGAGGCCGCACAGCCCCGATACCGCTCCAACGCCTCGGCCTCGCGCACGCTCACAATCGAAAACGGCAAGCTGATAGATGAAGCCACGATAACCGCGAATGGCGCCGCAGGAGGAACGGACGACGCCGGCAAAAAAGCCGATGGCGCCAATGACACGGCAGCTAAAGACACGGCAGATAAAGACACGGGCGCCAAAGCCACGAGCAAGACAACAAAGCCTGCGCGACTTGGTTTGGCGCTTCACTTGCAAGGCGCCGTCAAACTGCCCCCCGAGTTCAAACCCGACGCCGAATTCACCAAGCGCAACCGCTCCAAGCCCTTCGAGTATTGGAAGGAACCCATGACCGCATCGTATCAGGATCGCGCGTCGTTTATCATTCAGTATGGCAAGCAGCCGATGAAGGTCACCTTCCTCGTAAAAGGCGCCTTCACCGTCACCCACGCCTCGGCGCCCGATGCGCCACCCAAGCGCTGCGAAGGCCTTTACGTTGAAACCACCGGCGCGCAGGCGACATTCAAAACCATCATCGAACCCGCCGCAGGCGCCAATTAGCCTGATCCTACGATAATTTTCAATTCTTTGTACTCTTTGTGCTCTATGTGGTTGCCATTCCGCTTCGACCGCAAAGAGCGCAAAGAACACAAAAATATTAATTTCTAAGACTTCTTACTCCAATAGAGTCTTTCCGCTGCCTTGGCTATGCCGGCGGCGTCGAGACCGAGTTGGGCTTTGAGCGCGTTGTGGGTGTCGTAGTCTTCGCAGAAGCCGGTCAGACCCAGCGATGCGAAGGCGGGCGCGGGCAGGATTTCGTCATTATCATCGCAGAGGCCGCGAGTCCTGCAATCCAGGCGCGCCAACGTTTCCGCCACTGCGCTGCCCAGGCCGCCGATCACGTTGTGCTCCTCGACGGTCAGGATGGCGCCGATGTCTCGCGCCGAGCGGATGATGATTTCCGAATCGAACGGCGCCAGAGTGTGGATATTGATGACGCGGGCGTGAATGCCTTTTTCTTCGAGGAGTATGGCGGCTTCGAGCGCGTCGGCCACGAGGACGCCCGTCGCGACGATGGTCACGCTGCCGCCTTCCCGCAACACGATTCCCTTGCCGGGCGTAAAATCGAAATCGCCTTCATGGACGCTTGGTTCGCCGCGCCCGGCGATGCGCATGTAGCATGGGCCTTGAATCTGTGCCATCGCTTTGGTGGCTTGGAAAGTTTCGCGCGGATCGGCGGGCGAAAAAACCGTCATGCCCGGCAGCATCCGCATGAGCGCGATGTCTTCGATGCCGTGATGCGTGGGTCCGAGGTTGGCGTAGGTGATCCCCGAACCGACGCCGACGATCTTGACGTTCATGCGCTGATAGCAGACGTCGTCGCGAATCTGCTCGAAGGCGCGCTCGGCGATGAAATTGGAGATGGTATAGGTGAACGGGATCAGCCCCGTCGAGGCCATGCCGGCGGCGGCGGAGATCATCGTGGCTTCGGCCACGCCGCAGTTGATGAAATGATCGGGATGCAACGCGCGGTAGTTGTCGAAGACGATGGCGCCATTGTCCGCGACCAGCGTGTAAATGCGCGGATCGGTGGCCGTCAGTTCCGACAGCGCCCGGATGAAGGAATCTCTCATGGCGTCATCATCTCCTCTGGGCGCAACCCAAGCTCGCGTTGCGCGGTGGCCATCTCCTCGGCATTGGGCATGCGGAAATGCCAGATGGGAACCTGCTCCATGTATGAGACGCCGCGCCCCTTGATTGTGTGCGCGATCAGGGCGCTCGGCTTGCCTTGTCGGAAGGGAACACGCGACAACGCTTCATGCAGCGCGGCAATATCGTGCCCGTCCACTTCCCTTGCCTCCCAGCCGAACGCCTCCCACTTCGCGCGCAGCGGCTCCAGTCCCGTGATCTTTTCGATCCGATCCATCGCCTGCAGCTTGTTGTAGTCCACGATGACGGTCAGGTTGTCAAGCTGATGTTGCGCGGCAAAGAGCGCGGCTTCCCAGACGGTTCCCTCCTGGCATTCGCCGTCGCCCGTCATCGCGAAAACGCGGAACGGCCATTGGTTGCGCTTGGCCGCGAGCGCGATGCCGCATCCAAACGGAAAGCCATGTCCCAGCGACCCGGTCGAGGCCTCGGCGCCGGGAACTTTATGCATATCGGGATGTCCGCCCAAGCGCGTGCCGGACTTGCCGAACGTCAGCATCTCCTGCGGTTCGATGAACCCCCGGCTCGCCAGCGCGGCATAGAGCGCAAGGCAGGCGTGCCCTTTGCTGAGGATGAATCGGTCGCGCCCATCCCAGCGGGGCTCGCGCGAATTCACGTTCAGGATTTCGTGATAGAGAACCGTCAGGATTTCCACCGGCGACAGCGAGCCGGAAATATGCCCGCCTGCGGCGTTGATCGCCGCCTTGAAGATGCGCTGCCGCATTTGGCGCGCAATCGCCGCAAGTTCTTCCAATCGCAAAGAATCCATTCCCTGCCGCCTGACGGATAATTTTCAACAGCGATAAGATGCAAGGGCTTGCCGGGCCGGGCAAGCGAAAAGATGGGCGAAAACTACGCTTGCGCCGGAAGAGGCTCTGGATAAAATATACTCATTGTTTGTGAGGGGGCGAGAAATACGAAATCTGACTCTTCAGAAGGTGATTTCATGGGAACGTTTCACACCTCATTCCGGGTCGAGAATCACGTGGATCGCACGAAGCATGCGCGGCTGAGCGATGTGCTTGTGGATTCAGGTAGCGAGTGTACATGGATACCGGAACGCATCCTGGAAAAAATTGGCGTAGTCCCGGAGAAGAAAGACCTTCAATTTCAAATGGCAAACGGACAAGTCATCACTCGCTCAGTAGGATACGCCATCATCCGGCTGGACAAGTATGTAACCATAGACGAAGTCGTCTTCGCCCAGAAAGGCGATCTCCCGCTGCTGGGTGCGCGTACGCTGGAAGGGTTGAACCTTCGCATTGATTCCCGCCAAAAAAAACTCGTGGCCTCTGGTCCGATACTCGCGGCGTGATCCGCGATGTGCCGGCATCACCAAACCACAAAAGGTCCGACTCCCTGGCTATCTCTTCCTGGTTATCTCTTCGCCTTTGCCAGTTCACGGCGTTGCCGCCAGTATTCAAAAACCCCCGGAAGCATGGACAGGACGACGATAATCATAATCGCGGCGGTCAGGTTCTTTTTGATGAAGGGGATATTTCCGAAGAAGTAGCCTACGAGCGTTATGGAAACCACCCAGCCAATGCCGCCGGCGATGTTGTAGATGATAAACTTGCGATAGTTCATGCTGCCCAGTCCAGCCACAAAGGGCGCTATCGTACGCACGATCGGCACAAAGCGGGCGATCACGATTGTCTTGCCGCCGTAGCGTTCAAAGAACTCATGTGTGCGATCCAAATACTTTTGCTTAATGAGCCGCCGTTTCAGGATTTCATCGCCTAAGAAATGCCCGATCCAATAATTGACCGTATCGCCCAAGATCGCCGCCACACTCAACAAAAGCAGCATCAACCATAGGTTCAGTTCGCTAATGCCCGCAAAGGTTCCGGCGACAAACAGCAGCGTATCGCCTGGCAGGATCGGCGTGATGACCAGACCCGTTTCACAGAAAACGATCATGAACATGATCCCATAGGTCCAGTTCCCGTATTGCCTGATGATCTCGCCGAGCGTGACGTCGAGTTTCAGGAACATGTCCACCATTTTTCTGACAAGGCTTTTGGGATGCGTGCTCGCATCGTCGGCAATTGTCACTGCCACGGCGGGCAATGCTGATTGATCCGTCATTGTGGTAGATGGGCTCGCTGCGCTTGCAGATTTGCCGGCGGCGCCCGGCCGGGCGGCAGGCGATTGCGCAAGCGATTGCGTTGCGAAAAACAGCGCGCAGAAAAGCGTCATGACAGGGATCAAGACGAACAAACGCCCGACCGCGGGATTCATTGACATGTGGTTCTCCTTGAGGCCCCTGGCATCATGCGCGCTCACCTCGCACGTGCGCCGGGCGCGAAACCATAAAGACGCCGCCTCTCCGGGTCAAGCGCGAAGGCCGGGAAGAAGGACGGGAAGAAAGGCCGGGAAGAAGGCAGACGGAAAATCGGGATTACAGGATCGAGAATCCGAAGAGCAGATACGTGAATTACCATGAATAAGGCTTGACCATTCTTGGGCGCTCTTTGAGCATGAGCCCGCGGGCGCGCGAGGCGGCGCCCATTAAGCGCGTGTCCATATGGAAATACAAGGAATCCTGCGATGCCCAACTATATGATTGCCCAACTCGATGAAATCAATGGTGTCGCGTGTCCGTGTGGCGTCAGCCGGCGCGGGTTTGTCTCGCCGGAGAATTCCACCGCCACGCAGCACATCGTCGAGATCAAAGCCGACGCGCTCGTTCATTATCACAAACGGCTGACGGAAATTTACCTGATTCTCGAAGGCGAGGGTTTTATGGAGCTCGACGGCGAACGCATTCCGGTCAAGCCGATGACTTCGATCATGATCAAGCCCGGCTGCCGCCATCGCGCGGTGGGAAGGATGAAGATCGCGATATGCTGCATGCCGCCGTTCGATCCGGCGGACGAGTTTCTTGATTGATGATGCATTCATGAAAGGCCGTCACTGTTTCTGCGCATCGCTAAAGGATTACGATTCCACTAAAAAACCCCGACCTTCTGGAGAACGCCCCAATGACTATTCGTATCGCCGCCGTGGATTTCAATTTCGAACGCGAGCCGCTGATCCGCCCCTTCGGATTCAAAGGCGGCTACATGACCGAAATCTGGCAGTCCGCCGCGCGCCTTGTGAGCGACAGCGGACGCGACGCCGTCGGCCTTTGCTCGCAGAGCGTGCTGTGGTCCGACGCGCAGGTTTTCGCCAATCATTCCGAGAGCGGCGGCAACGGACTCATGGCCGTCTTGACCGAACGCGCCCTCCAGATCATCCGGGGGCAGTCGTTCGAGACGCCCATGGATCTGCTCGAAAACATCCTGGAAGAAGTTTATGCCCACGGCGTCAAGATCACGAACCGTCCCGATCTGCGCAAGACGTTCGCGCTCAATGCGCTGGTGGGCGTGGATAACGCGGCGTGGATTCTTTATGCGCGCGAGAAGGGAATCACCGGCTTTGACGGCATCATCCCCGCAGACTGCCGCGCCGCCCTCTCGAGCCGCCATTCGCAGGTCGCCAGCATCCCTCTGATGGCCTATGCGATCCCCATTAATGAGATTCTCGCCGCGGCTGAGCAGGGCTACTTCTTCATGAAGATCAAGATCGGCCAGCCGGGAACGCAGCAGGAGATGCTGGAAAAAGACAAAGCGCGCCTGACCGAGATTCACCGCGCCATTGGCGGATTGCGCACGCCCCACAGCCAAGACGGACGCATCCCCTACTACTTCGACGCCAATGGCCGCTATGAAAACAAGGAGACGCTGGCGCGCCTGCTCGATCACGCCCGCTCGCTCGGCGCCTTCGATCAGATCGCGATCATCGAGGAGCCTTTCCCCGAGGAATACGAAGCCGACGTGAGCGATCTCGGCGTCCGGATCGCCGCCGACGAAAGCGCCCACACCGACGAAGACGCCGCAAAGCGCATCGAGATGGGCTACGGCGCCATCGCTCTCAAGGCCATCGCCAAGACCCTGAGCATGACGCTGAAGATTGCGCGTCTCGCCCATGCGCGCGGCGTACCGTGCTTCTGCGCCGATCTCACCGTGAATCCCATCCTCGTGGACTGGAACAAGAACGTCGCCGCGCGGCTGGCGCCCTTCCCCGGACTTGGCGGGCTGGGATTGCTCGAAACCAACGGCCACCAGAACTACCGCAACTGGGATGCAATGCGCTCGTATCATCCCTGCCATGGCGCGCTCTGGGCTGAAACGCGCAACGGCCTTTTCACCCTCGACGAAGATTTCTATCAACGCAGCGGCGGCGTCTTCATGGACTCAGGCCATTATACCGGACTCTTCAAGCGCGGCGCTTAGTACTCATTTTCGGAATTACGATCTCATAGTTTTATTGCGACAGCGCGTGGATTTCTGCGTTTCAGTCCATGAATGCGAGATGCGCCGCGATGATGACTGCGCGCAAACAGGACATGGGCCTTGCCTCCAATTGGCTTCGCCGCCGCCAGGACGAAGGATTGAAGTACGATCTACTCTTCGGCCTCGGGATATGGGGGCTTTATGTGACCGGCCTCATTGGCTCGGGAGTCTTTCAATCAATACCCCTCTTCCTGGTTTCTCATGCGTCCGTGCTGCTTTTGCCGGTTTGGATTTTCACGCGCGTGACGCCGCGTATCCTGGAGCTGACCGAGCCTCATCTGCGCGAGGAATTGGGAGTGACGCTCCTGCGCGCCGAGGAGTATCTCTCGAATCTGCTCAATCCTCAAATTCGATACGCCTTCGATTCCATCAAATGCGTGGCGCCTATTTTGGGGTTTGAAGCCTTCCTCGCTTTCGTGGCGCTCCTGAACGGCGAAGCGCGGGGAATCTTCCTCGTTGTATTCTTTTTTCTGTTCCTCCTCAGCAATCTCGCTCTGACGCGCGCCTTGATCCACTACTTCATCGAATGCCGCCTCCGGATGAAATACCAGGACCCCAACCAGGCCAGAACCTTCTGCGCTATGCTGTCAATCATCGCCGTCTTTAGCCCCCTGGCCCCGGTTCTTGCGCTCTATCCAATCCTGGGATGGTTCAGTTTCCTCGCGGCGCCCATCCTCACCATCGGCTTCGCTCTGGATATGAGCAAGCGCACCTGGCGTCGCATACTGAAAAGCTATTGGACGGTGGAGTGAGCCGTTTGCGAAGCTGGAAAGCCAGCCAGATAAGCAACCAGCTTGGCGCTTGACTTTTGGGGAAATTTCATGAACATAAGTGGGGAAGCGCTACAAGATAGATGTTTGGGCGGTTGAAAATTCCTATGAAATCATCCATCTACATTGAGACTTCTATTTTCAGTTTCTATTTCGATCAATGGAATTGTGAACATATTGCCAACGCGAATAAATTTGGTCATATTCGTCGTATTAATGCTCTGTTGGACCTGCATACTCCAGAGCTGGTTACACCCCTGCAGTTGCTTGGAAAGGATTACGCTCTATGAAAAGCAAAGACGAAGTCATCTCTGAAATACGCGAAGCGCGTATGCTCATTTCCCAGGAATGCGGTCATGATATTGCCCGATATGCAGAATATCTAAGAAATTGGGAGAAGGAACACGCCGAGTTGATCCGTCCATATAAAAAGAAACCCGCGAGACAAAAACGCATGGCTGCAATCGCATCATAATATTACAGTCTGCATTTGAAAGATGCAGCGTGCAAAGGAGGCGAAGGCAATGGAACGACATTTTGTCCTGAGTGAATATATCCAGCAAGCAATGGCGCTGGCTATTTATGACAAGCTTGAAGATGCTTCGTTCAGTGGCCGCATTCTTGACTGCAAAGGCGTTATCGCGTTTGGAGCGACGCTAGGCGAATGCGAAGAGGAATTGCATTCGGTGCTGGAGGATTGGATAATATTAGGGCTAAAGATGGGGCATGAATTGCCTGTCATTGCTGGGATTGACTTAAATGAGGAGCCTGTCTGTGAGCCAGTGGAAGCCATGTAAACGGCGTGATTTTATCCAAAAATTACGCGCGCTCGGATTCCAAGGCCCTTATTCCGGCACGCGTCATCAATTCATGGTTTTTCAAGGCCATCGCTTGGCGATTCCTTCCAATCCCGAATGCTCTATTCCTCAACTGAGAATGATGATACGTGAAATTGAGGGAATTACAGAACGCAATTTCTCAGCGGATGAATGGGATAAACTTTAGATTTTCTCAGCAGCACAGAAGCGGTTCCATATTCCGCTAATCTGCCATTTTTCCATCCAGATTGACTATCCATGTAATATTTGAAGTTCGCGGCGCGTCAGGCATCAACGCATGTGGCCTGACATCGCCGCTCGAAGATAATTTCCAATACGGCGCTTGTGCGCTGGCGCCCCAATAGGTTTTCATCCGCGAGAGCGTTTCGCGCGGCGCGCCGTCCAGGCGCGTCCAGCCCCAGTATTCCTCATTGGCATAGCCGTCATAAGGAACGCCGCCGTTTGCAGAGCCGCCTGCGTCATGCGTCGCCGAAGAGCCGGCCTTCCACCATTCATCAATCCACGTGAAATAAGTCAACCCCAGACAGTTCTTGCCCGCGTCATGAATCGTGCAATTCGGGTCCACCTTCAGCCAGATCGCCTCGGCGGCGTTGGCTTGCGCGGTTTCATCCTCGCGTCCGGCGGCATTGTTGTAAGCGTCTCCGCCCGTTTCCGATAAATACATCGGCTTGCCCGAAATCGCGTCCCACTGCGCGAAGATCGCCGAGGGATTCGTCCAGCGATACACATTCATGCCCCACACGTCCACCGACGGACACGCCGCCACCGCCGCCGCAGAAGGCAGCTCGCCATGCGCCGTCGAAACCGGATGCGCGGCATCCGTCAAATGCGCCGTCGTCGCCGCCGATTCGAGCGCCGTGTACCAGTTATTGATATCGCCCCCAAACCACTCGGGATGATAATTATACTCATTCCCAAACTCCCACATCAGCACCGCTGGATGATCCTTGTTTGCCATGATATAGTCGCGGTAAGTCCCATGCGATATATCCGCCATCGGCTGCGCGCGGTCGTCATAATTGGGGAACCCAACAATCACCTTGATCCCCTTCGCCGCAAACGCATCGAGCACGTCGCGTTCCGGGGGATTATAAGTGCGCACCGTATTGATCCCCGCCATCCGCATCTGCCGCAGCATCGCCGTCAGCGTCGTGGCGCCGATGTAAGCCGCATTGAGTTGCGCCTGAGTCCGCTCATCCCCCAACCGCGCATAAGAAAACGTAACCCCGCGAATCTGATACGCTTGGCCCTCAACCAACAGCTGCCTCACCGACAATGCGACCGTCCCTGTGGATTTGAGCTGATAGCCTGAAGCGCCGTCGCCGTAATCGCGATGCGGAGACGCATTGGATTCCTGAACGCCGGCGTTATAGATCACTCCTGCCGCCGACACGGATTGGCTGCCATCGGGCCAGCTTGCCGCCGACCCGATATATAAGGTAGTGGCTGCAGCGAAAAATATTGCTAACGAGAATCGTATGGTAGTTGCCAGCTTCAGTTTTTTTCCTCGTGTCCCAAAGCACGCCAATCGTCATCCGGCGCTCCTTGCTGGAGCCATTGAAGCGGGTTCTCATTTTTCTTGGCAGGATTTACCCAGATGATTGATTTGATCGAATGCAAACGTTGGATATTGCGCCTGAGAATCCTCCGAACCGCATCGTCTTTGGATGCAATGCGCTTGTTTGAGTGCAACGCGGCATCCAAAAGATGAATATCTTTCATTATCGGCGTCAGCTCGTTGCCATCAAGATTTAGTTTGGATAATTGCCGCCGCAGAGCGTCATTCTCAGGACAATCATGATCCCTATTTATCTTGCGCCGCCGAGCCATTGAGCCGCGCCAACTGACTGTAAACCTGGACTGATGTCTATTCCATTCATCATCAAGCTCATCTGTCAAGATGATCCGATGGCAGATATGATAAATACTCATAAGAAATTCACGGCAAGCGGATGAGATCGGATCATCTGTTTCACCGGCTGACGTGACAATATCAGTATCTATCACGAATTCCTTCGACAAGGGAGAGCTCATTTGCCGGCGCTCCTTTTTTCAACCGCCGTCAGATAATCGTTCTCCGATTCCAGCGCCACCTCGTCGAAGTCCTCTGGCCAATCTCCAAAGGCGCCATTCTCATCCAGATCAGCCGGAATAACTTCCGTGCCGCCATCTTTCTCGCTGCGGCGGAACCAATTCAATTTCACCAGATCGGGAGCGATATCGCCCTTGGCTACCATGGTCTGCACTTCACGAACCAAAAGCGAACTATGCGTTTCCGCAATCACAATCACGCCGCGCTTGGCAGCCTCCGCAAGAATATACGCCATCCGCCGTTGCGCGCGCGGATGCAGATGAATCTCCGGCTGTTCGAGAAAAACCATCTGCCCTGGATTTGCCGCCAGCAAAGCGACCAGCACGGGAAGGGTCTGCGATACGCCGACGCCCACGTCCGCCACGCTGACCATATCGCTTGCTCCGTTGCGCTTTCCCTGTGGCGTTCGCCCCACGTACAGTTCGACCCGCGTATCGTCCAGCCGTTTCACATCCACCTTGCACGTCAGTTCAAGAAATTTCAGATTGTCCGAAATCTGAACCATTTTTTCGCTCTTTGAGGATTTCCAATGATCAATAACGCTCGCAGTGTATGCATCGAATGTACCTGGAAATCTATCGCTAATAGCAGTTGTTTTGTATGTGCGTTCGGGATTTCCCCTCAATCCGGGCAAATGCAGCAAGTGGCTTGCTAATTGAAGATAGTCAGTTGTGGTGAAATAATGAAGCGGATTGCGTGCCGGCAAACCCTCTATCAGGAATGATAGTAAGCAACGTTCCCTTGTGATTTCCATTTTCCAGTATTTTTTAAACTCGTGTGGAAGATAGGATGAGGAAAATGCCTTGATGATTTCTGCTCTCTTCATTTTTGGTGTTAATGTAACCGCTGCATTTCTTGCAGAGAAACTCATAGATTCAATATCAAAACCTTTGGAAGCAGATTTACTAAAAACGAGTTCATTGAAATCCTTCCCTTGGATTCGAAGTGCAAAAGTATCAACATGGATTTTATTGCCCAATCTTGACAGCAGTTGGTTTGAAGATGTGAAGCGAACATTAGGCCCATCCAGCAACAATGCCCCAGGATCATAAGGCGCTTCCAGCGTCTGTTTGATCAGGAGCAATGGCTGCATCATGCTCGACTTGCCAGAACTATTGGCGCCTGCAAGCAATGTCAGCGGCCGGATTTCAAGTTGTTGTTCCGTGCAAATGGATTTAAACCCGCGTACGGAAAGAGATAATTTCCGGGGAGGAGTCATGGCAATGGCGCTCCTTAATCTCTCCGCAATCAGAGAGATGTGATTTCCTTCAGACAATATGCAGGCATTGACTGGGTGTCGAGCCCAAAGATGTGAAAGATAGTACGCTTGGAAATGGCGCCGCGTATTGGGCGATTTATTCCGCCGCAGCCAAGGCGCTGGCGCGCGCGCCTCGTGCGGCGCGGGCTTCTCTTCCCGGTTGTTTGCGCATGTCCAGGCTCAGGTCGCTTTTGCGGAGGCGGATGGATTTGGGGGTGACTTCGACTAGCTCGTCGTCGCCGATCCATTCGAGGGCTTGGTCGAGGGACATTTTTCGGGGGACGTTGATGCCGACGTAGTGGTCTTTGCCGACGGCGCGGAAGTTGGTCAGGGCTTTTTTCTTGCAGGGGTTGCAGGGCATGTCTTCGGGGCGCGAGTTCTCGGCGACGATCTGGCCTTTGTAGATCTGCTCCAGCGGGTCAATGAACATCATGGCGCGCTCCTGCAAACTCTCGATCTGGTGGCCGGAGGCGGCGCCGGTTTCGAGGCTGACGAGCGAGCCGCGGTTGCGCGACGGGATTTCGCCGCGCCAGGGGCCGTAGCCGTAGAAGCGGGATGACATGATCCCCAAGCCGCGCGTGTCGGTGAGGAATTCGCCGCGATAGCCGATGAGGCCGCGCGTCGGGATTTCGAATTCGAGCCGCACCATGCCGGTGCCGGCGTTTTCCATGTGTTTCATCATGCCTTTGCGGCGCGATATTTTGTCAATCACGGTTCCCTGATATTCGCCGGGAACGTCTATGATCAGCTGCTCCATCGGTTCGAGCAATTTGTCGTTGGCATCGCGGCGCGTGATGACTTCGGGACGCGAGACGCACAGTTCCATGCCTTCGCGGCGCATCTCTTCGATCAGGATTCCGAGGTGCAGTTCGCCGCGCCCCGAGACCTTGACGCCGTCGGCGCGTCCCAGGTCTTCCATGCGCAGCGAGACGTTGACGCGGCATTCGCGTTCGAGGCGCTCCTTGATCTGGCGCAACGTGACGGCCTTGCCTTCCTGCCCGGAGAAGGGGCCGCCGTTGACGAGGAAAAACATCGAGACGGTAGGCTCTTCGATTTCGAGCGGCGGCAGGGCGGGGTCCAGCATTTCGGGCGCGGCGAAGGTGTCGCCGATGGTAATGTCCTCCGGCCCTGCGATCCAGACGATGTCTCCCGCGCCAACTTCGTCCGCTTCGGCGCGTTCGAGGCCGCGCGTCACCCAGAGATGGACGGCGCGCTCCTGCGTTGTCCCGGCCACGTCCCATCCGGCTTCGCGCCGCCCCGGTTCGCGCCAGCGCGTGAAGACGCGCGTGAAGGAATCGCCTTTTTTCAGCCGCCCCTGCAAGACGCGTCCGCAGCCGATCCGGCCAATGTAGTCGCTCCACGCCAGCGAGCAGACCTGCATGCGGAAGGGCGCATCCATTTCCACTTCCGGCGCCGGAACGTATTCGACAATCGTCTCGAAGAGCGAGTCCATGCCTTCATGCTTGTCATTCATCCAATCGCGCACAAGCCAGCCATCGAGGCCCGATCCATAGAGCACGGGGAAATCCGCCTGCTCGTCGGTGGCGCCGAGTTCGATGAAAAGGTCGAACGTGTCATGCAAGGCGCTTTGCGGATCGGCCGTCGAGCGGTCCACCTTGTTGATGACGACGATGGGCCGCAACCCGAGGCGCAGCGCGCGCATGAGGACGTAGCGCGTCTGCGGCATCGGCCCTTCGTTGGCGTCCACGAGCAGCAGAACCGAATTCACCATCGAGAGGACGCGCTCGACTTCGCCCGAAAAATCGGCGTGTCCGGGCGTGTCAATGATGTTGATGAGGTAGTCTTCCCAAAAGACCGAGCAATGCTTGGCGCGGATCGTGATGCCGCGCTCGCGTTCGAGTTCGTAGCTGTCCATGACGCGCTCGGCCACGTGCTGATATTTGCGGAAGGTGTTGGCCGCGCGGAAAATCGAGTCAATCAGCGTGGTCTTGCCGTGGTCAATATGGGCAATGATGGCGACGTTGCGAATTTTATCTGCCGATGTCATGGTGCTTTTCTTCTTCCAATTTTTTCTTCCTCCGGAAGAAAAAATATGCTTCTTCGCGAGCGGGGGCGAGAGTCAACACGAAATGGCTTTGGCTGCGCAAGCCCTATTTCCGTGCGTTTACGGATGATCCGGGCTTTTAGAAGGATTCCGAATCCGGCGAGGATGATGCGAATGAGGTTGAATATTTGCTATGCGCTCCGGATGCTCTTGCTCGGCTTGCCGGATCATTTCGCAGAGAGTATGCAGATTGTAGTTGGCCTTGCGCGCCAATTGGTCTTTCATTTCATGAACTTCCTGCAAGATAGGGTCTATCATAGCCTATTCTCCCAGCAATTCCTCGGGTGTGCAGATAATCGGAATGCTTAAATCCTCGCCAAAATTGATCTCTCGACGCTGGCGCCGAACATTGGCGTTCGCAAGATGTGCAAAGTTCCAAGTTTCCAAATATAGACTTGGTTTTGGGGCGCTCATCATCATCCCTTCATTTGGAAATGCAATTCTACCTCAGCTTTGCCCGCTGTCAAAGGCGAATTGAGCAAAGAGCACAAATTATTGCGAATAGTTCAAGCCCAAAATAAGCAAATTTCGGATCTGATGATGATTATGTGATCGAGAGTTGAATAAAATTTCTAAAGTGCGCTTTTTCGGTTGACTACAAGATATAGTAGGCCCTATACTCTGCCGCTCCCGTATATTGTGATGCTTTGCTGCTCCGGGGTCTCTTTATGGCTATCTCGTCAAATATTCCTATTCCCCTCTCCCGTCCCCGCTCTGAGACCCCATTCCTCCCGTGATGGCGCCGGAATCCCCCTCTCAAATATTGGAACAATTGGTCTCAGGGGGTTTTCTCTCGTCGCCACAGCGTCCGAAAGGGCATTGCCAGGCGATTTTCCGCAGTCTGGCGAATCCCGCCCGCGCCCATTATCTGCTCGAATCCAATGCCGCCGTTTTGCAGCAGGCGGATGAGATTGTTTTCGATCTCAGGGACGCCGATCCCATGCCTTCATCCTCCGCAATGGCGGAATTGATGGATGAATGCCGCAAGCGTTTTAGCGCCGACTTTGCAGTCTATATGAAACTCGATCAAATCTCGCTAAACGGATGGGCGCCGGAAGACGCCTTGCGAATCTGCGGACGCGCAGCGGAGGCGATTTTTTCGTGCGACGCGGCCCTTGCCCGGGCTCTGGAAATCGCGGGACATGCCGGAGGACAACCCGCGGCGGCTTCTAAGGAAATAATTTTGCCCCATGAGCTGGCGTCGCTGCTGACGGGCGCAATGAAACCGGGAGCGCGCATCCGCTTTCAGTTCGCCGATCGCGAGGCGCCAGGTCCGGCGCCGTTTTGCGTCACGCCCTTTCTCGAAATTTTTCCCTCGCTGCCTCTGGAGATCAATTTTTCGCCGGCGGTCGCTTCCGGCGGATTGCGATGGATGGACTTGGGTGAGACGTTGCGCAAATCGCTGGCGTTGGCCCCCGCGCTGGCGGGCGCCTGGCAAATGACGGCCAGCGACGACTTGCGCCAGGCCCTCAGAAAATCGTGCCCTGCGGTGTTTTCAATCAAAGGCTGGGAGTCGCTGTTTCAGGCGCTCAAGACATCGCCCGAGGAAGCGCGCGCGCGGCAATGGATGAGCGATATCATGCAGTTCGCCCAGGGACAAGTCGCTCAAGAGACGCCGGCGGCGCAGGCGGCGCGCCCCGAATGGGACTATCGCCCCGTGTCAGGTTGGATCGTCCCCGACATGAATTCGCTGACGCCCGGGATCATCCAGGCGCAGTTCGCGCTGCAGAAGGCCGCGCGGCATCCGCTTCGAATCGGTTTTCGATGCCAGGGGGGCGTCTCGGGCGCCGACATACTTCAAGTCCTGAGCCGCAGCCTGGCCCTCGGCGCGCGCGAGGTGTGGATGACCACAGAAGGGCGCGCTTCAATGAGCGCGGGGGAGACGTGGATGGCGTCGGACAGAAGCGCCTCCATTCCCAAGGCGCCCCGCAAACCCTCAGATGGGAAACAACTGCAAAAAATTCCGGCCAGTTCACGACTCGCGGTTCCTCTGCCCCTGCTGCCCCTGCCCGCCTCGAAAATTCAGCAAACGAAGCCCTTGCCTTTTGTAGCTCAGCCCAACCGCTCTCCCATCGCCTGCGACCGCTGCGGCACGCCGATGCGCCGCACGGCAAACTTCCTGTGGTGCCCCAAGTGCCATTTCGTGCTGAGCGGGCAATAACGAATTTCCATTGCCGTCGTTTTGTGGAATTCTACGGTTGCTGCGGACGAACGCGCCGGCTGGTCCAGACCCAGCGCTGCCAGATGAAAATGTAAAGCGCGATGATGATTGCATTGAAGCCCCAACGTCCCGGATTTTCGCGGATGGCTATCATATTAAGGTCGAAGCCGCGGTGTTGGATTGCCTCCAACCATAGATTCCATCGCAGGTTGAAGATGATGAGAGCATAGAGCATCATGATGAAGATCGTCTGAGTCATGATAGAGTAATAACGCTGCGGCGCGCGAGCGGCGCGGGCGATTGCCTGGATGCACAGTCCGGCCGTGACTGCGAACGTCAGCCCAAACGTCAGCCAGTCCTTCAAGAACCAAGTCACGGCAAGCAGCCACGCCATACCGCCAATTGTGATGCCCCCATACGACATGCGCGCAGATATGCCCAAACGGCGCCCCACGGCTGCAGCCGGCGCTTGGCGGCACGAGTCAACAGAGGCGCCATCCTCAATCCGAATCCGGCGCTGCCGCCGCTCTGCATAGATGATCATGACGGTTAGCACAACGAGAAAAACGAGGGAATAATACAAGATAAGCAACCTGCTGGAACCCGGTGAAGACCCGCTTTGCTCGATGCGGCGAACCAACCTCCCGAGTCCAACGAGAAATGCCACGGCCACCGCCACGCAGCCCCATGTCATCCAAAAGACAAGACGTCTTTCGCGAACCGAGAACGTATGCGCGACGTTGGCCATTGCGCCGTACACAAGCATGAGAATCCCAAGGATCGGAGTCAGCATGGCGCCCCAAAGGGCGCTCCCAAGCCCGGTCAAGACGGCGCCGGAGCCTTTGGCCATCGAGCCTCCCGCTGCGGAGGCGGCCGCGACTTGATACGCCGTCCCCGGAAGCGCCGCTACCACAGCCGCTGTGAAAACTTTATTCGGACGGGTTGCGTTCAGCGTGCCCTCGACAAACCGGTTGACTTCTTCTTTGAGCATGGCGCGCCCGCGATGAATGCGGGATTTGACAGCCTCTTGCCCCAGGTCCAGCGCCTCGGCGACTTGGCGAATGCTCTGGCCTTCACGATAATACAAAATCAGGGGCTCTCGATAGATGATGGGAATTGCCTCCAAGGCGTTCCACAAGATGGTCTGCTGCTCATGGCTGATGGCTTCCTCGCGCGGGGTGATCCGCTCCGAGACTGTCGAACCGTCATCATCCTCAAGAGGCGCCGCTGCGCTTATCAAATCCTTGCTGTCCTTGCGGTGATAGTTCCTGATCAGATTCCGAACGATGCCAACCAGCCAGAAGCGAAATCTCATCCGGTCGCGGAGTTGGCCTAATTGGCGCCAAGCCGTGACAAACGTCTCCTGGGCCAAATCCTCACTCAGGTCAAAATTTCCTACGGAGCCGTAGGCGATAGAGCAAACCAAATTCTGGTAGCGCTCCACGATCCTGCCAAAGGCTTCCCGATTCCCGCCGAGGCTCGCCTCAATCAATTCAGCATCTGTTTCCTGCCCTGCCATCATTGTTTCGCATCTCCTTTTGGTTGCTATATCATCATAGTGGTCCAAAAGCCAGCCATGGTTGCATGAAATCTCTTTATCTCCCGGCGCCTCTAAGATAATCTATCTTCAGATTCGTTTGATATACAGGGCTAAAGGAAGCCAACGGCCATGAAGCACCGTCTCAAACTGCATCATACGAAGCTTTGTTCGTCTCGCTGGCGCACAATTTTGCAGAATGATTGAGGGCAGAATGATGATTTATCATTCTGCCCTCAATCATTCTGCCTGTCCGTGCAGATGCTAAAATTGGGTGACTGCGATTGCCGCCTTATGGAATTCTGTTTGGCGGTTATTGAGACAGAAGCGAGTCGAGGTGAGTTTTTATGCCGCTCATAAACGCGCGGGCGTTTGTGAGTGTTTCGCCGGCTTCTTCCATGGATGGATGCCGCAGCGGCGCATAATCGCTATCCAGGCGTAATTCGAAAGCATCATGGAGCCATGTTGAGAATTCTTTGGGGAAGATTCCTGGCTTTATGAATTTCATATCGAAAAGCGATAAGGCGCCTTTATGCTTGGATGTCTCTTCTGACTTCATTGCAAGCAGAGCCAGCACGCTGTAAAACATCGCATAGTATGCTCGATTGATAGTATCGCGTGGCGCGTTAGCGGATAAGGACAATTCCGCGATCCGAAGAGACTCGGCGGCCTGCTCAAGCCGGCAGTTTACCAGCACGCGAATATCAGGATCAATCATTTTTCAAGCCGCAATTCTATCACGCATGATATTAACCACAATTGAGCTTTTCGACATCGGACCGCGTTCCATTTCATCGAAGGAAAAGATCATTGTATTGAAGAGCTCGTCATGATCGAAACCTATCTCCCATGTGATATATCGGATTTGCTTGCGGATGGATTCATCCACTTGCGGCAGCGCCACACAGACGTCGAAATCCGAATCCTCGTTCGCATCGCCGCGCGCGCGAGAGCCAAAAGCCCAGATCCGCGCTTCGGGATATTCCTCCCGCAGCCTTTGAGCCAACTTATCAAGAAGGGCTTTGTCAGCCGATGTAAGCATGATTGGGAACATATCCCCCAGCTGGCGATTTTCGCAAGGCCATTTTGGGCAGGGCGCATACCAAGGCAGCTACCGGAAGGATGCGATGCCCTCTCTGACAAAGCAATGTCTGACAAAACAATGAAATCACGTTGCCGTCGAATCAGCCAGGAATGACTTTGTGCCATTATTTTGTCGCACATTATTTTGTCAGACCTTTTCCTGGACGCCAAAGTAGCTCGGCTGAAATGCGCCCTTTTGAGCATGCGTTCGCAGCGTCCAAGGCATCCGGCGGGAGCAGAAGACATCATGCGCCATCTGGAGCGGATAATCGCTCGACTTGGCCCCGCCGAAAATGTTATGGCTCGTTGCGCATTTATGCCATCGCTTTTCATTCGCAAGGACCATTGCGCCCTTCATTCACCGGCTGCCTGACGTCTGACCGCAGAACTTGCGGCGTAGCAGCAGGGGCAAAGCTCGGACTCGCTATTATTATCTTGAAGGATTGATTCAATATGCGTTCAAAAATTGTAAAAAATCCGTCGCTGATTCTTTCGCGCGAACTCATGGCGCGGCTGCGGGCGGCGCTTGAAGAAGACGTGCGCGGCGGCGATGTAACTTCGCAGGCGACGATCTCCACCAGGACGCGCGGACAGGCCGTGATGCGCGTCAAGGCTTCGGGAGTTATCTGCGGGCTGCCCGTGGCGCGCGCGATTTTCCGGATGGCGTCTGCCGGCATGCGCGTTCGATTGCTGAAGCAAGACGGCGCGCGCGTTGAGCCTGGAGATTCGGTCTTGGAAGTTGCCGGTTCCATGCGTGGCATCCTGACGGCCGAACGCGTCGCGCTGAATTTCGTTCAGAGAATGTCGGGCGTTGCCACGCTGACGGCGCGCTACGCCGATGCAGCCAAAGGAACGCGCGCGGGAATATACGATACGCGCAAAACCAATCCGCTCTGGCGCGATCTCGACCGCTATGCCGTGCGCTGCGGCGGCGGGCGCAATCATCGCTATTGTCTCGATGACATGATCCTCATCAAGAACAACCACGTGGACGCCTGCGGTTCGGTGGGCGAGGCGGTGAGGCGTGCGCGCGAATGGCGCGCGCAAAGCCGGGGCGCGCGCCCGCGGCTGAAGATCATGGCCGAGACGCGCACGCTCGATGAGGTTCGCCAGGCGCTTTCAGCCGGCGCGGACTACATCATGCTCGACAACATGAGCGACGCTCAAATCCGCTGCGCGGTCGCCTTGATCGCGGAACAGGTTCCGGTCGAAGTCTCCGGCGGCGTGACGGTTGCGCGCGCGCGCATCCTGGCGCGGCTCGGAGTTGACCGCATCTCCGTCGGCGCCTTGACGCATTCTGCGCCGGCGCTGGATATCTCGCTCGCATATTTAAGATAATCTACAGATAGATTTCTCTCCCAGGATAAACCGGTAATTTTTCTTACCAGTTTCAGCCCGAACCGGTAATCTTTCTTACCAGTTTCAGGCTGAACTAGTCATAATTCTTTCCGGTTTGCGCCTATGCCTCCTGAGTTGCGTCCTCTGGACAGCCTGCGCCGCCTTAATTCCTTGCGCCGTCAACGGCAAGCGGCATAATGCCCGTGCCATGCGTTCAAGGCAAAAAGAAAGGGCCATTTTTTCTTATGGCGATGTTTATGAATCTTCGATTGTTGTCAGCGCTTATCCTGATATGGATGGGAACAATAGCGAGCGGATCCATATCCGTCTGCCCGGCTCAAGACCGCGCCTCCGCGCCTGCAGGCAAGGCCGCGCCCGGCGATGAGTTTTTTCCGCTCAATGAAATCAAACCCGGGCTCAAAGGTTACGGCCTCAGCGTCTTTTCCGGGACGAAGCCCGAAAGATTCGACGTGGAAATTCTGGGCATCATCAAAGGCTCGCTCGGGCCGCGCTATGACATGATTATCTGCAAATGCTCGCATCCCCGGCTCGATCAGATCGGCGTGGTGGCCGGCATGAGCGGAAGCCCCGTCTTCATCAATGACAAGCTGGTCGGCGCGCTGGGCTATGGATGGACCTCGCTGCGGCAGGCCATCGGCGGAATTGCCCCGATCCAGTACATGATGGAGGTCTATGACCAAGTCAACGCCGCGCCGCATCCGAAGCCGTATTCCGCGCCTGGATTCGCACAACCCGGTTCGGATTCGGGCTTGAATCCCCTCGCGCTGCCGCCCGTGCGTCTTGACGCCTCGAATGCGCCGTCCGAGCTCTTCCCCGACGCGGCCAGCGCGGCGCAGGGCATCACGCTCGAACCGCTGGCCACGCCGCTGCTGATTTCGGCCTGCTCGCCGTGGGCGATGAAGCTGGCGCGCGAGACCTTCGCCCCTTATGGCTTTCAGGTGATCCAGGCAGGCGGTTCGGGCGGCGCCACAGGAGAAGATGATAAGATCGGTCTTGACGAAATCGGCAGCGGCTATGCGCTGGCGATCCCGATTTTGCGGGGCGATATGAATATGAGCGCCGCGGGAACCGTGACCTATCGCAAAGGCGATAAACTGGTCGCCTTCGGCCATCCGATGTTCTTCCAGGGAAATGTTGACCTGCCCATGGCCGCCGGCCGCATCCATGCGATCATGCCGAGCATCATTCGCCCCTTCAAACTCGCATCCGCGCTCAATATCATCGGGACGTTGCGGCAGGACCGGCTGCTGGCGGTGGGCGGCGTGGTCGGGTTGATGCCGAGAATGATCCCGCTGACCGTCCATATCGAAGCGCCGGACCGGAAAACGCAACGGGATTTTCATTTTGAAGCGGTACAGGACAAGCAATTCCTTCCAATGGCGGCGGCCACCGCGCTGGGCGAATCCATCACCGCCCTGAGCAAGGCTGACGGCGAGCAGTCGGTGGACGTACGCTATAGCATTGTTCTCTCGGACGGCGCCGTTCTGGCCAAACATAATTTCGTCAGCGGCCTGGGCATCGGAGGAAGCGTCGCCATCCCGGTCATGATGGATTGCAGAACTCTTCTTATTAATCCCTTCAAGGAAGTCGCGTTCAGCCGCATCGAAATGACGGCGCGGGTGACCGACCGCCTCCGGGAGGCGCAGGCGCTTTCGCTGCGTCCGCTGCAACCCGTTTACAAGCCCGGCGACAAGGCGCAGGCGCGCGTCATCCTGCGGTCGTGGCGCGCAGAGGAGGAGTCCTTCGATCTGGAAATCCAACTGCCCGAAGATCTCGAGGACGGCTCTTATCCGATCAGCCTCTATGACGCCCGCGGGCGCATGAGCCTGGAAGCCAGCCGCTCGCCCGGGAGAACGCAGCCGCAAACCTTCGAGCAAATGCTGGACTTGATGAAAATTCATTATCCCGGAAACCAGACGTATCTGGTTCTGGAACAGCCGCGCGCCCAGGGGCTGACGATTCGCGGGGATGAACTGCCTTCGCTGCCGCCGAGCATGATGACCGTCTTGAACACGGGCCCGAAGGAATTCATTTCGCCCATGCGGACGACGATTCTGGCTGAATCGCGGCGCGAATGGCCTTTTGAGATTTCCGGGATGGTCCGGGAAAGCATTACGATCAACAAATATGGGAAACGATAAATGGCATTACGCGAAATTATCATATATGGCAATCCGCTCTTGAGAGAAAAATCGCTGCCGGTCACCGAATTGACGCCCAAGCTCAAAGCCATCGCCGCCGATATGGGCGAGACAATGTACGCCACGCACGGCATCGGCCTGGCTGCGCCGCAGGTCGGGCAGACGACGCGCCTGATCGTCGTGGACGTGGAGCAGGTGAAAGATGAGGATGCCGATCTGTCGCCGGAGAAAAAAGCCGATCAGCTCGAATTCAAGCATCGGCGCCTGCAAATCTTCTATAACCCGGAAATCGTGTCGGAGAGCGCCGAGGATGAAGTGAGCGATGAGGGCTGCCTGAGTCTGCCCGATATCCGCGGCGACGTCTATCGCCCTGCCAAAGTGCGTTTCCGGGGGCGAAACGAGGACTTCAAACTGGTGGAATTCGACGCCACGGGGCTGATGGCGCGCGTGCTTCAGCATGAGATTGACCATCTCGATGGCGTGCTTTTCATTGACCGGATGAATCGCCTCAAGCGGCTGACTCTCAACCCCAAGCTCGCGCGCCTCCGCAAACAGGGCGCGGCTCAGGCGGCAAAGAAATAAGGCTGGCGGCGCCGCTGTCAATCCAGGGAAAGCGGCCTGAAACAATGAAAGCAACGGACGCAAAGGGATTCGCTTTGAAATGCATTAGCGTTCATTAGCGCATATTAGCGGTTTCTTATTGCCGCCGAAAAGAATCCAGATGATGGTGATGGGGGTGCAATCCAGAATTCCGGCTAAATTTTCCACTGATTGTCGGCACGCCACCACCGGGCCTTGTGCCGGTGGAGCGGTGATTTTGCTCTAGAAAGGTATGTCCATTTTACCCTCCGCCACCGCCGGGCCTTGTGCCGGTGGAGCGATGATTTAGCGTCGGGAGCGAGCAATTTTGGCGGACAATCATCGCTCCACTGGCACAAGGCCCAGTGGTGGCAGCGATGAAAAAGCGTTCGCTGCTAGAGCAAAATCATCGCTCCACCGGCGCAAGGCCCGGTGGTGGCGAAGGGCAATGGAATTCTAAAGTGCACCCATGGTTATGTTACCTGAATTCAAAGGGAAACTACTCGCAAGCAACCGCTAATAAACGCTGACTAACGCTAATCAATCACTGAACCCAAACGAAACGACCAAACATGACTCCAAAACAGCTGAATGAATTGGCCCAGCGCGTGGACGCGTATATCGAGGCGCGCAAGGAGCATTTCAACGCGTGGCTCGTTGGACTTATCCAGTTCGAGACGGTTGGCGGCGATCCCTCCAAGGAAGGTCAGGAGCGCTTCCAGCGCGAACTGAAGCGCTGCCTCGCCTATATCGAGCAGGAGGCGCAAAGGCTGGGCATGGATTTCCGGCTATACGGCGGCAAGGCCGCAGTGGCCGAGCTCAAAGGCGCCAGCACGGACGCCGGCGCGATTGGCGTGGCAGGCCACGTGGACGTTGTGCCGCCGGGCGACGGCTGGTCGCATCCGCCGTTTGGGGGGGATATCGCCGACGGAGCGATCTGGGGGCGCGGAACACAGGACGATAAAGGCGCCATCGCCGTCACGCTGGCGGCCATCGAATGTTTGAAAGCGGCTGGCGTCGAGCCTGCCAAGGGCGTGCGGCTCCTCATCGGAACGCAGGAAGAGACCAGCGACTGGAGCGACGTGGACCTGCTGATCGAAAAGGATGAAGTTCCTTCCTTCGTTCTGGTCCCCGACGGATCGTTCCCGATCATCAATGGCGAAAAAGGAATGATCACCATCGAGCTCAAAGCCTCCTGGGATGATTCGGCGGCGCTCCGAGATAACACAACGGCGCCGTCCACATCGTCCACTGTGTCCACAGCATCATCATTAACCGCCTCATCGCCGAACGACAAATCCTCCGCCGGGCTTCGCCTTCTGTCGCTCGCGAGCGGACAGCGCGTCAACATGGTTCCCGATCAGGCTGTCTTGCGGTTGGCGGCGACCGAGGCCAACGCCGACGATGCCTTCGAGCAGCTGGACAAGGCGGCCATTCGATTAATGAAACGGTCGCCCGATGCTGCCCTCGAGATGGAACCCGAGAACGGCGGACAAGGGGCGTCCCACTTGCAATCGGTCTTCAACATCGTTTTTCATGGTCGAACCGCGCATGGAGCGCATCCGCAGGCCGGACACAACGCCGCTCTCGACGCCTTGCAGTTCCTTGATGAGCTGGGAGGCTGGCCGGCGCCGATGGCGGCTTTCATCCGTTTCCTCGGCGAGCGCGCCTGCCTGCTCGATGCTTCCGGATTCGGCCTGGCCTGCCATCACGACCATCTCAAGGACACCACCGTCAATTTGGGTCTTTTGGATTTGAAGCCCCGGGAAGCCAGCGCCTCGCTCAATCTGCGTTTTCCGCTCGGCTTGACTGCCGCGGAAATCATCGTGCGATTCGAAGCGCTTGCGCGCGAACTGGCGGCAAGCGCGCCGGGTCTGACGATCAAGACCGAGACCGCTGGAAAATATTTCGAGCCGCTTTTCGTTTCGCCCAAGAGCCACAGCCGGCTTTTGACAGCCCTCAAACGCGCTTATGAAACCGGATCGGGACGCGAGGCCAGGTTCTCATCGCTGGCAGGAACCACTTACGCCAAGGCCTTTCCGCTGGCCGTCGTCTTCGGGCCGGTGGATTCGTCGGCGGGCGAGGAAGAGATGTGCCACAAACCCGACGAGCGCGTCGCCATCGCGCGTTATCTGGAAAATATAAAAATTTACGCGCTGGCCCTGGCGCTGCTCACACAGCAATAATTGCTCCGAAGCTTTCAAAACCGGGCCTTGCAGTTAATAGACAGGGTTAGTGCTTTGAGTCATGACTGCGGCCCCGTATTTAAGACTCAGAGCGCTTAGGACGTCATGAGATAAACCACAACGCCGATCAGAAGCAGCGCGCCCAGCAGTTTGGCCCACCGGCGCAGGGTCGAGCGGATGATATCGTGGAGATGGTCCCGATCATTGATGCTGAAGACCGCCGCCAAATCCAGCGAGAGGAAAAGCAGCGAAAACAGATGAAGCCAGCCATAAACCATATGGTTCAGATTCCGAAGCGAAGGGGGATCAGAAATTCAATGGGCGCGTGAGTGAGATTCTCCGCGAAGCCTTCGCTCAAGGTCAATTGCCAATTCTCGCTGACTTCTGACGGAAATTCCATTCAATGAGATTGAAGAGCTACTTTTCTGTTGAGGGACGCGGGCCGTTTCAGGCATCATCCAGTCAATGGGGAAAGGCATTGCATCCGATATCGGATTTCCGATCCCTGAAATCTGAATCTTGAAGCTGGCGCCCCTGTTCTCTTATGGATTTAATCGTCAACAGCATTACGTCGGCTCTGTTCTTTCCCCGATTGCCGATCGAGAACGGCGTCCGGTTTGCCAACTCGTTCATCGAGCGGACCGGCAATTCGCTGGATTATGAGCCGATGGTGTTGCCGTTGCAGCAGCCGGCGCCGCCCGATGCCCCGCGAATTGTTCTGCGCTCGCGCGACCGCTCGTTCGTCTGCGAATTCGCCCTGAACCGCGTCAATTTTCATTACTACAATCAGAATACGCCGTCGCAGACGCTGGAGCGTTTTTTTCCCCGTTATCGCGAAGCGCTCTACCGCATCATTTCAACCTTGTTCGAGATGTCGCCCGACGCGCCGCGGCGCATGGGGTTCGTGATCAAATTGATCAAGGAGACCCGGGGCGCTTCCAGCGAAGCCCTGCAGAATGAATTCCTCAAAACCAATGCTTTTGAAAGCGCGGCGGAATCCCAGTTGCACTTCCTGCATTTGATTGATCTGGAAGGAATGAACTGCAACCGCTGGATTCGATTCCGCTCGATCAAGCTTCCAAACTACGAAGGCCCGCCCCGCCACATCCTCTTCGAGGCCGACATCAACACGCGCGTTGACGCCGAGCACGCCTATGAGTCCAATGAGGCCATCAGTTTTTTCCTCGAAGCCTACGAACACATCCGCCAGCAAGCCGAGACGCTGCTGACCTTCGCCGGCGAAGAAGGAGACGCGGAGAGGGGAGACGCGGAGACTTGCCTCCATGTCTCCCCTCTCCGCGTCTCCCCCTCTCCCCCTCTCCGCGTCTCCGCGTCTCCCCCTCTCCGCGTCTCTATTTCGCACCGAGCGATCCGTTGTGGCTCAGCGGCATGAAGGTGTCTCCACCGATGTATTGCAGCTCCACGGCGCTGCCTTTGCCGCCAGACAGATAACCGCTGATACCCAGCGTTGTTTCGCTCATGGGATATGCGGAGGAGGTATAAATTGGGCCGGCGCTGTAATAACCGGTGCATGCGGCCAGTTTCATCCCGTCCGCTGAAAAGGCGCAACCCGGCCAAATCCGATCACTATCCGTCATTCTCTCTATCCATGTAATGCCCGAATCCGAGGACATGAAAACATGGCCTGTATCCGCGCCAACGGCCAGTTTTGTCCCATCCGCCGAACAGGCGACGCTCAGAAGAGCTGCCGAGGTTTTCATTCTGGTAATCCAGGTGGCGCCCGAATCATTGGAAGTAAAAACGATGTGGTAGGGAGCTTCATAGCCATAAGCGACCAGTTTCTTCCCATCCGCGGAAGAAGCGATACTTCCCCAACCCCGATCCATGTCGGTCATCGTCTCCGTCCAGCTGGCGCCCGAATCCACGGAAATCCAGATATGGCCAGGGCTGACGCCGGCGGCCAATGCGGCGCCGTTCGCCGATGATGCAAGACAGCGCCAGTTGCGGTTGGCATCCGTCAGGCTTTCTGTCCAGTTGGCGCCCGAATCCACGGAAGTAAACATATGCCCTGGATACGCGCATGCAGCTAATTTCGCGCCGTCTGCCGATGAAGCAACCGCTTGCCAAGGGCGAGACATATCGGTCATCGCCGCTGTCCAGTTGGTTCCTGAGTCGCTGGAAATCAAAATATACCCAGTGCCAAGATTTTCGCCCGCGATCAAATGCGCGCCGTCCGCTGACGAAGCAATCGCCAAGAAATACTCCGGACTGTCCAATTTCAATGTCCACGAAGCGCCCGAATCGCTGGAGGTATAAACCTTTCCATAGAACGTGCATGCGGCCAGCTTTGTCCCATCCGCTGACGAAGCGATTGAAGTCCACTGTTCATTAGGCCCTCTGGACGCCCAAACGTCATTGTGGGCGGGAATGTTGAGTCCATCGAGCGAGATTTTTTGCCCGCCGTATTGGGCGATTTTCCATCCGCCCGTTCCGACGCCGTTGAGGCGCACAATGTCGCCTGCGCTCATCAGCCACGAAGGAAGCGTGAAAACGGCAGTATCCGCGCACGTAACCATATAGCCGGTATTGGGCGCCATCTCTATGCCGGTGGTGGTGGCTTCTTCCCAGGTAAAGACTTTTTTGCCTGCATTGTGATAGATATTTCCTTCCGCATAGATATTGGCGCCGGCATTGATTTGGCCATTAATCTGAGCCCAGTTGTTCACAAAGAAGTTGCCGCCGATTCCCACGCCGCCAACCACCGACAATGCGCCGGTATTCATATCCCACGCCCAATCGGTGCTGGCGATATGGATGGACTGGCTGGTGACGGCGCCGCGGCTGGTTACGGTGTCGAGCGTGTCATGCTCGGGGACGATGAGATCGGCAGGCACTTGGGCGCTGGTGATCTGCCCGGTCAGAGATGTAATACTATGGTTGTGAGTCGCGAGGGAATAATCCGACGGAAGCCGTGCGCCCAGATGGTCTGCGTCCGTGGCATAGGTCGAATAGTCGGCGAGACTCGCATGGTTGGCATCGGGGACGATCAGGTCGGCCGGGACTTGGGCGTTGGTGATCTGCCCGGTCAGAGAAGTAATACTATGTGTGTGACTCGTGAGCGAGAATTCTCCCCAGGAATGCCCATACAGCAGATTGGCGCTGCCGGCCTGGGTGGCATAGAAAGCGCTCGCTGCATAATTTGCATTGTCCGCCGCGATGGCGAATTGCGCGGTGCTGGCATTATCTGAATGAGCGGCGTTGAGGGCGGCCAAAGCGGTGGTGGCCCAATCCGCCTGGCCCGCCACGATGGCGAACGTGGCGTTGTCCGAATGCGCCGCCTGATCGGCGGCAGAAGCGGTTGTGGCAGTATCGGCAAACAATGCCGTCGTCGCGCGATCGGCTTGAGCGGCGGTATCTGCAAACAATGCGCTCGTCGCCCGATCCGCATTGGCTGCACGGTTGATTGTGATGTCGTCGGGAACCTGCGCGTCCGTCACGGCGCCGCCGAGGTCCTGCAAATTATGACTGTGCGCGATATCTGCCTTTCCCGCTAATGCAGCGGCCTGCGCGGCGCTCGTCACGAAGTCCGCGCCATGCAGCCCATCGAGCAGATCGGCGTTCAGCCCTGATCCCGCGCCGTCGCGCGACAGCTTTTGCGCATACATGACGCTATTGACACGAACCCGGTTGGGGAAAATATCTCCCACATCAATGGAACCATCCGGAGAAGCCGCGCTGTCAATCGCCAGCTCATAATAACAGGATGCGGCCGCTAGCGCCTCGGGAGGAGGAACGACTTCAAAGCTGAAGCGCCCGGAAGCGGGAAGGGTGATGGTTCCCGTTGTCGGGGCGCCCAGCGCATTGCCTCCCGTTTCGGCATCGTAAAATTGAACGCGATATTGGCGCAAACCGGTCAGCGGCTTGCCGCTCCCGTCCGCCAGCTTGCCCTGAATGACAATGGCAGAAGGCGCCGCGAATGTAACAGCGGAAAACAAGCAGAGAACCACCGCCATCGTTATAATGGCGCCTGCCCTTTGCGAGCGAGTCAGACCTTTGTCCATTTCCATGATGTCAGCTCCTATAAGAAATTCAAACAATTCCTGACTGGTTTTTACGGATACGACGGAAAATAATCAAGCGAAAACTTACAAATAAATAAAAACTAACCTTGGTAGCTAAGTCCTTCCAGGGTCCTGTCGCTTCATTGTCCTGCCCCTGATCTTCTTGATATTGTTCATCATTGAAAAGCTATCTCATTCTCAGCCTTGGGGTGGTTGGATAGCTCCCGCTCTGCCGGATTGCGCTTCGCGTCCATTTTCCGGCTTGCCTGCGCGGCGGCTTTGCTTAGACTGGCTTCTCCGGCGGTATCGCTGCGGAATTGCAGCAAGGCAGGCAGCGCCGTTATGGAAGATGACATGACACTACTGACGGCAAGCGGCTTAATGCTATGAAGTTCGTCATATTGACATTGTTTCCGGGTATGTTCGAGGGCCCGTTTTCCGAGAGCATCCTGGCGCGCGCCGCCGCTGCCGGCTTGATTGACATCCGGATTCGCAACATCCGCGACTGTACGCACGACAAGCATCACGTCACCGACGACGCTCCCTATGGCGGCGGCGCTGGGATGGTGATGAAACCCGACCCAATCGTCGAGGCCGTCGAAGCAGCCCAAGCCGACCTACTAGTTCCGAGTTCCGAGTTCCGAGTTCCGAGCTCCGAACTCCGCGTTCCGCGTTCCGAGCTCCAGATTCCGAGCTCGAAACCTGATGTTAGCGATCAGGCATTGGAAGCCAAATCACTGGATTCGGACCTTGGAACTCGGAACTCGGAACGCGGAACGCGGAACTCGGAACTTGGAACTCGGAACTCGGAACTCGCGCCGGCGCGGGCGCCCGTGATTTATCTCTCGCCGCAGGGGCGGGTCTTCAATCACGATATGGCCAAGCGGCTGGCTCAAGAAAAAGCGCTGATCCTGATCTGCGGACGCTATGAAGGAGTGGATCAGCGCGTGCTGGATTTGGTGGTGGATGAAGAGATTTCCATCGGCGACTACGTCTTGACGGGGGGCGAGCTTCCGGCGATGGTCCTGGTGGACGCCATCGCGCGGCAGATACCGGGCGTCGTCGGCTGCAACGAATCCGTCGAGGCCGATTCCTTCTGCCAAGGCCTGCTTGATTGGCCTCACTACACGCGCCCCGAAGAATATCGCGGCTTGAGGATCCCAGAGGTGCTGCTCTCCGGCCATCACGCGAACATCCAGAAATGGCGCCTCGAACGCGCCGTCGAAAAAACCCGGCAAGTTCGGCCGGATCTGTACCAGAGTTGGCATAAGCAAAGTAAAGCGGACGATTCATCACCAGAATAGAGGCGCCCTATGCTGCAAAAAATTTACATCAATAACTTTCGAAATTTTGTCAATTTTGAATTCATCCCTTCCAGTACTAACCTTCTGGTTGGCCTGAATAATTCGGGGAAGAGCAATCTTTGCAGTTTGCTGCGCTTCATCGGACTTACGAGTTCGCTGCCCCTTGAAATTGCGGCTAAAACCGCATTGGGGGATGTCTGGAATCTTGCCAATCAATATACATCTCAATCGCCGTATATTGAAATGGCCATGGAATGCGCATTTGTTTGCAATGGCATTGACACGAAGTTCCGATACGAAATTAGATTGCATGCCATTGAGAGCCGGGAAGGTCAGCAATCACCCTTGCGTATCGTGGACGAAAAGCTGTGCGCAAGCGTTGCTGGAGACATCAAGGAAACCATTTTGCTCCAGCGTCCTTCTCTTGCCAAGCAAACCGTTGATAAAATGAAAACGGTGCTAGAAGTGGGCGCTTCGGCAGAAACAACTCCAGAATACGATAAGAGGTCATTGCTTTCGCAGGCCCATCTTTCCTCGAATGCCAGTTCATCCTCCGTCGCATTCATGAAATATCTTCAATCATGGCAGTACTACAGTTTTTCGCCCGAAGCATTGCGTTTTCCTGTCGCTGAACTCGGCATGCAACTTCTTCGATGGGACGGAGGCAACTTATCGGGCGCGATTTATGATTTGCACAATCGCTATCCGCGACTATCCCACAACCTGATTGGCATTGCCAAGGCTATTGAACCCAAGCTGGAGTATTTCAGTTTTGTCGCGCCGGATCCGGAAACGGTTTATCTATTCATCGAAGACAAGCAAGGCAAGAAATTTGGCATACGGAGCATATCCGATGGCACTCTGAGATTCCTCGCGATGGCTTTTGTGATCTTGAAGAACCGGCCCTTGCCCGAATCACTCAACCCTCCGCCCTTCATCATCATCGAGGAGCCGGAGAATGGTTTGCACGTCGGCTTGTTGAAGCCTCTCATTGAAATGATTGACCACTCGGGAAAAGACGGACAATACGTCTTCACCAGCCATAATCCCTATTTCATTGATTTGTTCGACGCCAATCTGGATGGCGTTCATGTGCTCAAGCCCGGCCTGCCTTCCAGCACAATCAGCAGGCCCGATCATGATAAAATCATGCGGCTTCTGGAAAGCATGCCTTTGGGTGAAATGTATTTCCGGGAGATGCTCGTATGAAAATTGGCTATTCCGTTGAAGGCGGCGCTGACCGGGCGTTTCTCGCCGGGCTTAGGGATCGCTGGTGTCCTCATGCGGAAATTATTCAAGGCTCATTTCGCGGGCGGACGGGAGTGAGCATGGGGCGCGAAATTCCACATACCTGTATGGCGCTCATGAAGCAGGGCGTGGATGTGATCATCTTCCTTAAGGACTCGGACAAGAAAGACTGGCGAGACATTTTGAATGATCATCGAAAGCGCTGCAAACCCGAGCACTCGCATTTAGTCATTTTTGGCGTTTGCGAAAGGAACGTCGAGTGTTGGCTTTGCGCAGATTGCGATTACATTGCTCGGCAGTTTGGCAAAACTCCCGGCGAATTCCTATGGGAAGATACAAAAGACGGCGACCCCAAGAATGTTGTTCAATCCTGCTTCAAGAGCAAAGGCCGGGAAAGGTTGGAAGTGGAAATCGCTGAATTTGTTACTAAAGCGCCATTGCGCAAATGGCTGCATCGCAGCAAGTCTTTTGAGCATTTCTATGACAGTATCTGGGCCAAGAGCAAGGAGATGGGTTGCGGAATCGAGAATCTACGGATGAATGAATAAATCAAAGGAGAATAAATGAGCATGGGCGAACAAGCATTGACAATGGACACGATCGTGAGTCTGTGCAAGCGGCGGGGGGTGATCTTCCCTGGCAGCGAGATTTATAACGGGCTTGGCGGGACGTTTGACTATGGGCCCATCGGCGCCGAGCTGAAGAAAAACGTCAAGAACGCCTGGTGGCGCGCGATGATTTATGAGCGCAACGACATCGAAGGGCTGGACGCGGCGATTCTGATGAACCGCGAGACGTGGGTCGCTTCAGGGCATGTTCAGAATTTTTCGGACCCGCTCATGGACTGCCGCCAGTGCAAGAAACGCTTCCGCGCCGACAACATGGGGCGCTTCCGCATCCTCTTCGTCAAGGACGGCGCCGAGCACGATCCGGACATCGAGATCAACGCCGAGACGTGGGAAGAGGCCGTCGAGAAGGCGGTGAAGAAAAACAAGCGCGCGTTCGACGAGTACTTCGCCGGGGCGCCGCATACGCTCAAGCCCGCCTATCCCAAGAACTGCCCCTCATGCGGCACGGCCAATTCGCTGACCGATCCGCGGCAGTTCAATCTGATGTTCCGCACCTTCATCGGGCCGGTCGCTGACGAAGCGAGCGAAGTCTTCCTGCGCCCGGAGACCGCGCAGGGCATTTTCGTCAATTTCCAAAACGTCATGACCTCGATGCGCCGCAAACTGCCCTTTGGCATCGCGCAGATCGGCAAGTCGTTTCGCAACGAAATCACGCCGCGCAACTTCATCTTCCGCACGCGCGAGTTCGAGCAGATGGAGGTCGAGTTCTTCTGCAAGCCGCCCGAAAAATGCCAGCCGGGCGAGCGCACGGACGTCGAATGGCACGAATACTGGCTCGCCGAGCGCTTCAACTGGTACCTGCGCTACGGCATGCGCCAGGAGAACCTGCGCCTGCGCCCGCACGCCAAAGACGAACTGGCGCACTACGCCAAAGGCTGCTCGGACGTGGAATACAAATTCCCCATCGGCTGGCAGGAACTCGAAGGCATCGCCAATCGCACGGACTTCGATTTGAAGCAGCACCAGCAGCATTCGGGCAAGGACTGTGCTTACTTCGATCCCTATCTCAACGAAAAGTATCTCCCCTACGTCATCGAACCGTCGGCGGGCGTGGACCGCTCGGCGCTGGCGTTTTTGTGCGACGCCTATCACAGCGAACAAGTCGAGGGCCGCGAGCGCGTCGTCCTGAAACTGCATCACGCCCTGGCGCCGATCAAGGTGGCCGTCCTGCCGCTGCTGAAGAACCGCCCGGAGATCGTCGAACTGGCGACGAAGCTGACGCTGACGTGCAAGCGCAAGTTCTACGCGGTCTATGACGATACGGCCGCCATCGGCAAACTCTACCGCCGTCAGGACGAAATCGGCACGCCCTACTGTGTGACGATAGACGTCGAAAGCCTGACCGACGGCAAAGTCACCGTCCGCGAACGCGACACCATGGCCCAGGACCGCATTGCGATTGACAGCCTGACCGGATACTTGCAGGATCATTTGATGCTTGAATGAATAATGCGCTAAGAAGCGAAACGGCAGAGCGATTGTGAATAAGGATGATAGCCATGTACGTATCAGATTTCAAAATTGAGAATGTCAAATGCTTCGAAAGCTTCGACATTCCCTTCACTCAATCAGGCGACATTCCTCACTGGATTACTTTTTTGGGCGAGAATGGATGCGGAAAAAGCACAGCGCTTCAGGCTCTTGCTTTGCTGCTGATAGGGCCGGAAGGAGTTCCTCAGCTCAAGTTCACCCCTCACGGCTGGCTACGAGACAACGGAAATGCAAGAGGCAAAATCAGCGCAACGATTCAAAAGGGACCGAATGACCCAGGGAAATTTGGGAAACAGAAAGTGCGGCATCGCTTCGCATATTCATATCATGTGACCGGTTCCGGTAAAACGACGATCAACAACCGCGAATATTCTCAGCCCGCAATTGTGGAAAGCCCGTCCCGGAATTTATCATGGCTTAGACAGAATGCTTTTTCGTCCAAAGGACGAGGTTGGTTTGCTGCTGGCTATGGGGCATTCCGAAGATTATCGCGCTCCCCGCAAATCCTTGTTCCTTCTTGGGAAGATCAAGTCCGATACACAAATTTCTTCACGCAATTCAATGAAGACCAATCGCTCACATCGGGTGAACAATGGATGGTTTTCCTGGATTACCACTATCAAAAAGAAAAGGACCAGAAGGCAAAAAGGCAGTTAGCGATGGTTGTGAAGGCAATCAATGCGATTCTGCCAGCCGGGATTACATTCGATTCCATCACCTCTGAGGGACGCATTCTTTTCAATGCCAATGGCCGCAAAGTTCCCACAATCTCGATGAGCGACGGTTACCGGAGCGTTCTTGCATTGGCCGGTGATTTAATCGGACGGCTCATTGCGAGTTTTCCCAAAAGTAAAGACCCATTAAAGGAAGAAGGCGTGGTTATCATTGATGAATTGGATATTCATTTGCACCCAACATGGCAATGGGATATCGCCGCCAAACTGCAGGAAGTTTTCCCCAAAATTCAATTCATAGTAGCCACACATAGTCCATTCATTGCCGCGGGGGCCGGCGAAAAGGCGTTGACCTATCGCTTCTTTATGGAAAATGGGAAAGCGAATTATGAGAAAATCGAAGGATTGAGCTCGATGAATATCGAGCGTGTACTCGCCAGCAGAGCTTTCTCTTTGGTATCGCCGAAATATAAGCCAATGTCATCATTTGCTCCGGAAACGCAGGAGAAAATTGATCGTTATGATGAGCTGCTTATAAAAGGCGAAAAACGAAACCGCGCTGAAAGCAGGGAGTACCAACAATTGAGAAATTTCATCGCGCGCGCCAGACCTTTTGGCGGACCGCCAGAGCCCGGCAGTCTTCAATCCCGGATTGAAGACTTCTTGGAGAAGCATTTGCCATGATAAAGATCCAGCGCTCCAGTCCGCCGACTGCTCTTTCGAAAAATCGGGCAAAATGGCTGCGCGAGCTTAAAGCAGCACGAAGGCAGTATGGCATAAATTCAAATGACTTCAGGAAAGTGCAAAGCAAATACAATCATCCTTCAATACGCGCGTGTCTTGGAACCATGTTCAAGAACAAATGCGCGTATTGCGAAAGCAAACTCGGCGTTAGTCACTTTCCCAGAATAGACCATTTCAAGCCCAAAAGCAGGTATGAGAATCTCACATTCGATTGGGACAATTTGATTCTGTCGTGCGAAATTTGTAACAGCGCTGAATGCAAAGGCGATCATTTCCCATCAAGTAAAGAAGGCGGGCCGTTGCTGAATCCCTGTAAGGACGATCCACAGGCGCATTTGGAATTTAAGTATGACAGACTCACACACGAGGCAGTCATTGGCGCAAGAACAATACAGGGAGAGACTACAGTCAGAGTTCTTAAGCTAATGGAGCGCAGTGACCTGCGGAAATACAGATCAGAAGCGATAGGAAAACTTGTGGTCATCATCAAGTTTGCAAAATCAGAACCTGACGCTCGCTCTATTATGCAAATGGCCGTTCAAGATGACGCGGAGTATGCGGCATTTGCGCGTGCGCTTGCGTAACTGTTCTCGCCGTTTTAAAAACGAATTCTTCCGTCCGACAAGGAGAACCACATGAAAAAATCATCCGTCAACCGCCGGCAGTTTCTGAAGGCAGCGGGAATCGGGATTGCTGCGCCGTATGTCATCACGTCTTCGGCCCTGGGCGCCAATGACAGGGCGCCGGCGAGCGAACGCATTGTCATGGGGACCATTGGCTGCGGCGGACAGGGCACCGGCGACATGAAAGGATTCGTTGGCTTCGGCCAGGTGCAGATGGTGGCCGTGTGCGATACGGCGCTTGATCATCGCGAGCGGGCCAAGGACTATGTGGACCAGAAATACGGGAACAAGGACTGCGCCCTCCATACCGACTTCCGCGAAGTGCTCGCGCGCGACGATATTGACGCCGTTTTGATTGGCACGCCGGATCACTGGCACGCCCTCATCACAATCGCGGCCTGCCGGAGCGGCAAGGACGTCTATTGCGAAAAGCCCGAATGCCTCACCATCGGCGAAGGGCGCGCCATGGCCGACGCGGTCCGGCGCTATGCCCGCGTTTTTTCCGGCGGCAGCCAGCGCGTGCTCGGCGACTATGGCCCCTGGCCCCGGCTGGTGCGCGGCGGCGCGCTGGGCGAAATCAAGGAAGCATACGTGGCGTGCGGCGGGCCGTCGGGCGAATGCTTCCTTCCCGCGCAGGAAGTCCCCAAGGGCTTTGACTGGGACCTATGGCTCGGGCCGGCGCCGTGGAGGCCGTATCACGACCAATTGGCGCACGGCGGCTTCCGTCCTTTCCGCGATTATTCGGGCGGCGGCATGACGGACTGGGGCGCACACCGCTTCGGCGCCGCCACGTTTGCGATTGGCGTGCACAAGACCGGTCCGGTCGAGATCATTCCGCCGGATGGCAAGGACGTCAAGTATCTCACCTATCGCTATGCCAGCGGACTGAAGCTCTATCACGGCGGGACCGACGACATCACTTACATTGGAACCGAAGGTGAGCTCTCGCGCAAAACCACGCGTCTGCCCGCGCTGCCCGGACCGGTGGACATCGAAGGCTATAAGGGCGCCGGGGGCATCTTCGGCGATTTCCTTGCCAGCGTCAAGACGCGGCAGCGGGCTTTCCGCGACATCGAATACGCGCACCGCGCCACGACGGTCTGCCACCTGGGCAACATCGCCTATTGGCTGAATCGCCCGATCAAATATGACCCGGACAAAGAGGAGATCGTCGGCGATCCCGAAGCCGCGCGCTGGCTCGATCGCCCCAAGCGCTCGCCGTGGGTCCTGTAGGGGTTTTCGGTTTTCGGTTTTCAGTTCTCGGTTCTCAGTTTTCGGTTTTCAGTTTTCGGATTGCGGATTGAGCCTCCCTTCTTGAAAAGAAAGCATACGGCATGGAGCGAATCAGTTTGCGTTATTGGCTCATTGCGCTCAGCGCAGGATTGTTGCTTCGTTTGGCGCTCTTGGCATGGATCGGTCCCGTCAACGAGATAGATACGGCTTACTACAAGGTGCTCGCTAAAAACCTCAGCGATCGCGGCGAGTTTGCCGTGGTGGACATCGTGACGGGCCAATGGGCGCCGTGCACGTTTCGCCTTCCGATCAATCTAGCTTTTTGGGCCTCCCTCTATCGCATCGGACTCAATGGCGCGGCCTTCGATTGGACGGTGGCGGGCATTCAGGCGGTCTTGTCCGTTCTGACGGCGTTTTTGACGGCGCTGGCGTGTCAGGAGGCATTTGGCGCCCGCGCGGCGCGGCTGGCGCTCTGGCTCGCGGTCCTGGATATTTGGGCCAGTTTCTATGCCTGTCTGCTCTTGACCGATACGATGTTCCTCCTGTTTGTGGCGGTGAGTCTTTGGGCGGGCGCGCGCGCCGTGGCCCGGCCGTCGCGGATGAATTTCGCGCTCTATGGCCTGACGATCGGCGCCTCGATGCTCGTGCGGCCGGTGTTCAAGTTTTATTGGGTCTGCTGCGCCGCATTGGCCTTCGCGCTTCCGGTAACGCGGCGGCGCGCAGCGCAGATGGCCCTGGCGTTCATGATCGCAGCCGCCATCCCGACGGTTCCCTGGCTGATTCGAAACTGGGCGGTGGCGCGATGCCTGGATTTCGACACTTCCCAGGGCACCAACATCCTGTGGAGCCAGATCGCGCTGCTGACGCCGCCATTGCCGGAGGACTACGCCGCCCAACCCGCTCTGGCGCGCGCGCAGGAAATCGCATATCAGGTTCGCGCCCAGGGCTCCTTCGCGGCCCTGCATGAAATCCGCCGCCAGATGAATCTTTCCGAAGTCGAGGCGGACGCATTATTGAGAAAAATCGGGATCAATCTCATCCGCCGTCGTCCTTTCGCTTCCCTGAAGCTCTACGCCGTCAACGCGGTGAATCTCATGACGTCGCCTGCGACAATGCAAACACTGGCGGCGCGGATTACGCGTGACGATTCATTCGAGAAAGTCCAGATCGGCGAAGCTTGGCGCCGTAAGGCATTCATCCCGTTGCTCCTCAATGTCTCCGTCCGCGCGATTTCATTTTTGCTCTTCTGCCTGGGGCCGCTTTTAGGAGCGTACGTCGCAGTCCGCTCCAAACCAACCCGGATCGCCGCGCTGCTCTACATCACCGCCATTCTCTATTTCATCGTCATCACATCGTTCACGGCGGGATATGACCGATACCGTCTGCCGATGCATCCGTTTATATGGGGCTTGCTCGCAATCGGAGCGCTGAAATGCTACGACATCTTTTGCGCAAAGCATAGACCATTAGCCATATAATGCAGATCCACCACAGAGACACAGAGGCACCGAGAAATGCATCCAATAATAAGGGGGTTCCTATAAAAATCATGAACTCAACGCTCAGCGCGCTTATTCTGCTTTTCCTCGCCTCCACCGCGCGCGCCGAAGTCTGCAACGTGAAAGTCGTGACCGACGCGTCACCCGACTACTCCGATCTCCCGAGCATGATCCATAGCGTCACGGCCAAGTGGCCCACGCCGAAGGAAAAATGCTGGGCGGTATTTTATTGGAACCATATCGCGCGCCGGCAGACCCAGCCCATCCTCCTGCATGGAATGGCGCTGACGGACCCAATCCGCCAGTTCAACGACTACGGCTTTACCATGTGCAGCACTATCGCGGGGATCAATTGCGCGATCTGGCACAACATGGGCTTGAAGGTCAAATACTGGGACATCTCGCTGCATACGGTGCCCGAAGTCGAATACGATGGCCGCTGGCATATCTACGACAATTCGATGTCGGCGCTTTATACGCTGTGCGACGGCGTGACGATTGCCGGCGTCGTGGACATCGGCAAGGACGGCGCCTGCGAAGCCTCGGGCGGAAAGACCGAACGCGGACACGTCGCCAAATACCACTGCCTGAACGCGACCAGCCCGCACGGATTCCTGACGGGCGCCGATTGCGAACGCTCGCTGGAGGACGAGGCCAGATGCTTCAACCCGAACGGCCTCAAATTCCGCAAGTATTTTAACGACTGGGACTTCGGCCATCGCTATATCCTGAACCTGAAAGAAGGCGAAGTATATACGCGAACCTATAAAAAGCAGGGCGATGAAGCCGGGTGGTTTATTCCCAATCCGAACGGAAAGGACTGCGAAATGGTGGGCAAATACGGCCTGCGCGGCAATGGCGTCTGGTCGTTCAAACCCGCCCTGACCGCAGACGGCTATGGCAAAGTCATCCACAGCGCCGACCATATCGTCCCCGCGGCGCCGAAGGGATTGCAGCCGGATAAAGCCAACACTCCGGCCCAGGTCATTTTCAAAGTTCAATCGGGCAACGTCATCGCGTCGCAAATCATCAAAGCCGCTTTCGTGCTCAAAACCGCCGACGACGCGGCCAGGATTTCAGTGAGTGTCAACAACGGCCTCAAATGGCAGGAGGTTTGGAAAGCGGACTCAACCGATGAAATAACCACCCAAGTCCACCTTGTCCACGAAGTCAATGGCGCCTACGAAGCGCTCATCAAAGTTGAGCTCCTCGGCAAAGCCTCCGCGGCCGACGCAATACTGAAGTCGCTCGATATCGAAACGCGGACGCAGCTCAATGCCAAAACGCAACCGCGCCTCAACCTTGGAAAGAATACGATCTACGTCGGCGCCGGCGATCAGACCGAGTCCATCGTCTTCTGGCCCGAGTTGCAGGGAGGGAAATACAAAGAGCATATCGTCGAGGAAAAAAATATCGCAAACGACGCGAAGCATATCGGCTATCAGGGCGTTGTCTGGCCCGCCGTCGCCAAAGAAGACGCTTATCTGATCTATCGCATGGATGCGCCGGGCGATCTCACGCGGCTGACCTATGGCGGACGCTTCTGCAACCGCGCGCCCAAAAGCCACTGTGACCTCGCGTATTCGCTCGACGGCGGAAAGACCTGGAAGGTCTCGTGGACGCTCACGAGCACGGAGCAGCCTTGGGACGTCATTCACTATGAAACGGTGGAAATCCCGAAAGGCAATCGCAGCGTGATGGTCAAGTACCTGATGAACTCGCCCGACGCCTCGAAATCCGGCGCGAGCATTTATGCGGTTCGCATGGAGGCAAACTACCAGCCGCCCGACACAACCTTCAAGCCCGTCGAGGTCACGTTCAACTGGTCTGAAGTTCAGAAAGACCGCTCGCTCGTTCAACGCAGCCACACACAGGTTATCGCGAGCGCGCCCGCGAAATACACGATCAACGTCGGCGGCGAAGATCATCCCGTCATGAACTCGCTGCGTGTGAACCTGCAAGGCGCGGTCGCCGACTCCAAGCCCGGCTATTCCGATGGCGCCGAAGGAGTCGGCAAAGGTGCGAGCGGGAAAGATGCGAGCGGGAAAGATGCGAGTGGCAAGGAGATAAGCCCCGAGAAATTCAT
>JAPLSP010000279.1 GCA_026398575.1 Candidatus Sumerlaeota bacterium | reverse complement strand
CACTCCAAATGCTGGCGCCGTTCCTATCCTCATGAAACTTTTCTTCGGGCATAAGTATTCGCGATGACTTTGTGTTATCGCATTTATTAATATGAGCACTAAGCCATCCCAATGTCGCTTGGGTCATAATAAGAGCTTTTCTTGGCAAGAACCATTTTCAAATAAGCCTCGTGGTTTTTCCTCTTCCTCTCAACGCCTGTCTTTCCCTATCCTTTCCGCAGCGCATTTGTCCGAGCATGGTGAGAGGAGAATAGCGCTATGAAAAGACGAACGTTTGTGCAGGCGGGGGTGGCGGCGGCGATGGGAGGGGCTTTGCTTTCCGGGCGCGTTTGGGCGCAGGAGAGCCGCAAAAAGCCCAATGTGTTGTTTATCATGACGGACCAGCAGTTCGCCGAGGCGATGAGCTGCCGGATGGGGAAGCAGTATCTCAACACGCCCGTCATGGACGCGTTGGCGGCCAACGGCATGCTGTTTTCGCGTGCGTATAGCGCCAATCCTTTATGCATGCCGCTGCGCAATTCGCTGTTCACCGGGAGATATCCACACGAAACGGGCGTGACTAAGAACGCGCCTCCCAAGGGCGGTCTGGACCCCAAGGAATTCGTTTGCATGGGGACGTATTTCCGCAACGCCGGCTACGACACGGGCTATAGTGGCAAATGGCACTTGTGCTTCCCCGCGAGAGACGCGAACAGCCATGGCTTTGAAATCATGAAGAGTCAGAGCAAGGATGGCCACGACGCCGGCGTTGCGGATGGGGCAGTAGAATTCCTCGCCCGCAAACACGACAAGCCGTTCCTCTTGGTGGCGAGTTTTTTGAATCCGCACAACATCTGCGAATGGGCGCGCAGGCTGTCGGGGCGCAAGCAGGCTTTGAATTGCGGCGAAATCGGCGATCCGCCGGCGCTGGACAAACTGCCGCCGCCTCCGGCCAATCTCGCGCCGCCCTCGAACGAGCCGGACACGATGACGATGATGCGCAAGGGCTATCAGGTCCCGGACGGTCCTTTCCCCGTCGGGAGCTATACCGTCGAGGATTGGCGCAAGCATCGCTGGGGATACTATCGGATGATCGAAAAGGTGGACGCGGAGATCGGCAGGGTGCTGGAGGCGCTGCGCAAAGCGGGACAGGAAGACAATACGCTGATCATCTTCACCAGCGATCACGGCGAATGCGCGGGCGCGCATGGCTTCAACCAGAAAACGGTCTTCTATGAGGAGTCGGCGCGCGTGCCGCTGATCGTCAACTTCAAGGGCAAAATCTCGAAAGGCGTCTCCGATAAACTCGTCAACACGGGGATAGACATACTTCCCACGATGATAGATTTCGCGGGAATCGAAATCCCGAAAAAACTTCCGGGCCGCAGTTTGCGCCCGCTGGCGATGGGCGAAACGCCGCGCGACTGGCGCGATCACGTCGTGATCGAGAACGACATGAGCCAGGCGGGCGACGTCGGCGACATTCACCCGCAGTCGAATGGCCGCATGGTGCGGAGCGAGCGGTACAAGTATTGCCTCTATGAGTTTGGCGTTCACCGCGAATCGCTCGTGGACCTGCAAACCGATCCCGGCGAAACCAACGACCTGGCCGCCGATCCTAAATTCCGCAGGATCGTAATGGATCATCGCAACCTGCTCGCGGCGTTTGCAGACAAGTATAAGGACGACATGGCCAAACAGATGCTTGAGAAAGACGTGCCGCCTCATCCATTCAAGCCGATGGAGACCGGCTCGCGCGCCGCCCGGAAAAAAGCCGAAGCGGCCAAACCGGGGGAATGACAAATGCTGAGCGAAGGCGCATGAATACAGGCAGAATCATTGAGGGCAGAATCATAATGATTCTGCCCTCAATGATTCTGCCTGTGTTTATGCGGGGAATTATGAGCAAGCGGATTTCGCGGAGTGTGCTATGTAGGGAAATTTCGAGAGTATCCGATACTGTTAGCTGGGAGGTATGTCATGGCCGAAGGTTTCTTTGATTTATCGGGGCGGGTGGCGATCATTACCGGAACGAGCCGCGGGTTGGGGCAGTATTTGGGGCGCGCGCTGGCAAAGGCGGGGGCGGACTTGGTCATTACCAGCCGTCATCGCGAAACGCTGGCGGCGTTCAAGGCGGAGATTGAAGCGCTGGGGCGCAAGGCGCTGGCGCTGGAGCTCGATGTCGAAAATCTCGACAGCATCAACCGGATGGCCGAGGGGGCGTTTGGGCACTACGGCAAGATTGACATCCTCGTCAACAACGCCGGCTGCAACCGGCGCAAGCCCGCGCTCGATGTGACGTGGGAGGATTGGAACCTGATCCTGAACACGAATCTGCGCGGGACGTTCTTCACCGCGCAGGCCGTCGCGCGCACGATGATCCCGCGCCGCTATGGGCGCATCATCAACATCGGCTCGGTGACGAGCGTGTTTGGATACGCCGGCCTCGCTCCTTATGGCGCCAGCCGCGGCGGCACGAAGCAACTGACGATGAGCCTGGCCGATGAATGGGGGCGGCATGGCATCACGGTCAACTGTCTGGCGCCGGGATGGTTCAAGACCGCGCAGAATGCTGTGCTCTATGAGAATCAGGCGTGGGTGAAATATATCAGCGACCGCATTCCCATGAAGCGCCCCGGCCAGCCCAACGACCTGGACGGCGCCATCGTGTTTTTGGCTTCCGAAGAAAGCCGCTATGTGACGGGACAAACGCTGCTGGTGGATGGCGGCATCTCCACCGGCGCGACGAAGGCCACGCTGGAGGAGAATTGAGTGTGGAGACACTGGGAGCGCCACCATCTTGGTGGCGAGTGTATGAAACGCGAAGCAAACCAGCCCCAGCCTATGCGCGTCCGTGTTGGTCTGTGCCTGTCCGTGTCAGTCCGTGTCAGGGCAACAGAGGCGAGAGATGAGATTGTGGGTTGATTCATAGTAGGCGGCGATGGCGGCGGCGATTCTTGGATGAAGCAGGGCTGCTATATCAGCCGTGATATTTGGGAATGCGGTTCTCAGGAAGGTTGACACGGTCTGCGCGTAGGCGGGAACTGGCGCGCGATTTAGCAGGTTGCGCAAGTCCGCTGCCAGCGCGCGGCGAAATTGGGTTTCTTCTGCAGCGGCGGCTTTTATAAAAGATGATGGCTCCATGCCGTCGCACCAAGCCAATCGAGCGATATTTTCCCAGAAGTCTTGAATGGCGCCTATGAGCGCGGGGGGCAGCCGCGCCAAGTCCCAATCGCCGAGTTCTTTCATACTGACGTCCAGATAGCCTTGAATCAAGACGGCGCCGGGAAACACATATAACATCAGTCCGTTTCCGGAATGATAATCCAGCTCGTGGCCGGTCAAAACCTGATCCAGCTCTCCGGCGAATTCACACCATATTTTTGTGAGTGTTTGCGATTGAGGATTCATTCGGATCGCCTGAAGCAATATGAATACGGCTTTTCAAAAATCTCGTGATCAAATAACTAATTCCATTGCGGTCCAAAATAAAGCGATAGTAGCTAAAACAGCAAAGCATCGCCGGATTAGCCGGCTTTAGCCGGCTCTTCTTTGCACCCTGCTTTAGCAGGGGTGTCTGCAGGCAGCCTCTAACGCGGAGCGCGCTTCAGCGCGTCTTCTCGACCGGATTTAGAAAAAAACAAAGCCCCTTGATTTGCTGCTGAAGCATGTCGAGAAGCCGCGCTAAAGCGCGCTAGTGAATTAGCGCCTTTGCTTTCACCCCGCCTAAAGGCCAATGCTGTTGACTTAAGAAAATGATGAATTTTCCATGCAAATAGTCGAAAAAACAGTTGCATATCGAGCGCCCTTCATCTATCGTAAATGCAGTTGGTAGTTCCACACTATTTTCAAAGGAG
>JAPLSP010000010.1 GCA_026398575.1 Candidatus Sumerlaeota bacterium | reverse complement strand
GACAAAGGTCTTGTGCTTATTGAGCAGCCACACTGCGAGGGGCGCCCCATCCGCGGCGGTGCTGGCGATAATGCTGGCGCCGCCGCTGGTTTTTTGGATAATCCAATCATGCTGCGCCAAGAACGTTTCCCCAAAAGGCGGTTGCGTTTATTTGCGCGCATGAAAGGAGGATGATGGAATCATGAGCCTGAGTTATCTTATTCGCCGCGCCAAGCAACCGCCCGCGCTGGAAGGCCAATGGGACGAGGCGCCGTGGGATCAGGCGCCGGCGCTCGACATCAATCATTTTCATCGCATGAGCAGCGATCATCATCCGCTCACGCAGGCCAAGGCGCTCTACAACGAAAAAGGAATCTATGTGGCGTTCAAGGTGATGGACCGCTACATGCGTTGCGTCTGGACCGAGCGGATGGACCCGGTCTGGTTGGACAGCTGCTGTGAGTTTTTCGTGCGGCCCAAGCCGGGTAAGGGCTACTTCAACTTCGAAATCAATTGCGGCGGAGCGCTGCTCGCCAGCTATGTGTGGGATTGGCGGCGCGATGAGGCGGGCAAACTCGCCGGAAGCGAGCCGATCGAGGATACCCTGGCGAGCGAGGTGGCGATTTATCATTCGATGCCGTCATTCGTATCGCCGGAGATTGAAACGCCGACAGAATGGCGGCTCGAATACTTCATCCCTTTTTCGCTCTTCGAGGTTCACGTCGGAGCGCTGGGGGAAATCGCGGGGAAGGAATGGCGGGCGAATTTCTACAAATGCGGCGATGAAACCTCTCATCCGCATTGGGCCAGCTGGGCGCCCATTGGCGACGCGCTCAACTTCCACGTCCCCGACCACTTCGCGCCGATTGTATTCGAAAAATAGATTTGGATACCGGCGACTTGTCAGGATGAATTAGAGGCAGGATGAATTAGAGGCAGGATGGATTAGAGGCAGGATGAATTAGAGACAGGATAAATTAAGGGCAGGATAAATTAGGGGCAGGATAAATATATCCTGTCTTCAAATTTTTGTGCAATTATCCATTCAATACTTCCAGCGCCATGCCCAATATCTTCTGCGGTTCGATTTGCTTCACGCATAGAGGATTCGTGCAGGGCGTCGAGCGGTGGTTGAAGGCTGAGACGCACGGGCTGCAGCTCATGCCGAGATAAACGCAGCGCGTGTTGTCGTTGAGCGGCGCATACATCATCGGGCACTCGGGGCCGAAGATCACGATCGCAGGGCAATGCGTCAGCGAAGCGAAATGCGGCGGGCCGCTGTCGCCGCAGACCAGCAAATGGCTGACTTGTAATAAATCCACCACGTCGGCGATGTCTTTCGTGCGGCCGATAAAATCCACCAGGCGCGGGCCGGCGGCTTTGGCGAAGATCGGCCGGCAATAGTCGCGCGCCTCGGGCAGGCCGATTACGAGCGCGATCGTGTCTTCCGTGCGGTCGAGCAGCTTGCGCGTGAAGGCGGCGTAGTGCTCGGCCGGCCATGCGCGGATCGGCAGCAGATTCCCCGAATACGGCGACAGCACAACGATGCGCGTGCGCTCGGTGAGATCGGGATAAAACTGCCGGATGCGCTCGCGCATCTCCCGCGCTTTCTCAGGATCGGCCGGGCGCCTGGGCAGCGACAGGTCCGCGCCATCCAAGACCTGCTTCAGGCACGGCTGTTCGCGCGGGTCGGCGGCCAGCGCCTCGACCATCGCCATGAAATTCAGCGAGACGTGTTTATAGACGTTGTAGAAAATCGGATGCGTGAGCAGCCCGCCGCGATAGCAGCCTTCGGCGTGATAATTATAAAATCCCGCCCGCCGGCGCGCGCCGCTCATCCACGACAGGATCATCGAAGCGCGCGAAAACATTTCATAGTCGAGCGCGGTGTCAATCGGCCGCTCGCGCGCCCGCCGGCGGAATTCGAGCGACGAACGCAAAAACGCCCCCATCGAGGAATCGTCAATCATCCAAATGTCTTCGGGCGCGACGAAATCCAGCAGCTCCAGGAACTTGCGATTGCGCTTGAAGAGGAGGAAGTGCAGCCGTGCCTCGGGCCAGCGCTGTTTGATCCGCCGCGCTGAAGGATACGCCAGCGCGATGCTGCCCATTTCAGACAGCTGGATGATGAGCACATTGCGCGGCGCGGCGCCCGTCATCGCCTTTGAAAAAAAAATCTTATCCCAAACCGTCAGCCCCGCGCACACCGGCGCGCCGATCCAGCGGTCAATCCGTCTCATGGCGTCAACGTTCATGCTTTAGGAGTTCCGAGTTCCGAGTTCTGGGTTCCGAGTTCCGGGTTTAGAAAAAATTATGACATGCCATTTTTTAGTTTCCGCGGATTCGCGGGCAATGTGCACAAGACGGCCCCCGGGCGAAGATCAAAGATGGGCGGCGGACATCCCTCATAATCCATCAGCCTTAATATCGTGGGAATGCCCTGTCCTTCGGCTTGAGCCAGACGCATCTTATTTAAGAAATATGCAAGCGATTGATTGCGCCACACCGGAAAAGACTTTCCGGTTTTGAAGTCCTCCGGCTTGATCTCGCGCGGGAGCGAGCCGGGCGAAAGAATCTCAATTCGGTCCATAAAGACCGTAACGCGCGCAGGATGATCCGATTCGTAGTCCCGGTGCGCGAGCGCGTTAACGACGGCTTCCTGCAACGCCCGCTCTGGATAAGCGGCCTGATTCGGGCGCGGATCACTCTTGTCAAAAAGCGTGAGAGCTTCGGCGCTGAGCAGCTGCATGAGCATCCGTGCCTGCGCCTGGATGGTTCCCTTGATCCATTTCTGCTCGCCCGCCGGCTGTCCGCGATCCACGCTGTGATACTTGGAATAGATCGCGTAGGCGCCCGGAATATAGCGCGTCGGCTCCTTGCCAAAGAGCAGCAGCGTGAAATAACGCGGGTAGGTTTGTCCGGTCAGCGGCTCGCGTCCGATCAACGGAGGAACGAATTCAGAGAGCTTTGATTCGCTGGAGAAATAATCATCCAGCGGCTTCTTGGAATCCCAAAGTCCCATTTCCTGCAACATGTCACGGAACACCACCAAGTCAATATCTGCAATGCCCGCCTCCCGGCAGACCCGGCGGTCCCAGGGTTCCAGCGCTTTCTTCCTGACAAGCAATTCGCGCAACAGACTATTGCGGGCTTCGCGCGTTTCCCGGCCAATCCGGATGAAATATTTCGACGCGTCCCTGCCTCGCCCCCGGAAACAATGCGCATGTCCGGAAGCCGGCACGATGAAGACGAGGATGCGGCGGTCCGGCGTGGCGGCGCTTTGCTCATCCACGATAGGAACAATGGGCGGCTCAACCTTTTCGCGGCAATCGCTCAAGACGGCGCCTTCCACTTCCCTGCAGCGCGCCGCCGTCATGCCGGTTAACGCCATTTTCTGAAACCCATGTTCGTCGCGCGTCTCCGCGGCGCCGCACACGACGTAGCCCCCGCCCAAATTGGAATAGTCGTTGGCGAACGCCACAACCGCGCGGACCACGTCCTCAGTGTCAGCGACGTTTTCCTTCCATTCCACCTGTTCGCTTTCGCGTTCGGCGAGTTCTTTAAGATCAATTCTCATTTGATTTTCGAAACCGGCTAATCGAGATGCGCGAGATTGAAAGATTCTGTAATGTCAACCGCTCGTTCGTTTCTACATTAATTTCAATTTAGCAGCGCGTGGGTCCGTCAACACCTGATCGTGCTCGAAATCAAGTTTGATTTTCCATTTCTGCATCGTCGTAGCGCCGATGACCGCCTGCTCTGACAACGCTGGCACAATCATGAATTCATCCGTCAAACGTAGATCGTTGAGGTAGAAATCCAGCGGGATGCAATGTGTAATTCGCATTGTGATCCCTTCCCGAGCTATCTCCACCTCCAGCGGATTCGGCAGCTCTTCAGGAAGAGCCAACGCCTTGGCTTGGTCCGGATGAATGCAGGAATACGTCGCGCCGGTGTCGAACAAGGCTTTGAGATCAGCCCGCCCTTTGGGGCCGCGAAATTGCATGGTGCGCTCGATAATCATGGGAATAAATCCTCCAAACTTTCCAGGCGCCAGCCTGCTGCTTTTACATGAGTTTGAGTTTGGCAACGCGTGGGTCTGTCAATACCTGGTCGTGCTCGAAATCAAGTTTGATTTTCCATTTCTGCATCGTCGTAGCGCCGATGATCGCCTGCTCCGACAATGCCGGCACGATCATGAACTCATCCGTTAGACGAAGATCGTTGAGATAGAAATCCAGCCGGATTCGATGTGTTATTCGCATCCTGTAACCTTCTTGCGCGATTTCCATCTCCAACGGATCCGGCAGCGCCTGGGATTGGGCCAGCGCTTCGGCTTGCGCCGGATGAATGCAGGAATACGTCGCGCCCGTGTCGAATAAGGCTTTCAAATCGGCTCTTCCCTTCGAGCCGCGAAATTGCATGGTCCGTTCCAGTAGCATAAGCGCAAATCCTCCTTATTTAATCTTCGACACCGGCTGGTCGGGATGGGCTGGATTGGGAATAAGGCGCTGATTTATGCGATCAATAACCAAGTCCAATTTTGCGAGCGCTGTGTGGCCAATCCATGATTCATCACCAAGAACCAACGCGGTCTCCAATTCTTTGCGTCCAAGAATCTCCACGATGAAAGGCTCGGTAATCGGCACAGTCTCCCGCCGCCCATCGGCAAATTCCACGACGCGCTCCCCTGCTATCTGCAAGCCGAGATGCTCAACAATATAGGATGGCAGCGAACATCGAATCACGTCTGTGTCCGCTATGGCATCCGTTTCATAAGTCCGTATCTGGTTCCTTTCCAGCTTTCCGCGACACACTAAGGCCCGATCGAAATCGTTTGTCAGCTTCACTCTTGTTCTGACTGCGCCCATGACCCGCCTCTTGCGTTCGCTTTTATTGCAGATGCTATCGTGGCTGAGAATTGAATTGCAAATTTTGCATCCCCCGTTCCCTGCCACACGTGTTGGAATGGAGCTATTCGCTTCGCCGGCGGAAATCAAGCCTAAAGCACCTTGCGCCGGTAGTTGGCCGGAGTGTAGCCCGTCAGCACGCGAAAGACTTTGCCGAAATGCGACTGGTCGTAGAAGCCCATGTCCACGGCGATTTGCGCCAGGCTTAGCGCCGGATTCTTCAGCGATTCGACACTCGCCTCCACGCGCACTTTGTTCAGGTATTCGGTAAAGGTCGTTCCCATCTGCTCGCGGAAGAGTTTGCGCAAGGTCGAGCTGTTGCGATGCATCGCGTGCGCCACGTCGTTCAGGCTGATGGATTCGCTGTAGTGGTCGCGCGCGAACTGGATCGCCTCGGCCAGGATGCGCATCTGTTCGGTGTTGCGCGAGGCATAAACCCCTTCGGTGAAACGGTCGAGCGCATGGCGCAGGGTCTCGCACATTTCGTCCTGCGTCCGGCAGGCGTTGATGCGGTTCAGGTAGTCGAGGTTGGCGCCGAGCGTAGCGGTCAGGTCCGCGCCCGCCTCGACCGCCGCGCGCGACAGCTGCGCCAGCAATTCGATCAGGCGCGCCTTCAAAACCTCGCCCGATCCCATGTCGCGGAAGAAGATCGCCCCGAGCAGATGATTGAGGAGCGCCTTGGCCTGCTCAACCTCGCCGAGCCTCACGTGGGCGATCAGCTGCTTTTCCAGGTCGAGCGGATACACCGCCCCGAGGCCTTGTATTTTGCGCTCGTGGATCGTCTCGGCGATCCGGCGCTGCTGCTCCTGCTGGCGGCGGCGCGCTTCGAGCAACGCTTCGCCCGAGCCGCAGATCTGCTGCGCGATCAGCGCCAGCATCTCCCCCGACGCGCGCATCTTCTCGGGCGAAATCACCTGGATTTCATCGCTGGCTTTTTCCGCGCGGATCCACGACGTTCCCACCTCCTCGCACAACTCCTTCAAGTGCTTGCGGAAAGTCTGGTTTTGCCCTTCGACCAAGACCTGTCCGCAGACGATGCTGCCGGCGTATTCGTCATTGATCACCAGCGCCACGGACCATTCCATCAGCCCCATCCAGCACTCGAAGTAGTACGGCTCGCCCCATCGAAACGCCTCCTGCCCGCCGCGCGCGAATTCCTCGCGGCAGCGTTCGGCGCCTTCGGACGTGGACTGGACCAGCTTGCAGAGGCGGCAGCGTTGCGCGATGCGCTTGTCGCTGGCATAGACGCAATGCCCTTCGACGTCCATCAACCCCACGTGCAGCCCCGTCAGCAGATGGAAATGATGAAACAGCTCGTCAAGAGCCTTGACGTCCAGAAGATCGGAAAGCGGACTATGACGCAGCGTATTCATCGAGATCGCAACCAAACCGGATTTCAGACTTGCCAATCTTGAAAAAGGATTTTATCGCATCGGATCGCTCCAAGGCAAATGCTAGAATTGGGGATAAAAAAGCATCGCGATGCAAGCGAGCAATTGGCGCGGCATTGAGAAATAGACAGGATAGATTAGAGTCAGGATAGATTAGAGACAGGATAGATTAGAGACAGGATGGATTAGAGACAGGATGGATTAGAGACAGGATGGATTAGAGACAGGATGGATTAGAGACAGGATGGATTAGAGACAGGATGGATTAGAGACAGGATATATTAGAGACAGGATGGATTAGGGACAGGATATATTAGAGACAGGATGGATTAGGGACAGGAAGGATTAGAGTCAGGATAGATTAGAGACAGGATAAATATTCAAAATAATCCATCCTGACTCTAATATATCCTGTCTCTAATCCATCCTGTCTCTAATATATCCTGACAATAATGCATCCTGTCTTATGGGGCGTTTGAAGGGGAGGCTTTCGATCACATCAATATCCGTCTGCGCCATCGCGCGCGATTGTTCGAGCGAAATCAGCTGGTAATAGCGATGCATCAGATCGCTGTTGAGATTGGCCGCGATGAGGCGCGGATCACACACATCACCCGCGCGGACGCTAGCGCCTTCGCGCGCCATGCCCACGTGAACGTTATTCAGACACAGCAAGCCGTCCGGATCGTACGCAGCAATAAGGCGGTCTCCCGTCTGCCGCAGCAACAGTTTGGGCGCGTCATAGCGGGCGTCTTTGAAGCCGGATTTCAGCGCCGCGCAGTCGAAGTTGAGATAAAGCCCTCGCCACTCCGCGCGCCAGGGCAATACGTCCGCTCCTGAAGCGATCCCTTTGCGCCACGATGGTCCTTCGCGCCGCTCTGAAACGATATCCTCTTGTCCTCGCTTTCCGATTAAACCGGAAGCGAAGCGCATCACATCGCCCAGCCTTTCAGCGCCATGTTCCATGCGATCGCAGAACTCCTTGTCTTCTTTGCGGAAAAAAAGACGGAAACGGTTGTGGTCGGTTTCTTGGAAATAAGCGGAATCATAGGAGAATGATTGAATCTCTCCGCGCTCCAGCGCTGCAATGTCGCGGCAAAGCTCCGCTTTGAAAAAGCGCTCATGGACGGACACGGACGAACACGGACCAACACGGACTGGCACGGACCGACACGGACCAACACGGACAGGCACAGACGGACACGGACCAACACGGACAGGCACGGACCAACACGCGCCCCCGACCCCTGACCCCTGACCCCTGCCCCCGATCCCTGACCTCTGATCCCTGACCCCTGCGCAAATCACCGGTCTCCCGACAACGCCGGATTTCCAGAAATCCTGCTCGAACATCAACGCGGTCTGCAGATCGCAGGAATCAAGCATCCATCGCCGCAGCTTGCTGAAATAGCGCCCCAAAAGAAAACTATCGGGCGTCAAAAAACAGAATGCGCCGCCCGGCCTGAGGAATTCCAGCGCGCGATCCATGAATACGGCATACAGGCTGATCTTGTATTCCGCTGAATGCGGATAGCGCCGCAGGATCGCCTCGCGCCACGCCTTGGCCGCCGCTTTGGATTCGCGCAATCCGAAACTCACATAAGGCGGATTCATCAAAATGATATCATAGGAGGCTGGAGACCGGGAGGAGGAGACAGGAGGCAGGAGACAGGAGACAGAACGATTGACGATTGACGATTGACGATTGACGATTTCAGTCGGCGAAGCGCAGTCGAATAAGCTCAATTGTGTCGCCTTGGCTGATGCTTCTTGTCTTTCCTGACCCCCGACCTCTGACCCCTGACCTCCGACCCCTGATTCCTCGCCCCTGCCTTTTGAATTCGAAACTCGGAACTCAGAACTCGGAACTGCTACCAATGGCCACTTGCCAAGCAAGGCGTCGCCTGCCGCGATATGGTTTGTAATCGCGATCAAACAGGCGCCTGCGTCAATCCCCGTTTGCGTCAGCCTTTCTCTCAATCGCCCACGACAAGACTCAACCGCCCCCTCTTCAATATCCACCCCATACAAGCAATGAGCTGCAATGTGTTCAACATATTCGTTCAGGCGCGAGGCCGACTCCCTTTTTCCTTCCTTGCCTTGAGTGCAAGCGCCGGCCACTTTCTGATCCCCGATTCCAAACCTCTGACCCCTAGCCCCTGACCCCTGACCCCTGATTCCAGAACTGCCGGCGACCAATTCATCCAGCCTCGCCAAAAGACCTGCCATCTCTTCCAACAGCGCCAGCAGGAGCGCGCCATCGCCCGCCGCAGGATCGAGCGCGCGAAGACCAAGAATCAGACTCTTTATTTGCAGGACATCCGAGAATGAAATCGTCTCGCCCGCACGGCTCGCTTTGCATTCGCAGCCTGCTCCGCCTGCACGGCTTGCCTGGCTTTCATTTGAAGCCTTCGCTTTCTTCTCATTAATTACGCCCTGCGCAAGCAGCCTTCGCAGAGCCTGTTCCAACGATTGCAGGTTCTGATTTGCGACGCCTTGCATTTGCGGCGCCAGATAAGCAATCAACGCCTCGCGCGCCATCCATCGCGCCACTGCCGGAGGCGTATAATACGCGCCCAGCGCCTTGCGCCGGTTTCCTTCATCTGTTTTTATTCTTTTTGTCATGGTCGCGCAACAAAACCAATCTTCGTGAAATAGCGCAGCAATATCTGCGATAAACCTTCGTGAGAGAACGCAACAAAACCCGCAAAGATACATAGCCGCGCCCAAGCGCGAATACAAGCCTGATAGCGCCTGAAGTTTCGCTTGACGCGCCAAACAGCAAAGAGCACACTTCCGCCTCCTTTCGCGCGGCCTTCTTGTGCGCAGTGTGGCGCTATCGTCTAGCCTGGCCCAGGACGCCGCCCTCTCACGGCGGAAACTGGGGTTCAAATCCCCATAGCGCTACCATCTGCCACCCTTCCGTGCCGAAGCGGATATCGCGTTCGACGAATTCCCAGATTACCACCTTCTTGTTCCGCAGCAGCGCCGGCCGCTGGCTCAGTTGCTGGCGGACAAGCGTGGAGGCGCCGCCATCGTTGACCACCGAGGTCAGCGGCTGCCGGAGTTCCCGGGCCAGGTGGGCGATGAAACCCGCCTTGCCTGGCTCATCCTGCTCGTATATCCGCAGGAAACTGTCGCCCAGAACGAGAATCTCCGAGTTGGGATCGTCCCGGTAAGGCTGCCCGGTGTCCTGCCGCAAGACTTGGTGGCAGGCGATGGATTCGGGCGCGTAGCCCCGCTCGATTTGCGGGACTTGCAGCATGCGCACAATGTCACCTGTCCGGGATACAGACGCAGTCTTGCTTTCATACGCCACTGCTCCTGCCTGGACCCAACCGGATTTTAGTATATGCTGCGCAACGGTCCGGGCAGCCAGCTCGACGCCCGCCGGGGACCAGTGACTGTCCTGTGTCAGGTAAAGCGGCGCCGAATCCGCCTCTTTTTGCATTTGCTTGGCGGCGCGATAAGCTTCAAACAAATCCACTACTTCGACTCCGGCGGCGCCAAGGTCTTCGATCAGTTTTCGGGTTTGAGGACAGACGATGACGTCTGTATTCGCAACGCGTTGCGATATCTTGTCAGGATAAATGCTCTCCTTGTTGGGCGCCGGAACCATCAACAGGCGTATGCCGCGCTGCGCGAGCTGGTCGCGGAAATGGGTAATGGCGGCCAGCGCGTCGCTATTGGCGGAAGGTTTTGGCGGCCGCTCCGTCAGATAGCGGAAACCCGGTTTATAGAAGAGCCAGCCATCGCGGCCAATAAGCGCTTTGTCGCCCGCATCCTTCAGGAATGTGAATTGCGCAAACTGAACGAGAGGCCGCAGCTGCCGGGCAACCATACTGGCGTCTTCCATCTCATGCTCATAGGCGCGGAGGTTTTTGGCCGTGGTTTTTTGCTGAAACACGTTCAGCGCCTGCGGCGATTCGCTGCGCCGAAGCTCAGCGACAGTTTGGATGATGCCAGGCGCGCAGATGATTCCCAGGAAGCCGATCACGAGAAATATTTCTGGATGTCTGGTTTTTGTCATGGCGATCAGAATTGGAAATAGAGAAATGGATTGAATGCCTGCGAAAACATGACCATGAGCGATACAACAAAAAGCGGAAGCAAACAGGTAACACGACCCCAGGAGAGTGGCTTGTTCACTGTCCACTCATGCGCCTGCAGCGGCTGGAACACGAGCGCCGCGCTCACCGCCATCACGATCAGAGTCAGCGGCGTATAGAGCGTTGCGCCGAGCAGCGCCGATTCCGGGCTTGCCGGCGCCAGGCCAAACATGGCGCCGAAGTAGCGCATGGCCAGCGTGAGGTTGTCGGCGCGGAACAAGACCCATGAAAACAGCATCAGCACGAACGTCAGCCCCACCCGCAAGGCCCGCGGCCATCGGCTGTAGAGGCTGGTTTTGCCGCGCCAGCGCTCGTAGGCGAGCAGCGCGCCATGATACGCGCCCCACACAACGAAGTTCCATTTGGCGCCATGCCACAATCCTCCCAGCAACATGACGATGCCCAGATTGATGTAGGTTCGGCGCTCCCCGAGGCGGTTTCCGCCCAACGGAAGGTAGAGGTAATCGCGCAGCACGCTGGAGAGCGAGATATGCCAGCGGCGCCACACCTCGGTGATGCTCTCGGCGCGATAGGGCGCGTCGAAGTTCTTCAGATACTCGAAACCCAGCATCCGCCCCAACCCGACCGCCATGTCCGAGTAGCCGCAGAAATCGAAGTAAATCTGAAACGCATAGCACAGCACGCCGAACCAGGCGTCGAACATGCCGGGCGCCGCCGCGTTGAAGACCGCATCCGCCGCATTCCCGGCGGGATTGGCCAGAAGGATTTTCTTGGCGAATCCGAGCACGAAGATGGTCACACCGGAAGCGAACCGCTCGAGGGTGTGATCGCGCGCGGTCAGCTGGGCAGCCAGGGTTTTGTAGCGGATGATCGGACCGGCCACGAGGTCGGGGAAAAGCGCCACAAACGCCGAGAAATCCGTGAACGACTTGGCGGGCGTGGCGTGGCTGCGATACAGGTCAATGATGTAGGTCAGCGAGTGAAAGGTGTAGAAGGAGATGCCGATGGGCAGCACCACCATCATGACATGGAATCGTTCGGCGCCCACCAGTTCGAAGAGCTGGTTCAGCGTCCCGGCGGCGAACATGTAGTACTTGAAGAAGCCTAGAAAACTCAGGTTCGTCACCACACACGCGGCCACGGCAGCCTTTTGCTGAACCCGGGTCGCGCCGGGCCGCGTGATCACTTTGCCCCAGATGAAATCCATCACGGTGGTGAACATCATCAGGCAAACAAACCAGGGCTCCCACCACCCATAGAAAACGTAACTGGCGACCGTGATCCAGAGGTTGCGCCAACGGGAGGGCAGCCCGTAATAGACGACCAGAAACAGCGGCAGGAAGTAAAAGACGAAGATGTGAGTGGTAAAGACCATTCGTCATTCCAAGTTCGTCCACTCCGCCCAATAAAGAGGACCGGTATTCTGGCCGAAATATTTGTTCACGATGCCGCCCATGAAATAGTCATCAATCGGGACGTCCAAGGCCATTCGATGCGTTTGGCCGGCGCGGAATTGCTTCAAGTTGCCGCCGATGTTTTTCACCTTTGAGTCCGCTGCTTCGTTGCGCGGCTTCCAGGGATCGTAGTGGCCGACGAAGATGACCTCCCCTTTTACGGCCCCGCGATGCGTCTTGAGCACTTTGTATTTCAGGATCGTGGTGTAGTCGTAGAGATCGCGCTTGAATATGGCGCCCTCGGGAACCTCCAGGAGCTGCGCGGTCAGCTCGATGCTGCCGTGGCTTTGCAGTTGCGGATCAGGCGCAGCCTGCGAAACGCCGGTCTTGCGATCGCACGAAATGCCCAGCAGGACGAGGATCAAAAGCCCCGGCGCCAGACATGATTTCCCCAGCCATTGATTCATTTGGATGGTCCTTTGTTTGGCTGCGCTATATCGGCGTAGGTCCAATGAGGTTCCCACCCGGGCCCTAAATCCAGCCACGGGCCGCTGCCGGCGCCGGGAAACCGCTTTCGCAGCGCGTCATCGCCGTCGCCCAGCATGGGCGTGTCGCTCCAGCGCACGATCGCCATGGTGGTGCGCGAGTTGTCCACCTTGCCCAAGTCCTCCGCGCTCCGAGTGAAAAGCACATACTGGCCGTCCGGCGAACTGCAACTGCCGTAGATATGCCGCCCCGCTTCGGCGAAGAGCATTCTCCGGCTCTTCCCGTCCGCTGCCGCGGCCCACAATTCGGCCCGCCCGCCTGCCTGCGGAATGATTCCCCGCGCGTATAATATTTGTTGTGAGTCCAGGCGCCAGTCCGACGTGCAATTATAGCGGTCAGTCTCGCTCACGGCCACGATGGCGCCGGTGGCTGCGTCCAACCGTCCAATGTTCCAATATGGGCCAAGTCCGTTGGCGGTGCCAGTGAAGGCCTTGCCGTCGGGCGACCAGACCAGTTGTGAGACAATGCCTTGGCGCGGCCATTGGCGGACCATGCGGCGGGTCGCCAGGTCAATGACCTGGATTCCTTTCATCGTCAGGCAGGCGATCTGGCTGCTGTCCGGTCCCCACGAGGCCCAAGGATAATCTTTCCCCCAGGCGACCGGTTGCGAGCCGTCCGCGTCCGCGATGATCAAATCGAATGTGCCATAGGTGTTGTTGTCCACAGATTCGGTTTTGGGCATGCGATAATAAAACAGACGCTTGCCGTCCGGCGAGAACCGCACGCCGGCCTCGCTGAAGTTCTGTGTATCGCATAGATTCCGCCGGTCCGAGCCATCCGGGCGGGTCAGGAACAAATCCCAATCGCCGCGCTCGGTCTTGGCGCTATAGGCAATCCATCCCCGGCTGCGAAGCTCACCTGTGAGCTGGCCAGCGCCGATGCCTCCGGAAATTTCTGATGCCGAAGCTCCGGTGGGCGTGGGAGTGGGCGCAGGCGCGGGTATCGGCGCGGGCGCAGCGCCTTTACCCGCGGGAAGCTCACTGGACGTCCAACAAGGTTCCCATCCCGTCGGCAGCGTCAGGACCGGGCCGTCCTTGGCCTCGGGATGCTGCGCGCGCAACTCTTGGCTCACCCCTTTGATGATGGGCGCGTCGTTCAAGCGCATAAGGGCCATGGGCGCGCCGGCATTTCCCGGATCGCCATCTTCCTGCATATTGCCGGTAAAGAGAACGTATTTGCCATCCGGCGACACATGGCCGCCGTAAACATGCCGCCCATCTTCACCATAAACCAACTGGCGCGTTTTGCCTTCCGCATCGGCCCGCCAGAGCTGCGTCCACCCGTAACCTTTGTTGATTTTCTGACCGGGCGGCCGCCACGAAAAGATCACGTTCTGCGAGTCGGGAAACCAGTCCGGGGTGCAGCAGTCCACGCGATTCACGGCGGCGGCCTCGCCGGTGGATACGCTCATGCGCGCGATGCTCCAGCTTGCGCCAAACAAATTGGCCACCCCGCACAGCCACTGGCCGTCGGGCGACCAGGTCATCTGCTGAAAGAATCCCTTCCGCTCCAGCTTGCGCGCAACCTTCCGGCTTTCGAGATCAATGAGCGAAATGCCCTTGATGGAAAGAGAAGCGAATTGGCGCCCATCCGGGCTCCAACTGGCCCAGGGATACTCGCCGGCTTTTCCCAGCGCCTCCGGGCACCCGCCATCGCAGTTCGCCAGCATCAGTTCGCCCTGGGCGCCGTGGTTGTTATTATCAATTTTTTCACCGCGAGGAATCCGGCGATAGAGCATACGCCGGCCATCCCCGGAGAACAGCCCCGAGAAATCGTTGTACTCGGGAGTCTGCGTGAGATTCCGAACATCGGAACCATCGGGCCGGCAAAGGAACAAATCCCAATCGCCACGCTCGGTCTTGGCGCTATACGCGATCCAGCCCCGGCTATGCAGCTCGCCCGCGAGCTGGCCAGCGCCGATGCCGCCGGAAGTTTCTGATGCCGAAGATCCCGTGGGCTCGGGAGCGGGCACGGGTATGGGCACGGGTACGAGCGCGCGCGCTGAGCCTTTGCCCGCGGGAAGCTCGCTGGCCGTCCAACAAGGTTCCCATCCCGCCGGCAGCGTGAGCACCGGACCATCCTTGGCCTTGGGATGCTTTGCCCGCAACTCTTTGCTCGCTCCGCCGATGATGGGCGCGTCGCTCAGGCGCATAAGGGCCATGGGCGCGCCAGCGTTCCCCGGATCGCCGTTTTCCTGCATGTTGCCGGTAAAGAGAACATACTTGCCATCCGGCGACACATGGCCTCCGTAAATGTGCCGGCCATCTTCGCCATAGACCAACTGGCGCGTTTTGCCCTGCGCATCGGCCCGCCAGAGTTGCGTCCACCCATAGCCGTTGTTGATCTTCTGGCCGGGCGGCCGCCACGAAAAGATCACGTTCTGCGAGTCGGGAAACCAGTCCGGGGTGCAGCAGTCCACGCGGTTCACGGCGAAGGCCTCGCCGGTGGACACGCTCATGCGCGCAATGCTCCAGCTGACGCCAAACGAATTGGCCACCCCGCTGAGCCACTGTCCATCCGGCGACCAGGTCATCTGCTGAAAAAATCCCCTCCGAGGCAGCGCGCGCACGATCTTCCGGCTTGCGAGATCAAAGAACGCAATGCCTTTGATGGAAAGGGAGGCGATCTGGCGCCCATCCGGGCTCCAGCTGGCCCAGGTATATTCGCCGGCTTTACCCAGCGCCACCGGATGGGCGCCGTCGCTGTTCGCCAGCACCAGCTCGCCCTGGTCGCCGTGTTGGGTATTATCAATCCTTTGGCTGCGGGGGATCCGGCGATAGAGCATGCGCCGGCCATCCCTGGAAAAGAGCGCCAAATATTCATTGTACGCGGGAGTCTGCGTAAGGTTTCGCGCCTCGGATCCATCGGGCCGGCAAAGGAACAAATCCCAATCGCCCTTGGGCGACTTCCCGGCATACACGATCCAGCCTTGCTGGCGGACTTCCTGGGCCAGGCGCTGAACGGGATTATCCCTGGATGGCGACGGCTTCGTCTGCGCTCCAAGCGCGGCAGCCCAGCCAGCTAGCAAACCACCGAAAATCATTGTGCGCAAGGCGACTGCTTTGCGCAGGCGCTGCGACTTATAATTCAGCGACAGTTTCATGATGGACAGTCATCCTTTATACTACCATGCATGTATATTTATCTATGGACTAGACCTCCAAAAAATTACTTACCTTCCCATGCCTGACGCAAGCTTTTTTGCCGGTGGGGCGCCAGGTGGATACCGGGATTCGGATCTCATCACGCTGCCACCTCATTCAATCCGGTATAGGTGGGTCTTGGTTCGCAGGATGAAGGCTTTTCCGGTGACAGCCGGGGAGGCATTTAATCCGGATTCGAGGGTGTTGGTTGCCAGGAGCTCGTAGGCGCGCCCAGCTTTGATGATGACGGTTTTTCCCAGCTTGCCAAAGTAATAAAGGCGTCCGTCGGCATAAATGGGCGAGGCGAGAACGGCCATGCCGATTCCCTGCCTCCAGACTTCCGCGCCCGTTTTGGCGTCGAGACATGAAAGATTGCCATCATCAGCGGCCATATAGAATAGATCATCCACCAGGATCGGCGATGAAAGCCGGGGGACGGCTTTGGATGTTTTCCAGGCGATATGCGTTTTGGTCACGTCGCCCTGGCCGTCGGGACGCACGGCGAAGAGTTCCGTCTTGCCAAAACCGGAGGTGATGAACGCAAGTCCCTGGCCGAAGACGGGGCGTAGAGCGGCGGAATAGCCCAGGTGCTGAATCTTCCAAAGCTCCCGCCCAGTGCGGGGATCGTAACCATACGCCGCTTTGGCGCCCGCGCAGAACATTTGCGGCGCGCCGTTGACCTGGGCGATGAGCGGCGTCGAATAGGCCTTGCGCAAGTCGCCTTCGGTTTGAGGCTTGCCTTTCGCGTCGAGATCGTTCCACGCGGCGGTGCGGTCGGTCTTCCAGACGTTCTTGCCGGTGGCCTTATCGAGCGCGACCACATACTGCAAATCAACACCGTCAAAAGTCAGGATCAGCAGATTCTCGAAAAGAACCGGTGAAGAGCCGGGGCCGCGGTAATGCCGGCAGGGCAGGTCCTGACGCTCCCAAATCTTCTTGCCGGTCGCCGTGTCGAGACATGCGGTCCCATAACTGCCGAAATGAATATAGACGCGTCCCGGCTCGATGACCGGCGACGGCGAGGCGTAGCAATTGACGTCGTTGCCGAGAGGCTCGGGCTTGTCGGCGTGGAAGACGTTTTCATTGAAGCAAATCTGTCCCGTAGCGGCGTCCACGCAGATTGCGAAAAAATCATGCCCGTCATTGGTCGCGGCGGTCAGCCAAATCTGTCCGCCCATGACCACCGGCGTGGACCAGCCGCGATTGGGGATGGCAGTTTTCCATTTCACGTTTTCGGTCTCGCTCCATTTCAGGGGGAGACCGATGGGCTTCGCGTCGCCGGCGCCCGAGACAAGGCCATTGCCTTGAGGGCCGCGGAAATCCGGCCAGTCTGCTTGTGATGGTTGCTTCTCCTCGGATAGCACTGATTGGACTATGGCGATTGACGCAAATAAAAAAAGAAAGCTAACTGAGATTTTATAATCCGGAAAGCGTTGAGTAGTGCGCATGTCATTTCCTTTTTTTCGTGCTATGCTTGCGAGCCGGGGAGTTTAGCGTTGATAGCAGGTTGGCGGGCAAGCGTTTTTCCCAATGAAAGTGAGCATCGGGCGCATTTCAGCCGAGCTGGCTCGGCGTGCCGGAAGAATCTGACAAAATAATGTGCGACAAAATAATAACACAAAGCCATTTTTGTCACAGCAATAAATCGGCTTGCGGCCTTCTGATTGACGGATGAAAATGACTGCTGATAATCATCTTCCGGAAACTGGAGGAGACGCCGATGCCTCGCAAACAGAAATCAATGTCAGTGATGAAGCGCGGAGAATTCTTGAAGCTATCCACGGCAGGCGTCGGGGGGATCGGCATCGCCGCCATGGCGTCCGCAGCCTCTGTGGACGAAAAGAAAAGCAACCCAGGCTCGGGATCCCATTCATCGCTTGAGCCGAAAGGAGAGCATTCGCGCCCGGCGCCTGAGTTCAATGGCGAGTATTCGGGCGAGCGGCTGAATCGCGTGGCGTTTCCGATGGGCGGCTTCGGGGCGGGGATGATCTGCTTCGAAGGAACCGGCGCGCTTTCGCATGTTTCGCTCCGCAACAAACCCGAGGTTTTCAATGAGCCTTGCACATTCGCAGCGCTTTGCGTCAAAGGCGCGAAGGGCGCGGCGCGTGTGCTCGAAGGGCCGGTTCCCAACTGGAAAAAGTTCGGTTCGCCCAATGCCGGCAATGGCGCAGGGGGCGCCTCCTTCGGCTTGCCGCGATTTCGCGAAGCCCGATTCAGTTTCCGGTTTCCTTTCGGCACAGTGACCCTGTCCGATAAAGATATTCCGCTGAAGGTTCAGATCACGGGCTGGAGCCCTTTCGAGCCCGGCGACGCCGACAATGCCAGCCTGCCCGTGGCGGCGCTGGAATACACCTTTACCAATCCGTCCGACGCAAACATCGAGGCCGTGTTTTCCTGGAGCGCCAGGAACTTCATGACCACGAAGGGAAACCCGCAGGCCGTCAAGCCCATCGCGAATGGCTTCATGCTTTGGGGCGGTCCCGGCAAGGATACGCCCAAAGACGAAGGCGCGTTTGTCGCGGCGGTCGCGGATGACGCGGTCAAGATCAACCACGCATGGTTCCGCGGCGGTTGGTTCGATTCCATCACCATGGCATGGAAAGACATCGAGAGCGGCGCCTGTTATGAACGCGCGCCGATCACCGACAGCGCGGCGCCTGCTCCCGGCGCGACGCTCTTTGTCCCGTTCACGCTCAAGCCGGGCGCCTCAAAAACGATTGCGCTTCGCTTCTGCTGGTATGTGGGCAAAACGGATTTGCGCGCGGGCAAGGATGCGCCCGGCGCGCCGTCTTCAGAAGAAACCAAGGGACCTTATCGCCCCTGGTACGCGGGCCGATTTGCGGATGTCAGCGAGGTCGCGGCCTACTGGCGCGATCATTACAAAGATTTGCGCCAGGCCACTCAGCGATTCAGCGATTGCTTCTATGACTCGTCCCTGCCGCCCGAAGTTCTGGAGGCGGTGGCGGCCAATCTGACGATCCTGAAGTCGCCCACGGTCCTGCGCCAGGCCGACGGGCGCTTATGGACGTGGGAGGGCTGTTCCGATGGCGCGGGATGCTGCGCCGGCTCATGCACGCACGTCTGGAACTA
>JAPLSP010000115.1 GCA_026398575.1 Candidatus Sumerlaeota bacterium | reverse complement strand
AAGCGCGCCAAGGCCGCCCGACGGAGCGGAGCGGCCTACCATGCGGCGCCAGCTTTGAAAACAATGCGAGGGAATATCGTCGCTTCGGAGTCAAGCATCCTCGCTCCTTATATTATCTGTATTCGCCGGGCGACATCCTTTAAAAATTCTTTTGACCATACCGCCAGGTCCTCCTGCCGCTTGACAAACGGCGCCACTTCGCGGCGCGCTTGCTCAATATCCAGGCCGTCAATTGTCTCATTCAGAATTACTTCAAAATCACTGCGCGCCAAAGACGCTTGACCGGCCCAGTTTCCGGTTTGCCTCATCCGTTGCTCTAAATGAGCCAGATGAAGCTGAGGATGATTGGCCGCATACCAGACAAAATCGTACCAATCCCTGCCTTTCACGCGGTTCTTCCATCGCCGGAAGAGCGCGGCGTGAATCTTGCCGGCGAATAAATCCGGCAGTGAATAAATGCGCACGGGAAATGGAATCGGATGCAACAAATAGCGTGTGGCCGTGGAGAAACCTGGCGGCGGGTCCGTATCCACCTCAATCTTGATTTTCAGCGACTGATTCCGATGGGCTTTTTGCGCAATTTCAACCGGAGTCTCGATGACGAGAAGCTCGCTTCGGGCATTCAACTTGAGGAAAGCAGATTGAATCGGTGTCCGCGCGGCCTTGTCAACCATTTCGATTCGCACGTCGAATCCGAAAGCCATTATCTCTTTCTTCAGCGGCGCCGTGTAGCGCTCCAGTTTGAAATCGGGTTGCGGCTTCAGCAGCGAGAAATCAAGGTCTTCAGAGTAACGGTCAAGACCATATAAGATGCGCAATGCCGAGCCGCCATAAAACGCGGCGTTTTCAAAAAACTTGGCGCGCCATAATCCCAGTAGCGCCACCTCCTGGATAATCTCACGCAAGGCGTGAGTGGAGTCGGCCAAGGTTCGGCATTCGTATTTGGCGAGCATGGCGGCGATTGCTTCCTGCATGTTTCCGCTCCTATGGCTATTTTTTCCGCAGACCTTCCACCGCACTGCAAAGCAATTGCAGCTTTCGCGAACGATAATATGTCGAAATTTCTGAAAGTCGCTCCCGATTCAAGTCCCGCAATCCATTCGGGTCAATGCGCAGATACTCCAGCAAATAGCTCCGCATCTCGCTTCGTGTTTGAATGCCTGTTCCGCGATCCGTAACGATCTTGTCGCACAATGCCTTCTCCCGAGTGGCGATCAGAAACGCGCGATCCGGCTCAGTCTCCACGCGGTCTATGCCTGTGTGAAAAGCCGATACTGGGATCGGCTGATACGAGAACACGCCCAAAGGAGTGGCAAATGAGCGAGCCCGTCCAAGCGCGACGGAAGTGATGACTTCCACTCGTTCCGGAATTAGACCGTAATAGTGAAGCGCATACTCCAACGATAAATACGAAGGGCCGTGGATGAGATTCGCAAGCAGCTCCATCGCGATAGGCCGCCGGCGATAACCTTCGCCAAAGACGTATAGGCCTTTCTTGACGCGGATGATGATTTGCTTTTTCAGCAGATCCGATATCTTGTCGCGCGGCCGCGCATATTCTTCAAGGCTGTCAATCAGCGCTTGATAGTCGAACTCATCCTGCGCGAACCGCTGGCGCCATATGCGCATATCCATTTTCTATTTCTCCAAAAAACCAATAATCATGCATAGTATGTCGAGAAGTTGCCGACATACTATACATAATTATGAGGCTCGTCAAGCCCGATTGACGGGAATAATTGCCTAATCCACTATCCGGAATTTTTTGAATTCTTCATCGAAGGCGCGCATCGCGTGGGACGGGGAATCGGATTGCGCGGCGCGGGCGGCGCGCAGGCCCATCACTATCGAATGATCCATGTTGTTGTGGTTGAAGAGGCCCTGGCGGCCGAAGGTGATGAGGTTTTCGAAGCGCGACAGGCCATCGAGGACGGAGTCAAGATGCGCTCGGAATCCCAGGGCGTAAAGAGGATAGGCGTGTTCGACGCGGTGGATGAAGCCTCCGGAGGTCGCGCCAATCGGCAATATCCCCGCGTGCTCCAGTTGGAGCTCGGTCTCGATCATCAATTCATGGTCGGTCATATCCCATTCATGGCTCTGCCCGTGGCAGGTGATCTCGAAGCAGAGCATCGAACGTTCGGGCGGCGCCATCGAGGGATCGAAATTCTTGGGCTCGTGCGCGCGGTTTGCGCTCAGCGAAGCATCGGGGAAATATATCCATGAGTTCCGGCCGGCGCGCGGTTTGTCAACGATGACATTGACCAGGATCAGCCTCAGGAACTCCAATGCCGCGGCGCTTTGCGTTACGCTGGATGGAACGCCCAGCGGCGCCAGCCACTGCGCCAGATCGGGCAGCGGCGCCGTCGAAAGGACGATGTCCGCTTCGATACGCTGCGCTCCCTCCGCTGTCCGAAAGGTGACGGCGGAAATTCTTTCACCGCGCGCTTCCATCCCTGTTACCTGCGCGCCGCATATAATCCGCACACCCGCTTTTTGCGCATCCTCCGCCAGTTTCGCCGGAAGGGCTTCGATCCCACCGCGCAGATAGCGCAAGCGGCTGACGCTGCGAGGCCGCGCCAATCGCGCCCATTGCCCAAGCCGCGCCCATCCGCCCGCGCTCGCGCCGCCCGATTCGATGCGCAGCCGGACGATTTCGCCGTCCAAGCGCGTCGGGTCCGCTTTCCAAACCTTGCTCATATAAGGGCGGAAAAAGAACTCATACAGCCGCTCGCCATAATAGCGCCTCAAAAGAGCCGCGCAGTCCGGCGCCGCGGATCGGGGGTCGGGGATCGGGGGGCGGGGGGCAGGAGCCAAGGCTTGGGGTTTGGGGGTTAAAGCTTGGGTGTTGTCCGTGCCCGTCCGTGCCCGTCCGTGCACCCCCCTCCCTCCGCCCAGGCGCGCCTCCAGGAAGCTTAATCCAAACCCCACCGTCCGCAGCGGCATGCGCAGACCCAGCTCGATCAGCGACGGAGGGTAGCGATAGAAACGCCCTTCGAGAAACATGGAACTGCGCCGCGCGGTTTCGATCCGCGCTTCGGCCGGCATCTCGTCGAATATCGCCTGCGCCTCCGGCAACTCGGTGTTCATGCGGTGCGGACCGATATCGGCGCGAAAATCCTCCAGCCGCAGCGTCCTGGCCTGGCCGCCGGAGCGTTGTTCCTGTTCGAGGACCGTGACCTCAAAGCCGCCTTCGCGCGCCAGCGTCCGCGCTGCCGCGAGTCCCGCCAGTCCCGCGCCGATGACAATCGCCCGCTTCACAGACGCGGGCCTCCGTTGGATTGAATGATCGGCCCTTCATGAATAACCCGGACAAAGCCCGGCGAGCCGTACCGTGAGAAGCGCCGTTCGAACCAGGGCCAATACTGCTCGATCTCGCGGGCGGCCAGCAGATACAGGGCCGGCGTCAACGCCAGCCGTAGCGAAGCGCCGGCGTCAAGATCGCCCAGGAAAGGCAGGAAATAGAGCAGATAAATCACCGGGCCCCACCAGGTGAATCCGCCGCGCCACGAGCGGCGCCAGAGCGCTCCCCCGATGATGAGCGCCAGCAACGCCCATTGAATCGTGCGGCCGGCAAACGCGTATATGCTCGTAAGAGTCTGGCTGATCCGGGTTTGCGGGAAGACAATGCGGATCAAAGATTTCATCACGTCCAGTTCCGGCTCCGCCAGCGTTTGCCAGATTCCCCATCCCCAGAATTCGAGCGCGGCTGTTGGGCGCCTCGTCAGCGCTTTGATCGCCTCGAAACGCCGAAGCCGCGCGCGCTCAAATCCCGCCACTGTCTTGGCGTCGGGCCGCGCTTTGAAATCCGCGTTGAGCAAGGCAATCGCCTCGGCGCGCCCAACGCCGTTTTGCTTCATCACGAGGGCGGCCTGGCGGTTTTCAACCCAGCGTATGGCGGGCTCCGCGGCGAATCCCCATTCGCCCGTGACCCAATAATTGCGTGCGAACCATGAGCCGGCAAAGAGTGTGAAGATGGCCATAAACAAGGCGAAATGGCGCCGCCGGTTCCGGGTAACCTGCTCGGCGGCCTTAGCGGCGGGAGTCGCAACGCGGCGCTGGATCAGGAATCCCAACGCGACCGGAACCCAAAGCCAAAGCGCGTCGCTCCAGGTCAAGGCCGCCAGCGCCACTGCGCCGCCGCCGGCCGCCCAGGCCCAAGGGTAGTCGTGGACAAAGGCTTGCGTCAGCGCCCAAACGGCCAGCGCCAAAAAAAACAGGTATAGGCCTTCATGCGAGATCAGCAGCGATCCCGTGGCGCAAACCGGATCGAAGGCGGCCATCAGCCCGGCCACCACAGCGCCGCGCGAACCAATGAGCGCAAACGCCGCCGCGTAAATCAAGGCGCACGCCACCATCCCCAGCAACGCCTGCATCAAAGACAGGGTGTTGAGAGAGCGCCCCAGCGTGAAATCCTGCGCCGCCAGAAAAAAAGGAAACAGCGGCGGATATTTGATCGCCGGACTGATGCCGTTGGCGCCTTCGCAATATTCGAAATGCGTTTTCAGGTTGTGAGCCAGCGTCAGATATTCCGCCGTGTCCGGCGTATCCAGCGCGCCGGGATCATTCCAGCAAAGCATGCACACGACAAAGCGCGTCAACAATGAGAATTTGCGATTTATCCTTGAGATACTAATCTCGAATGTGAGTGCGAAGGAAAACTGTTTCGCGGAATATCGCGCTATCTGGCCGAGACTTCAAGCCCTTCGCCGTCGAAGATGATATTGACGCTGGCGGCCATGTTCGCCCCGTCCCGAACCCAGTCCAGATAATGCTTCAGGCGCCCGGCGCAATTGACGCTGTTGTGCGCGCAGACGGTTCCGCCCTTGGGCATCCGCGCATAACATGCCTCAAGGATATCGAGATAAATTCCTTTGCCGCGTTTCTGATCGCCGTCAGCGTCGAGGTAGAGCAAATGGACCGGCTCGGCGAATTGAGCGGCGACATCCACGGCGTCGGCGGCGACAATGCGGGCCAAGCCGCTCGGGTCTATCTTGCGAACATTGCGTTCGGCGCGCGCCGCCTCTTCGGGCTTGATCTCGACGCCGATCAGGTTTTTCGCCGTGTAACAGGCGCCCGGTCCGACCGCGGCGCCCGCGTTGGAGATGAATGTGTTGCCGCAGAAGACGCCCGCCGCGATCATGTTGCAGGGCTGCGCGATGGCGTTGACGGCATAGAGAAGCCGCTGCATCCGGGGCGTGATCGCGGTCCAGGGGATTTCAAACCGCTCGGCGACCGCCTGGCGATGGGCCAGGAATTTCTCATGGTCATAGCGCGTGTGAGGAAGGATACCCGCTTCGCGCAGTTTCTCGAGCGCGCCGGCGACCACGGCGATTTCGCGTTCGAGCGGTTCGATCGCGCGATGCGGATCGGAATAAGCCATTTTATAGCGGTCGCAATCGTCGGTGCGGTATTCGCAGATCACAGGCCCCCTCCGCAAAACCAGGAAAAATACCTTCAAGCAACCGCTAATAGACGCTAATCAACGCTAATAACTAAGATTTTTTCCTGCTGCACACGAAAAAATGTGCCGCGATGCGGCGCCAGAGATTGGGATGGCATGATCATGTCTCCTGAGCTTGCTTCTTAAAATCCGTGATGATTCGCCCGATCCGCCCAATCCGTGTTCTATAACAAAAAATCAAATTGAGATAGAACACGGATGGAGCGGATCGGGCGGATTAGCACAGATTTTTTCGCAGATTGCGCGAACGACAACATGTTGTCGTTAAATTTTTGATAAAATTTAAATCCCACCGTTCTCAGGTGAGCGCTCCGGATCTATAAATGTCGCCGTCGCTGATGGTTCCGTTGGATGGATCGTAGTGGGTATTGGTGAATTCCATGTCGCGATCCGGGCCATAGCTCCAAAGCAGCCAATACCGGTCCACGGTTGGATCGGCGATATAGTGCAGATAAGACCCTCCCGGTCCAAACGCGCCGCCGGGAGTTCCAAACGCCTGCGGCGCGAAAAAAATATCTTTGGGAATCTGCGCTATGTAAGCCACCGGTGTCGTCAGGCGCCAGGTTTCCGTCATGGCCGCCGGTTTGATGAATGCATTCGGCGCCGGGGGATACGCCGAATAATCCACAAAATAAGCCTCCAAGGCCACTGCGATCGTGCGCAGATTCGTTTGCGTCGCCGCCACTTTCGACCGCGTCTGCGCCTCCAGAAAATTCGGAATGGCGATCAGAGCCAGGATTGCAATGATTGCGATGACGATCAGGAGTTCGATGAGTGTGAAGGCGGATGAAATGCCACGTGATAGCAGTCTCAAAATATTCCTTGCCTATTCTTCTTCTATGTTATTGTCAGGCAGCCTTCTGACGAAGATTCATAAGCTTTGCCTGTGCGGATTCCAGGAAAAAATCCCTTATGAATTCGCTGGCATGCAATATCTCGATTCCGATCATCTCCCCCTGCCCGTTGAGTTCAGCGGTGATATTCGGACTGAGTTCCACGCTTCCTTCTTCCGGACCATCGGAGATCGAAAGATAAAGAACGTCTTCTGCCTCAAAATACTCCAAGTGTGACTTATTCATGCTACTCATGCCTCAGCGCCTGGATGGGGTTCATGCGCGAGGCGCGCCAGGCGGGATAAATGCCGAAGACCAAACCGATCATCAGCGAAATGCCCAGCGCGCCGCCGAGCGACCACAGGCGGACGATCGTGCGCATCTCGGCGTAGTAGGTGATGAGGAAGGGGATCAGGACGCCGATCGCAAGCCCAAAGAGGCCGCCGCAGCCGGACAGGAGAATCGTCTCGGTCAGAAACTGGAAGATGATGTCTTTGCGCTTGGCGCCCAGCGCGCGGCGGATGCCGATTTCGCGCGTGCGCTCGGTGACGCTGGCCAGCATGATGTTCATGATGCCGATGCCGCCGACCAGGAGCGAAATAGCGGCGATCGAACCGAGGACGATGCTGAAGATGCGCTTGGTGCGCTGCGCCTGGTAGAGCAGCTCGAGCGGCACGATCATTTCATAATCCGCCTGCCGATGGCGCCGGTCGAGGATGCCGCGGATCACATCGGAGATGCCCAGGACCTGGTTCACGTTCTGGACCCGCGCGATGATCTCATTCAATTCAACCTTCTCGGCGCTGAAAGAACCGGAGGAACGGTTCGTGATGATATCGCCATAGCGCAGGCGCACGGCCGTCAGGGGAACGTAAAGATCGAACTGCGTGGCAGGAGTCGAGCTGCCCATGGCGCCGAGATCTTTCAAAACGCCGACCACCCGATAGACGTCGCCTTTGGCGTTGATGCTTTTCCCGATGGGATCTTCTCCGGGAAAAAGGCGGTTGGCCAGCGCCTCGCCCAAGACGCAGACATTGCGGGCGTCTTCGGTTTCCTCCTCGTTGAAAAAGCGGCCTTCTTTGATCGTGCGCTGGGTCACTCGCGGAAACCAGGGCACCGTCCCGACGACGTTGGCGTCCAGGCGGGTGCGGCGATAAATCAAGTCGGCGCGGATGGAACGCTCGGAAACGATCACCTCGACGCCGGGAATCATGGCTTGAATGCATTCGGCGTCTTTATAGGTCAGACCGTAGTCTATCATGAACGAGGTCTGCTGGCTGACATCCTGGTTCTGCGGCGGCTTGACGCTTCGGATGATGATATTCTGGCTCCCCAGTCGTTTGATCTGCTCCTGCGCTTCATAGCTCGCGCCTTCGCCGATGGCCAGCATCGCGATGACCGAGCATACGCCGAAAACGATGCCAAGGATTGTCAGGAACGAACGCAACGGCCGGCGCCAGATATTCATCAGGCCGAGAATGAAAATGCGACGGGCAAGGATCGGAGTCATTCAATATCCAACATTCAATATCCAATATCCAACATTCAACATCCAAGTATTAATTCCCAATGTCCAATGTCCAATGTCCAATTCCCAATTTCCAACTCCCAATTTCAAAACTCAAATCTCAAATTTCCAATCTAACAAGCCAAGCCTCTTGCAGGAACTGATCATAATTTAGCTCAATAATCTATCCGTCTGAGCGGAAAGTATTTTTGTTTTTGAATTGAGTGCTGAATATTGAACACTTGGATATTGGATATTGGACATTGGATATTGGATATTGATCTTACTTCGGTCTGCCTTGCTCGTCGGCGATGATGACGCCGTCCATGAAGCGGACGACGCGTTGCGTGCGGCGCGCGACGGTGTCATCGTGCGTCACCATGATAATGGTTTTTCCGCGCGCGTGCAAACCGTCGAGGATGTCCAGGATTTCAGCGCCTCGTTTGGAATCGAGGTTGCCCGTCGGCTCATCGGCAAGAATGATGACGGGATCATTGGCCATCGCCCGCGCGATGGCCACGCGCTGCTGCTCGCCGCCCGAGAGTTCGAATGGATTATGGCGCAAACGATCGCCCAATCCCACCGATTCGGCCAGCTCCGCAGCGCGGCGGCGGCACTCTTTTTCATGAACGCCTTGATAAAAAAGCGGCACTTCGATATTCTCGAGCACGCTGAGCTGCGGAATCAGATTGAAGGACTGAAAAATATACCCGATCATGGCTTTTCGTATGTCCGAAAGAGCGTCGTCAGAGAGCGTCGAGATATCGTGCCCATCCAGGATATATTGCCCTCCCGACGGCACGTCCAGACAGCCAAGGATGTTCAGGAACGTGGATTTTCCCGAACCGGAGGGCCCCATGATGGCGGCGTATTCGCCCTGCTTAAAGGCAACGGAAACGCCGCGCAAAACGGTCAAGACGCCTTGGCCCATGCGGTATTCTTTATTCAGATCGCGAATTTCAACTACATCCATGATTATGGGTGGGCCTGCTTTGATTTGTCTTTGGAGGATTTGTCAGGTCCGGAAGCCGGCATCTTTTCAGGCGGATTGCCGCCGTCTTTGGCTTTCGAATTATCCTTGCTTTTGGCGCTATCCGAGGCGGTCCCTTCCCGCTCCATTCCGCCGGACTTGCGCAGCAACACGGTTTCGCCCGGCTGCAAGCCCGTTTTGATTTCGATGAATTTATCGTTGTATTCGCCGGTTTCGACTTCGCGATCTTCATATCCATTCGCCGTCACGACCGAGCATATTTTTTTCTCATTGCGCGCATTGATGGCATGAAGCGGAACGATCACCACATCTTTACGCTCTTCGATAATGATCTGCACCTGCGCCGTCATACCCGGTTTCAACGCCGGAGTCTCATCTTCGATATCCACATCCGTCGTATAGACTTTCAGATTCGGATTCATCCAGCGATTGGAGGAATCCGGAAACACGGACACGCGTGTGACAGAGCCGTGAAATATGCGGTCCGGGATCGCATCCACGGTCACAAAGGCCTTCTGCCCGGGATGCACGCGGGCGATGACCGACTCATGGACGCGCGTGGTGGCTTGCAGCGAGGCGGTATTGGGAATTCGAATGATTTCCTGACGTTCATAAACATCTTTGCCTTCCTGGATTTCATCCCCCCGATGGGGATCGCCCGCATAAATGACCAATCCAGGTTTGGTCGCGATAATCTTGCACTTGCGGATCAGCCGCTGGATTTTTTCCAGCAAGTCTGACTGACTGGTAAACATGACTTCGTTTGTTTTCAGCTTGGCCTCAGCCTGCGCGAGTTTGGAAGCGTTTTTTTCCTTGGTGCGCATCTGTTCGTTGATGGCTTTGTCCAGGTCCGAACGATATTGCTCGGCTTGTTTCATGAATTCATACTTGAGAAACAGGTCCAGGGCCAGTTTGGCTTTTTCCTCCGCGGCTTTGGCGCGCTTTTCGGCCAATTGGTCGGCCAGCAAGTCGTCCCTCGTCAAGTAGCCGCTGGAGGTGAGCTTGTCCGTCCATTCCAAACGGCTCCGGGCCTTTGTATAGTCTTCTTTGGCCAGGTTGATATCACTCTCCATCTGCCATCTTTTTTGCAGCGCCTCGCCGGCCAGATCCCGATCGGCGAGCAACTGCGTCAGGCTGGTTTTGCCGTCAATGAAATTCTGCGCGACTTTCGGCCCGAGATAGCGTTCGATATCCATTTGGGCGAATTTGATCGCCAGCTCGCCCAGCTTGATGGCGCTTTCATTCTCGTTAATCTGGATATTATACAAAGACTTGGCTTCTTGCAGCGCGGCCTTGGCGCTTTGGACGGCGATTTGCTGAGTCGCGTCTTTTTCCATCAGTCGCGAAGAATCCAGCTCGACCAGCAACCGGCTGGTGGCCACGTCGTTCTCCGTAATTTTTGAACCTTCGGGAATGATGGAAATGATGGTGGTTTTCCCTTCGACCTCCGAACGGATGAGTTGCGATTCGGTGGCGTCAATATTCCCCGGCTCGAGGGCGTCTATAATCAGATCGCCTTTCACGACGGTAAAAGTGGGCAAAGGACTATCCATCTTTTTCTCACCGCCTCCCAGACGCATCGCCATTCCGGTGGCGCCGGCCACAATCGTCAAACCGACCGCGAGCAGCATCTTCCATCGGACGGCAGCTCGATGGATGTTTTTCCAGCTGGGGAATAGGGTATTCCCTGTTGGGTATTGGAAATGGTTTTTCATTGGAGCAGGTCCTCCTCCCATAATCCTTGATCGTCCACTCGCAGCGCGCCCATGGCGATAAACAGGTTCAAGCGGGCGCGCGCATGATTGAACAACGTTCGGATCATGGAATTTTGTGCGCTGAGATATGACTCCTGGGAATCCAGAACATCGCGCGTACTGGCGCGTCCGGCCATCTGAAGCATGGTCGTGCTGTCCACGCGGCGTTCCGCCAGTTTCAGGCTGTTGCTTTGAATCAGATAACTACTCTCGGTCTGCTCGAGCTGCCGCAGATTTCGGATGATCTCCACCTGGATTCGGTCCTCCGTATCCTGCTTCGCGCGTCTGGCGGCGTCGAGGTCAATCAGGCTTTGGCGATAGATATTGCGGTCTGCCTTCTTATCCAGCGGCAGTTCCGCGCTCAAGCCGTAGTCTATGACCATGTTTTCCTTTTCATATTTCAAGGGCGTATTGCTATTGGTTGAGCGGTTGCGCCAGGAAGCATTGGCGTCCAACCTCATCAGCAGGCCGTTCTCGGCCACTTTGACCTTGCGTTCGGCGTCCGCGACCTTGTCGCGAATCGTCCTCAAGTCCAACCGCCGTTCGAACGCGATCGAAGTGGCCGCGTCGGTCGTCAGCTTGAGGGTATCCAGGCCCTGCGCCGTCATTCGCTCGGTTTCGCTCGAGTCCGCGTCAATGGCCAGAGAGGGCGATAATCCCAGCAGGATATTGAATTGGTCGAGAGCGTTTTCATAGGACTGTTTGTTCGAGAGATAGTCATCGCGCGCGCTCAATTCGCGCTGGCGCCGCTGATCCACTTCGAACTGAGGCACGCGCCCGGCTTGCGCCATGCTTTCGGCGCGCTCCCGGCTGAGCTTCATATTGTTCCAGAAACTCAAGGCGTTGGCCACCTGTTTTTTTTGCTGCAGGAGATCGAAATATGCGAGCGCCACGCTGACGGAAAATTTCTGCCGATAGTAAACGAACGTGCGGATCGCGTAGCCCATATCCCGCTCGGCTTGGCGGATGTTTTCCAGCGCCACGGTCATCCCCGCGCCCTTGAGCAACGGCTGAATGATGCCGGCGTTGACCGTCGAACCTTTCAAGGGCGTATCATGGGCGCTGATGACGCGCGTCAGCTCGCCGGCGAATGCGAACGAGACGTCGCCGCCCGTCGCCAGCATTTTTTTCACGCCCAGATTCAAGGCGCCGGCAAACGCGTCCCGGCCTTCGCGCTTGACGGTCACACGCCCCGTATTCGGGTCCGTGACGAATCGCTTCTCAATCGTATGCTCGACCTCGCCGCTCACGTCTCCCGAAAACAAAGGATCCCATTGATGGCGCGCCAGAGTAAGATCCAGCGCTGCCATGAACAAGGTTTCTTTTTGGGTTTGATAATCGCGGGAATTTTCAACGGCGATTTCGATCGCATCCACCAATTTTATCGTGACGGCGTCGGAGGTCGCCATCGCAACAGTGGTGGGCAGCGCATGGGAGGCGGTTCTTTCGATGGTAAAGGTGGTGGGCATGCCTTCGATGAATTTGGCGTCAATTATGCCATAGACTTCCCGATCGGCGAATTTTTTGGCCCATCGGGCGCATCCGCCCGCAAGCGCGCAGGCCAGCATCAGCGCCAACAGACTTGCGATCCGAAGGGCGCGCGCTTCGCGGCGGGAGGGTGTCGAGTTTGATGAGAAGAAAAAAATAGCCACATTACCTGTTCCAAAAGGAACTAGCAAAACCAAATCGCACATACGAATATAAGAACAAATAAAACAACAATCCGCGTGAAAACGTAAAAGTCTCAAAATTGCGCTTTGTGTTTTTGCGCTTTTTGCAGGCCCCGTCAAATTTCCATTATTGAGCAATTTATATGCCCAAGCTTTTCGCTCAACCTGTCTCCTGATAATGAGCCTGTCGAAGAATCGGATGTCCAACGTGTCGCCGCCATGAAAAACGCCGGAATTTGGGCGTTTTCATGGCGGCGACACGCGGTTCTCCGACCGGCTCTTAGTCTGCTTCTCTGGGAGCTATTTCGCCAGCGCTAATTTTCGGCGTTCCGAGCCCGCTTGCTCGGCAGCGGCCGATTCCTTGCGATAGCGCTCGATGGCTGAGGCCACCATGTCCGCATAGATCGCGATTAAATCCACGTCGCTGTCCGCAAGGGCTTTTTGCGACGCGCGGCGGTCCGCAATGATCGCCCCAACACCCACGCCTTTCGAAACGATGGGGCAGATGGTGAATGCCGGCGCTCCCCAAACCGAACGCTCCCATTCCGAGAGGACTTTGCAGTAAATCGGCGACTCGACGTCCAAAACATTAATGGGCCTGAGATCGTGAATGGCGCGTGAAATCAGATTGTCTTTGCGGTCCAACGCAAGATGCAGCTTCTTGACAATGGGCCGGATGCCGAAGCCGACTCCCGCAACGCCGTCCACCCGTCCGCGGTTGCGGTTGACCAGCGCCAAGGCCACCGCGTCCGCGCTCGTGCACGTCTGGATCGAGTCGAGAATCTTCTCGATCAGCTCGGTGATCGGCATGCCGTCAATGATGGCGCTGCTGATTGTCGCCACGTGGCGCAGCGCGGCGGTTTTCACCTTCAATTCCTGCTGCAGAGCGTAGATCTGCGCCTGCGCCCTGGCCGCCATGTCTTCAACCCGCTCCAGCGTGTCCAGCTCGGCGCCCGCCTCATGAGGCGCCTTGATCTCGAAGATGTCCAGGTATTCGGTGATCCGCCGGCGCAGGTTTTTCAGCACTTCGCGCACGATCGGCTCATCGAGATCCAGATACGTTTTGGCCAGTTCGTAAAACTGATCGAGCGGCATCCGCATCGGCACGGCGGAAGACGGGTAATGATGCATCGCGAAGATATTGGACAGCGTCACGACGTTGCTGAGCAGATAAAGATATTCGTCCTTGTGGAAATCGGCAAAGTGGTGATGGTGGCGGATGCAGCGCACGATTTGCTCCGGCAGATTCCATCGCAGCGAAACCGCTTCGCCGACTTCCTGGTGGCGCAGTTGCAACACCTTTTCCTCGGCCTCGGGAACGGGCACGCCCTGGTCCGCCAGCAGCAGGACTTCGGAAAACTCATCCGGCAGATAGCGCAGCAGGATCAGCTTGCCGACGTCGTGAAGAAGGCCGGCCACCAGCGCTTCCTCCGTATCCTGCATTTTCAGGGCTTTGGAAAGCGCCTGGGCGCATACGCCGACGGCCACCGAATGCACCCAGAACAACGTCAGATAGTCCTCCATCTTGCGGTTGCGCAGCAGTTTGAACATGGATAATCCGACCGCCATGTCGCGCACGCTCTCGAAACCCGTGACGACGATGGCCTGCGACACGGACTTCGCAGGCTTGCCGGCCGTCGCATAAAAGGACGAGTTGGCCATGCGCAGCAGGCTGGTCGTCAGCGCCTGATCCTTCAGGATCACGCTGGCCAGTTCCCGCGCCGAGCTGTTGTCCCTGCGCACAATCGTCAACACGCGCGACAGGATCGCCGGTATGACCGGCAGATCGCCTTTCGCGTCAACCACTGCCATGAATTCTTCCATGAGCATAAGGCACGGTTCTCCATCAGACATTGCGCGCAACGCCGCCGATTATGCCGCCATAGCGGCGGTCGCGCTTTTGATATTCCAGGATCGCCTCGAAGAGGTGGGATTTGCGGAAGTCGGGCCAGAGCGTCGGGGTGACGACGATTTCGGCGTAGGCGATCTCCCAGAGCATGAAATTACTGACGCGCAATTCGCCGCTGGTGCGGATCAACAAGTCGGGATCGCCCAGCTCGGGATGATAAAGCCGCGCGGCCAGATCGCCTTCGGAAATGGCTTCGGGATCGAGGCGGCCGGCGCGGACTTCGCGCGCCAGCGCGCGCGCGGCCCGCGTGATTTCCTGCCGCCCGCCGTAGTTCAGGGCGAGATTGAGGACAAGGCCGGTGTTGGAGGCCAGTGCTTTGATCGTGTTGGCCAGCGCCCGGCGCGTATAGGCGGGCAGCTGGTCAATTTCGCCGCTCGTGGTCATGCGCACGTTGTTTTCGTTGAGTTCGGGGATTTCGCTTTTGCAGAAGCGCTCGAGCAAGCGCATGAGGCCGGCGACTTCATGAGCCGGGCGCTTCCAGTTCTCGGTCGAGAAGGCATAGAGCGTCAGCGCGCTGACGCCCGCTTGTCCGCAGCCGCGCACGGAGGCGCGCACCGATTCCGCGGCCGCTTCATGTCCGCGCAGACGCTCGATGAATCCGGCCTTCTTGGCCCAGCGCCCGTTGCCGTCCATGATGATGGCGATATGCCTGGGCACGCGCGCCCGGTCAATCTTCGCCAGCAGTTCCTGCGCACGCGCTTCCTCGTCCCTAGAGGTCTTCATTAGCGAATCCATTAAAAGCTATGTTTTTTAGTTTTCTCGACAATACGATTGCTTTTGCCGCCATTACTTTTCTCCGCATATCCGCAATGTGTGATCAATTATGCGATGACTGATTCTGATATTAGCCTGGCTCATTATTTCCAACAGAGGTTTTGCCGCCGGAATAATGCCTTTGATTTTGGCTATTGCCAATATGCCGGGGCTTCCAACGATTTCTATCGAATTAATAAGGGCTATCATCCGGGCGCGCTTGTCGTCCACAAGCAAGCGATCCGCCTTGAGCTGCTTGTATAGCATCATCGCGTCCGTTTCGCCCCGTCCCAAGCCAGTGGCTTCGACGACATAATCACGAAACGCTAATGTCGCAACTTTGCCGTCAAGATACTGCCGCAATTTGTCGGCCATTGGTTTATTGGCAATGGTTACCTCATCAAAGACCGATGGTGGAATACGGACTTGCTGAAAAAGCGAGTCCAGCAAATGCAGACAATCACATGCCGCCAGTGCAATCAAGGGAGAACTGTCAGCGACGATGATCATTATACGCGCTCGCCTAGCGCTTGCACCTCATGGACGAGTTCTTCCTCATCATAATCAATTACATCTATTCCATGCCGGGCGCATTCTTGCATAAACGAATATGGATCCGTGCCAGAAAACTCGCACGCCGCTTCCAGGGAATACTCGCCATCGCGATATAGCACAAGAGCTTGCGAAAGCTTTAGCTGCTCGATGATTTGCGCCGGCTTCTTGCCGATCGCGAACCGGTCCGGAATTTCCAATGACAGTACCATATTATTCCCCTTTGCCGAACGGTCATTCATCCTTTTTCATATTCGCGGATGAAGTCTTCCCTTAATCGGCCACTCCCGCTTCCGCGACAAACGCCTCCAGAACTGGCATGTCTTTCTTCAGCGTATCCGCGCCGAAGGTCTCGACATGAAAAGCAATGGCGGATGTAACATCCGCCAGCGCCGCTTCATAGGTGTCGCCTTCTCCCACAACAACACCTCTGACGCCCAGCGGATAGGCCACATAACCATCCAGATGCTTTTCAACAACAATCTTGACGCTCTTTATCATAAACCATCGCCTTCTTTCATGCGCAGATCCGCGCATAAGCCTTAACAAGGACTCTATGACTCACTATGGCGCATTCCCCCATTTCCGCTCAAAGAAGTGTCATGCCGCCAAAGCAGGACGAAATCGCAGCGCCATGATTTGATCTTCCCGCAGTGTTTCAACAGGGTACGTCTCGCCAGCGTCGGAAACAAATTCCACTGTCTTACACCGCCATGATCTCCTTCTCCTTGGCCGCCAGCATCGCGTCTATTTTTTTGATATGATCGTCGGTCTGTGTTTGGATTTCTTTGAGAAGACGGTCGCGGTCGTCCTCGGTGATTTCATGCTTCTTCTCGTTTTTCTTGATTTCTTCATTGACGTGCCGGCGGACGTTGCGGATGGACACACGCGCTTCCTCGGCCACTTTGTGCGCATGCTTGACCACTTCCTTGCGCCGCTCCTCGGTCATCGGCGGAACGACCAGGCGGATCAAGGTTCCGTCGTTCGCCGGGGTGATGCCCAGATTGGCGGCCAAGATCGCTTTTTCGATCAAGCCGATGACGGACTTATCCCACGGCTGGATCACGATGCTCTTGGCGTCAGGCGTGGAGAGCGACGCCACCTGGTTCAACGGCAGAGCGCCGCTGTTGTAGGGGTCCACCTTCACATCCTGCACAATGGACAGCGAGGCGCGTCCGGTGCGCAGCGTTTCGAAGTGATGCTCGAGCGTCTTCAGCGCTTTGTCCATTTTTTCCCTGGCGTCTTTCTTGATGGCTTCTAGCATATCATTATCCTCCAATAATGGTTCCTAAGTCCGCCCCTTGCGCAACGGCGATGATATTTTCCAAGGGCTCGAAGGGAAAAATAATAATCGGGATGCCCTGATCGCGGCAAATGGAAAAGGCTGTCAGGTCCATAATGCGCAACTCGCGGCGGATGGCTTCATCAAAAGAGAGCTTCTTGAAGCGCCGCGCGTCCGGATGCCTGCGGGGATCGCGGTCATAAACGCCGTCAACCGTGGTGGCCTTGAACAAGGCGCCCGCGCCGATTTCCGCCGCCCGCAGCGCCGCCGCCGAATCCGTCGTGAAGTAAGGATTGCCCGTGCCGCCGGCAAAGATCGTGACCACGCCCTGATCGAGCAGCCGCCGGGCGCGATCGCGGGTGAAGTAGGCAGCCACTTTTTCCATGGGGACCGCCGACAGGACGCATGCCTCGACGCCATTTTGTTCGCAGGCGCCTTTGAGCGCGACCGCGTTCATCACCGTCGCCAGCATCCCGAGGTCATCCAGCACGGTGCGATCCATGCTGACGCCGCCGGCTTGGGCCTGCGCGCCGCGCAGCAGATTGCCGCCGCCAATCACAACGCCGACCTGGGCGCCCAGCGCCGTCAAAGGCTTGATCGCCCGCCGGACCAGCTGGTCCATCCGATCGAAATCAATGGCGCCCGAGCGCTTGCCCTTCCCCGCTTCGCCGCTGAGCTTCAGAAGAATGCGCCGATATCTAAGATCCGAAGCGCCAGGCAGGCCGCCGCGGTCTCTGCGTGCCGGGACCATCTTGGCGGCCTTTCCAGGCGCGGATTGCGAACGCTGGCGCGGGGCGCCTGTTTTTCGTTGCTTGCTTTTTTTCGCTGCGCTCATAAATGCAATTCCTTATGAAAGACGGTCAATACGGCGATGCGCGAAAAAAGACTCTCCCATTTCAGGGCCTTTGTCAACCCAGGCCTTCCAGGACGCATCCCGGCTCATAGCTTGGCGCCGCGTGGTAGGCCGCTCGCTCCGTCGGGCGGC
>JAPLSP010000152.1 GCA_026398575.1 Candidatus Sumerlaeota bacterium | reverse complement strand
AGATCCGTGTTCTATCACGAAAAATCAGATTGAGATAGAACACGGATGGGGCGGATCGGGCGGATTAACACGGATTTTTCCGTAGTTTGCGCGAACGATAACATGTTGTCGTTCATATTTTGCTAATGGGTTAAAGCAATGCAGGCGGTATTTAATGGGAGCGTGCTTTAGCATGGCTTCTCGACAGGCTTTAGCAAAAGCAAGGGTTGAACAATGATTTTGGCATGCATTGTTTTGTCGAAAGAAGCTGATCTACTCAGTCTGGAAGGCCTTCGCCACGGTCAATCCAATTTCTTCAGGATCGCTGGGATCGCCCTCAAACGAGATATCCTGTATCTGGCCCCCATCAGGACTGAGCAAGACGGCGCGCACGCGCAATTGGCCATTCGCAATCGTGGCATGAACGCCCAACGGAACATGGCAATCGGCGTGAAGGCCGCGCACGACCGCGCGCTCGCACAATGCCGCCGTCCAACTCGCGCGATCATTTACCGCCGCCCGAATCGCCTCCGCTTCGCCCGCGCGCATTTCAATCCCGATGATTCCCTGACATGGCGCCGGGCAGATCACATTCTCGCCCACTTCGAAGATTCGCGCGGAACCAAAGCCAGTCCGATCCGACGCGCCCGCCCGATCCTCTGCAATCGGCTGATCCGACGCGTCCGCCTGGTTCTCGGCACTCGGCTGGTCCGACGCGTCCGACCGGTCCGACGCGTCTGACCGGTCCGACAAACCCAAGCCTTCAGCAGCTCCCGAGCTTTCCCGAGCGTTCGCGCTGCCGCCGCCTTCCAAACGGTCCGTAATTCCCAACCGGTCCAGTCCAGCCCGCGCCAGCACGACAGCGTCATATTGCCCCGCCTCGAGTTTCCGCACGCGCATCGGCACATTGCCGCGAATCGGCATGATCCGCAAATCCGGACGCGCTCGCAGCAACATCGCCTTTCGCCGCGGGCTGGACGTCCCCACGCGAGCCCCTTCCGAAAGGAAAGGCAGTTCCGAAAGCCGAGTTCCAAGTTCCAGGTTCCGAGTTCCGAGTTCCGATCTCTGACCCCTGACAACGATCACATCGAACGGATTGGCGCGGGGCAGACAGGCGGCCAACTCCAATCCTTCCGGCAAACTGGCGGGCAAATCCTTAAGGCTGTGAACGGCGGCGTCAATGCGGCCATCGAGCAACGCCGTCTCGATTTCGCGGACGAAGTCGCCCTTACCCTTCTCCATCGGCGCGTCGCGCAAAGCCGAGCGATCCCCCGCTGTTGTGATCTTCACGATTTCAATTTCAATGTCCGGCGCCGCCGCGCGCAACGCCGCCGCCACCAGTTGCGTTTGCGTCAGAGCTAACTGGCTTCCCCGTGTGCCAATACGAATCTTCAATGCCAGCATCCTTTGATAATAGTCCGTCTCCAATATTTCTGTCCCTAATATTTCTGTCCTAAATAGTCCTGTCCTCAATAGCCCTGTCCCCATCATTGCGAAACGCGTGTCGCCGTCTTAAACGTGATATTTCCTTCCGGATGAACGACCTTGAAGCGCACGCGGTCGAAGGCGCCGGCTTCGGTCATGCACGATAACTGATGCTCGCCCGGTTCGAGGTTCAGCATGATGGGCGCTCCCGGCGACGAATCTCCCAGATATCGCCCATTCATGTACCAATGCAAACGCTGCTCGCCATCGAGCGAGGCGCTTGGCCTCAAGCGGTCGCCCAGCGCCTCGCCCGTCAGTATGAATTCCGCGCGATCCGCAGGATTCAAAATTTTCAGCGACTGCCGCAGCAGCCGCTCATCGGCGAAATCTTTCTTGTTCGACGCGCTACCCGGCTTTTCCGCGGCGTCAAGCCCTTCCGAGACAACCGAGGAAACCACATGGGCCAAATCCCATCCGCGCGCCGCCCCAGGCCAGCGCACTGCAACCGGCGTCCCATTCACAACAGCCCGCTGTCTCGGCGCTCCCGACTTTCCCCCATCGCGGTCCTTGCCGTCCTTGCCGTCCTTGCGGTCGTTGTTGTCCTTCCCCCCATCCTCTCCCCCCGCAAATCTCGCCGGATAATGCACATCGCAAACCCGGTTCAAGAATTGCCCGCGCGGCAGCGTCTGCGTCCGCGTTTCCGGACACCACTGCGATGCAGGCAGGCCGCTGAGCGCGCACACCGCGACGGCGCGCAGGTCCTCGCCCGGCGCGGGCCATGCGCCGACGTTGCCGGTTTCGAGCGAGCGGAAAATGCGCGCGGCCAACGGCGCAGCGGCCCGAATCCCCGTCAGTTGCAGCGAGGACCGCCCATCGCTGTTTCCCAGCCAGACCCCCACGACGTAGCGCTGGTTGAAAACGAACGTCCATGCGTCGTGATGTCCCGTCGAGGTGCCGGTCTTCCAGCAAACGCGCGGCTGGACGTTGGCCATGGCCGTTTCGCGATAACTCAACTCCTCCGGCAGCGGCTGCTCCAGCATTTCATAAATCTTCAGGCAGGTACCACGCGCAAGACAACGGCTTGTGCGCGGCAGCTGGAAGAGCGCATTGAGAGCAAGGCTGGCGCTGGAAAAGTCGGAAGCTTCGGAAATCCGGGAAGACATTGAATGAAGCGGCGCGTTTCCCTGCGAAGCTCCCGGCGAAGGTTCCGGCGAAGCGGGGCTTACATATTTCAAAGTTTGATATTCGCCCAGATTCGCCAATATGCAATAAGCCGCCGCAAGTTCCTCGAGTCGCACGCCGCAATCGCCCAGCGCCAGACCCAGGCCGTAAAACTCCGGCTCTTCCGTGAGCGTCGTCAAGCCGGCCCTGCTTAAAAAACCGCAGGCGGCCGGCGCGCCGACGCGGTCGAGGACCGTCACGGCGGGAATATTGAGCGAACGGCGCAGCGCGTCTTCGGCGGAAACCAGCCCCCGGAAATTGCGGTCGAAATTTTCCGGATCGTAAAGCCCATAATCCAGCGGCGCGTCCAGCAACGCTTCGCTGGCATAAAGCCGGTGCGTCTCCATCGCCAGCGCATAGATGAACGGCTTCAGCGCCGAGCCTGGCGAACGGACCGCGAGACATGCGTCCACCTGTCCGGCGATCTCCGTCGTCAAAAAATCCGCCGATCCCACGCGCGCCAATACGCTGGCCGAGGGCGCCTCGATCACGATAGCCGCCGCATTTGTGATTTCGCCCTTGAACTCGGGGATGTACTCGGCCACCAGGCGCTCGGTTCGAGTTTGAATGTCGCTGTCCAGCGTGGAGCGCAGCCGCCGATGAATCAGAATGTCGGATTTGAAATGCATGGCCAGATGCGGCGCCAGGGTGGGGAAGGGATGGCGATCCACGCCCAGCGGAGCGCTATGCGCGCGCAGATATTCCGTTTCCGAAATGATCCGATCCGCACGCATGCGGTCGAGGACGTGGTTGCGCCGTTCGAGCGCGCGTTCCGGATACTTGTAGGGCGACAGCGCCGAGGGTGACCGCGGCATTCCCGCCAACAGCGCCGCCTCGGGCAGCGTCAGTTCGAGCGCCGGTTTGCCGAAATAACGCCGCGCCGCCGCTTCGCAGCCCGTCAGGTTCTGCCCGTATGGCGCGCTGTTGAGATAGGCGCAAAGGATGTCGTCCTTGGCGACGCGCATTTCGAGGCGCAAGGCGACGATCGCCTGGCGCGCCTTTCCCCAGAACGACCGCGTCGGCGCGCCCGAACGTTTGGCCACCTGCATCGTCAGCGTCGAAGCGCCCGACGCGATGCGCCGATGACGCAGGTTCATCCAGACGGCCCGCGCCACGGCGACCGGGTCCACGCCCCAATGGCGATAAAAGCGTTGGTCTTCGGTGGCCAGCGTCGCCTGGATGAAGCGCGGACTGATCTGACGGAGCTCGCGCGGAAAGCACCATTGCTCTTCATCGTTGACGAACCCGTACAGCATCCGCCCCGACCGGTCCTGCAACTCGCCCGATGCGTTCGGAAGCAGATAAATCCGCGTATCCATCGGCCAAAACAAAATCACCGCGCATAAAATTGCAAACAAGCCGGCAGCGATGGCGCTCGCTTTGACGAGCGCCCAGCGCCGCCGATACAACCATCTCGCCATTTGACCGATGCGCTTCATTTAAGGTTTCAGCTTTCTGGACAGACACGGACAGACACGGACCAACACAGACCCACACGGACAGGCGCCCTCTATTGCAAAACTCCCGCCTCTTTCATCTCCCGCCGCTCAGTTTTCATTTCTCATTTCTCATTTTTCATTTTTCATTTTACATTATCACCACCCCATGCCCTTCAGCCACTGGCAGCACAAATCCGACCACGTCGCGATGTGCGGCGATTGCGGCGCCAGGCCCATTCCATGCGGGCCCGAGGGATAAATGTGCATCTCAAAGGGGACTTTGTTTTTATGCAGCGCCTCGGCGAACATGAAGCTGTTTTCAACCGGCACGGCTTTGTCGTCGGCGGTATGCCAGAGGAACGACGGCGGCGTTTTTTCCGTCACGTTCAACTCGGCGGAGAACTCCTTCAGCTTCTCGGGCGAGGCGTCCTTGCCCAGCAAATTATAGGCCGAACCCGTATGGGCGTTTTTCGTAAAGGAGATCACCGGATAGCATAAAATAAGCGCGTCAGGACGGCTGCTCTGGCGTTCGATGGGATCTTCCGACTGCGCATTGCCTGCGTCGAATTTCGTTCCGATCGTCGCCGTCAAATGCCCGCCCGCCGAAAATCCGCAGACGGCGATGTGGTCCGGCTTGACCTTCCATTCCGTGGCGTTGTTGCGGATGATGCGCAGCGCCCGCGAGACATCCATCAGCGGCGCCGGATGCCGGTTGGGCGAAACGCGATATTGCACGACAAACGCGTGGTAGCCGGCCTTGTTGAATCGCAGCGCGATATCCTTTCCTTCGTGCGCCGCGCGCCCGCCATATCCGCCGCCAGGACAAATCAACACCGCGCCACAGGGCGCCTGGGTTTCGAGACGATAGATATCCAGGGTCGGTTTGAAGGTATTGCCCGGTGCGGATTGCGGCGGATCGCCCGGCCACAGCGCAATCGTCTGGCTGGCCGCCGCCGAGACGTCCGCTCCTGATGACTCGGACGGCAAGAGAGAAGCCATCCCGGCGAATAAGATGAGGTTCAGAGTTTGAGGAAACAAACGCATGACAAAAATCCTTTCTTCTAAAAATTGGTTTAAGGTTTTCTTTCAGCTTAACTATGGACTGACACGGACTGACACGGACTAACACGGACCAACACGGACCGACACAGACTAACACGGACCAGCCACCAATCTTCTGTCTCCTGTCTCCTCTCTCATTTTCCTGATGCTTCGATCTTGATTGCCGTCGCTTCGGATGTTCCTCGAACCTTGGCGTTGTACATGCATTCGGCAATCGCGGGGGGATACTGATATTGACCCGGCGTTACGGCGCGAACGACGTAGTAGTAATAGCTGCGACCCTTGCTCAGCCGGTTGAAGGCCAGCACGATTCGGTCGTCGCGAATCTCCAAATGCGAAGGCGTGGCGGCGCCGGGGAATTTCTTGCCTGGCATGGATTCGCCCAGGAGGCGCGAGTTTTCGATCTCGAATCCGGCGGGAAGCAGATCGGCCACGATCACGTTCTTCTGATCCTTATCCGCGTCCAGTTCGAGAGCGACCAGATACGTGGCGCCATGCGCGAAGGTCTTGGCCTCGAATGGCTTGCCCTGCCGGTCATAGAAGTTGCGGCGGATCGCGATCCCATCGGCGACGGGTTTGGGGTCCACGGTTTCCGGAATTCCGCGCGTCGTCAGGTTGATGAAGAGCGGCGCCTTGCCGGTGTTGGCGACCGTGTAAGACGTGCCCGCGCCCGCGTGGCTGACCGTGAAAATTTTGCCTCCCTTGACTTCGGCGTTCGTCCCGCATCCGGCGACCGTGACCACCGCCGCATCGGGATTGCCGCCGATGCCAGACAGATAATCCGCCAACGCCGTGATGATGAACGCCGTCTCCTGCGTTGTGCCGTAGTAGTTCTTCTCGAGGAACTGGATCAGCTGATCGGCTTTTTCGTGGACCTGTTTGTCGTAGCCGCCGATCGCGCGCAGCGTCATCAATTCCACGGCCGCATTGCGCACGTCCGAGTTGAGCGTCCCATCTTCTTCCATGAGCGTGAATGGCGTGGAGGGCGTGGAAGCCAGATAGAGTTTCACGCGGTCCGGATCGCGCGTGTTGCGCGCCAGCGCCGCCGCCAGCAGGAATCGTCCCGAGCGCGGAATATCCATCGTGTCGAAGCGATCAATCATCTCCAGCGCGCCGAGGTCGCCACCCAAAGACAGCGCATAAACCGCATACGCGCGCAGATAGAGCGACGAAGCGTCCGCGCCTTTCGCCTCCTTCGCGATCGAGCGCACGTAGTTCTTCAGCTCCTCGTAGTTCCGCTGCGGCAGATCGAATTGCCGGTCGTTCGCGACGAGCGCCAGGAAGTGCAGCGCGTAAACCGATCCGTAAGCGTAGGTCTCCCGCGACGAAGGCCAATAACCAAGCCCGCCGGAAGATTGCTGCATGCTGAACAGCCGGTTGACGCCCTGCTGGATGATCTCATCCACGTTCGCTTCCTTCGGCGTGACGGCCTCGAGGAGCGACGCGCTCTGGCGGAAAAGATACAGCGGCATCAGGCGCGAAACCGTCTGCTCGACGCAACCATAGGGATAATCCAGAACATGGCGCAGCGCATTTTGCAGCCGGATTTGCGGATTGGCGCCGACCGTCAGTTCGACTTCCGCGCGTTCGTCATCGAGGAACTTCGTATTGCGCAAAACGCGCGATTCACCCGGTTGCAGGATGAAGGTTTCATGCCGCTGCGAGAAGGCTGCCGGCGGACGCACGGGAATGGGCGCCACTTCCTTGAGCTGCTCCAGCATCTTACCCGCGGCGTCTTCGATGATGGCTTCCCATATAATTCTCCCTTGTCCCGACGCCCTGCCCGCCGCGAATTCGGCCATGGCGACGGCCTCGCCGCGCGGGGCGACCTGCAATTCCTTGCTTCCTTCGCCCTGCTTCATCGCGCCTTCATATCTCCATTTGACGCGGGCCTTGCACGGAGCGTCCGTGCGGTTATAGACAACGGCGCGGCACTGAATGGCGTCCTCCGGCAGCAGGAAGCGCGGCATGCTGGTTTGCAGCCCATAGAGCCGGCGGACAAAGATGGAATTGCCCGCCGCGCCGCTGGCATTTGCATCGCACGCCACGGCCACCAATCGCAGCTGCCCGTTGAACTCCGGCAGATTCATCGTCACGGAGGCACGCCCGGTCTTGTCCGTCCGCACGACGCCGGACCACAGCGCCACGGGTTTGATCCAGTTCTCATCCGCCGCGCTCAGCCGCTTGGCGATTTCGCCGCTGCTGTCGCCGTCGCCTCCCGGAGCCGGACGCCCGAAGTCATACGCAATATTGTCGTAGTAATGCGCGCGGCGCAGGTCCGGCCGGCACAAGCGCTCGAACCACGCCAGCGGATCGGGATTCTTGTAGTTGGTGATCGAATGGATGCCCTCGTCCACGGCGGCCAGAGTCAGCTCCGCCTCAACCGGCTTTCCATCCGGAGTCTTCGCTTCGACCAGGAACGTGGCAGGCTGCGCCGGACGCAATTCCTTGGGCAGGTCCGGAAACGCGACTTCAATGCGCCGCTGAGGATCGTTCACCTTCAAACTGATCGCGGCGAAGCTGGAGAAGGGATAAACCTGCCGGTGATCTTTTTCGATGGCGTGGATGACGGTGGCCTCGACCCACAGGTTCGGATACCAGGCCCCCTCGATCGCAAAGCGCAGTTCGCCCGCGCCGTTCTTGATGTCAATCGGGATCATCCGGCGGATGGCGCCGTCCTGAAGGACAACGATCCCCTTGCCGTCGAACGACGATTCCATGCGAATCCGCGCTTCTTCGCCCGGCGCGTAAGCCGCCTTGTCCGCGACCAGACGGATCAGGCTGGGCTTGGCGTCGTCCAACGCATTCACGCGGAAGTTGTAGTAGTAAAACGCCGTCTCGCTGAAGAGCAGCGTCTGCGGCGATGAGACCTTGACGCGGTAATAGCCCAGCTCTTTCGGTGTCAGCGTCAGGCGCCCCTTCCCATCGCTCAGCGCAACCTCGCGCGTCTCAACCTCGACAAAGCCCTGCGACCATTGCGGCGATACATGATCGTGATACCGCCGCACGTAGTAGTTGGAGACCTGGCGTTCGAGCGTAACCGTCACGGTTTTCAGCGACGCGGGCGCCTCATTGGGCTTGATGGCCGCCACGCGCACATCCGCCTTGCCCGGATCGCCCTCCAGCGGTATGACCTGAAGCCCGAGGCAGACGTCCGAAGCGAAGAACACGGTCCTCGTGGTGGCCGACACGGCGCGCCCGCCCAACTCATGAACCCGCCCCACCACCAGCGCCTGCAAGGGGAACGTCAGATCGCCGGTGGGAAGAGATGCCAGGGCAAAGGACGTCGTTCCGTCGGCGCCGGTCGCCTGTTCGCCGCAGGCGATGGTTTGCGGCGTGAAGGCCGTATTGTTCCCAAAGCGATAGCCCTTCCAGCGCTCGGGCCGCCAGGGCTCGCGCGAGAAGCGCACTTCGGCTTCAGCCTTGCGGTTCGCGGCCGGCGCGCCGAACAGGTGCATGGCCGTCAGATTGATCGCGCGCGGCGCCCCGCCGATCCACGGCGCCTGCGGCAGCGTCACTGACGCCTTCATGCGATTGGGCACGAATTCCTCGAGGTTGAAGGCATAGACGCCCACGCGCTCTTCCTCGCCGGGAACCGTCAGCGCGACCCGGTAGCGTCCGGTGGGATAGGTTTTCTGAGTCTGCACGTCGAAGGCCCCGGCGCCGAACTCCGATAGCGTGAATGGCCGCGAAAACAGCGCGCGGCCATCCGGCTTCGAGACCGTCAGCAACAGCGGCGCGCTCGACAGCGCATCGCCGTAGTGGACGCGCACGATCCAGCGCAGGTGAATCGTTTCGCCGGGGCGGTATAGATCGCGGTCGGCATAGATGTAGCCGTCATACGCTTCGGGATCGTAATCGCGTTTTGCGTTTGCGAATTCGCGGGCGTCGTCGTCGTTGGGTCTCAAGTCCAGGAACGTAAAGTCGCGGTCCATCTCGGCCACGATGACGCGCGGCTCGCCCAGCTTCCTGTTGAAGTTCGAAAAGCGCGCCATGCCCTGCGCGTCCGTTTCGCCCTGCTGTATCAGCTGGTTCTTTCCGGAATAAAGGCTCAGCCGCGCGCCGGCCTTCGGCTCGAGCGTATTCAGGTCATGGACAAAAACCGCCAGGGCGCCGCTGTCCCAATGCGCCAGCAACCCGAGGTCGGTGCGCAGGACGATTTTTTTATCGGTGATATG
>JAPLSP010000211.1 GCA_026398575.1 Candidatus Sumerlaeota bacterium | reverse complement strand
CTAAAGCGGCAGCAAGCAACCGCACTCCAAATGCTGGCGCCGCTCCTATCCGCATTAATCTCCTCTTCCCGCACGAGTATTCGCGACAGTCTTATATGATCGTATTTACGAATATAAGCACTGAGTTGACCGCCCTTGTTTGGGCTTATCCATCCAAATATGTTCGGATCATCGCGATTCACTGTCCACGAGGGCAAGGGGATTGCGAGACACGCCGGCAGGGATGCCGGCGCTCCCAGTTGCTGACGTTATTGCTTGCGCTTCATCTGGACGTTTATCTGGTCAGTCTGCGCGCCGAGTTTGACGCGGACTTCGCGCGTTTCGGGCTGGCAGCCTTCAGCCTCCACGGTCAGGCGCCAGAGTCCGTCCGGCACATCCCAGAATGCAAACTCCCGGCCTACCGCCGCGTCGCGGCCTGACCAGAGTTCATTCGGGCTTGCCTCGCTGTATTTTTTGGGAATCAGCATTCGCTCGCCGCCCGGACCACTAAGCATGATGCGGCTGGGGATGCCGGCGCCGCCTTTGCCGGCTTCCGAAGGAATGTTGACGTATCCGCGCACGTGCGAGGACGGCGTGAGCGTGAACGCGGCCTCCAGCGGCTGGCCGGGAGTTATGCTGATCGGAACGAATTCGGGCGACGCCTTCCACCCATTGATCTGGAGGCTCACGCGATTCGTGCCTTCGGGAACCGGCCCGACAATATTCTCATCCTTGGCTGCATTGAAGGAACTGTTGGTGTAGAAACGGCTCGCGCCTCCACCCGGCCTTATCTTTTCTCCCGTGAAAACGATCTGCCCGTATTCCGGGCGATCCACTCCGGGCGCGAGGTTGCAAGTCAGGCGCAGACGCATGAAATTCATCCCCGGCAAGGTGATCTCGCCCAGGTCCTGGTCGTGGTCCAGGTTGTCGAGCTGGAACGGCGCGGGAATTTCAGTCGAGCTATTCTTCACCTGCACATTCATGGAATATTTGCCCAGATATCGTCCGGTGAAGGTGACTTGGCCTTTCCTGTCAATGGCGCCATTGCCGTAAGAGCCGATTTGCAGCATGGCGTTCGATTGGCCGTCCCCTGAACTGTTGAGGCGGATGCTGGGGCTGCGCAGGTCCGCCAGTTTGACGTCCGTCTGGTTCGGCGGCAGGACGAACCGCGCGGTGACCTTGAAGTTCGAGAGTAGAATGAAGTCATGTTCGGTGGCGCCGTTGATCGCGACTTTCTCGCTCATCTGCATACTGTCCTGCGAGCCGCCCGGACGCCATTGGCCTTGCTTCGAGACGCGGGCGTTATATGCGCCGTCCGTCATGCCTTGGATTTCATAGCGCCCTTGATCGCCGGTGGCGGCGCTGTACGACAAACTCTCTCCGCCTTTCCCCTCTGCGGGCGACAGCGAAACCGAGGCCTCTTTGATCGGTTTGCCGCCGAGGTCGAAGACAAAACCTTTGAGCGAGCTGGCGCCGCCATATTGGACATGGATTTCCCCCAGGTCCTGATCGGCTTCCAGGTTGTCCAGTTTCAGGGGCTCAGAGGCGTTATAGTTAAAGGAACTCTTATCATTCGTCCGGCAGCCGAGATTGATGCTGTATTCACCCTTGAGGCGCGACTGGAAGACCAGCTGGTTGTCCACGGGTGAGTTGCAATAGCTGTAGGAATCAATCCCTTTGCGGTCGCCCGTATTGACTGCGCTGTCATGCTTGATGTTCAGGTTCGCATTAGTGACCCGGGGCGTCTTGTCGGGGTCCGTCACGCCGTCGAACACAACTTTCATCATGACTTTCCGGCGCTCGGGCATGACGAAATCGCGCTGCAATTCGCCGCTGATCTCGACCTCCTCGGAGAAGTTATTGTTCCCCGCTTCGTTGCGCACATAGATATTGACATTGTAAACGCCTTCCTCAATGCCTTCGATGCGATATTCGCCGTTTGATTTTGATTGCGTCTGGCGCGACGAACCGCCGCCCCGTCGGGGATAAATGCTCAGGTTGGCTTCGGGAATCGGCGTCTGCCCTTTGAGAATGCGGCCATAGAGAGCGCACTTCCCCCCATCGAGCGCAATATCCAGGACTTTTTCCTCGCCGTCGGCTATTTCGCACTTCACGGACCGGTTAATGCCGGCGCCGGATTCATATTTCGATACGTTGAGCGTGTAGTTCCCGGCTCTCAGGGCGCTGATCTTGTAGGCGCCGTTTTCATCCGTTTGGACGGACATCCCCTGGTTGGCGCGCTGTTCGGCCGGATTCCATTGGCCCGAATCATTATAGGACCGGATGACGGAAACGGAGACGTTTGGCGCCGGCTTCCCGTCGGAGGTTATCGTGCCGCGGATGGCGCCGCCGCGCTTCAACCCGATCCGCAGCGAATGGGCTTCGCCATATTGCGAGCGGTCGTCCGGAGCGATGGAGAGGCTGGCGTAGTTCTCCGCGCGGACCAGCAGGAACCCAGCGTTTTCGGCTTCTTGAATCGTGAAGGCGCCGTTTTTGTCCGTCCGCGTCATGTTTTCGTTTTCGGCATCTCCGCCCCAGCTGTGGCGCATGAAGGAACGTCCCCCGAATTCGCTGCCGTCCATATTCTCAAAAAGTTGGACTTCCGCCCCGGCGATGGGTTTCTGGTCCGCGGCGTCAAAGACAACGCCTTTGGTCTCGACGGTCTTGGACAGTTTGAAAAGGACGGAGAGGGCCTCAGCTTCGGCGGCGGCAGTCAGGTCCCCCTGGCGCGCTGGGGAATAGCCGCGCGCCTGAACCTGAATCGTGTATTTCTGATCCTGCTGAAGGTCGTAAAGGATGAAGGCGCCGTCGTTGGCGTGGAACTGAATCCCGGCCTGGTCGCCGAACGGGCCATAGCTTCCGTCCAGAGGCATGGCCGTGAAGAACTTGACAGGCGCTTCGCCCGCCGCTTCCACAACGCGGCCTTTGATCACTCCTCTTTCCTTCATGACGATGCGCGTTTCCTGGTCCAACGGGATTTCTTTGTTATAATTGGACCACCCTTTGCCGGAGATGGAAACCATAATAATGCGCTTGGGAAGGTCTTCCTGGCGGAATTTGCCCTCGGCGTTGGTGCGCAGTTCGCGGGCCTGGGGCTGACGCATCACAACGATATCATCCTCGCCGGAAGTATTCTGGACGTTCACCCCAACCTGCAATCCAGCCAGCGGCTCGCCTTTCCCATTGACGACCGTTCCGCCAATCCAGTGTCCGCTGGAGAGCTTGAAGTCAACAGTCATCGGCGCTTCGGCGGTTCCCCCGGAGATTTGCTTCTTCGCGGCTGTGGCGTACCCTTTGGCGTAAACGGCAAGGACGTGGTCTGTTATCTGAGAGAGGGATTGAGAGCCGGTGAGCTCCTTCTTCGCCTCCAGCCGGTAGGCCCCGTCCGAGTCCGTGAGGGCCGGATCGCCGGTTTCCGGATTGTATCTATAGCCCCAATAAACTTTGGCCCCGGCCACCGGCTCGTTCTGAGAATTGGTGACGCGCCCTTTGAACGCCACGACCACTTCCGATTTGCTAGTCGGGTCGTCCTGTGGCGTTTTTCTGGTTGAAGGATAGAGGGTGATTTTCACTTCGGCCGAGCGCGAGCCAGGCTCAAAAACCGGACGGGCGGGAGTGCGCGCGCTGTAGTTTTCCTTGTAGGCGCTGATTTGAGGGGGCTTGTGAACGCTGATTCCGTTGAGGACGGCTTCGCCTTTTGCGTCCGTTTTGTTCTCGTTTTGCTGTCCGCGCATCCGCTCGAATCGGCTGCCATAGACGACAAGCTGCGCGTTGGCCATGGGCGCGCTGGTTGTGTCCACGACGCGGACGGTGACCGTCGAGCCGGGTTCCAGCGCCATTTCGCAAATATTGAGCGCGCCGCTGGTGATCTGAACCGTCGCCGATTCGGAGACGTAGCCGGCGGCGGAAGCCATGACGGAAACGCGTCCGATCGGCAGCCCTTCGAGCCGGAAGGCGCCGTCCGGACCGCTTTTCGCCCTGGGGCCTTGAGCGCCCATTCCCCTGGGATCATAGATGGATTGGCTGATTTCAGCGTTGGCAATGGGCTGGTTGCCGTCAAGGTCGCGCACCGCGCCGCTCAGGGAGAGGCCGGTTCCAAGATAAAGATCATAAGGCCCGATGCGCTGGCCTGATTTCACCTCGACGGGAACGGGTTCGCGCCCGCCGCTGTTGGAGATTTGAGCGCCCAGCGATGCGAATATCTGCCGGAATCCGTCAGGCAGGCCGGTGATCTCATAGGCGCCGTCTTCGCCCGCCGTCGTTACGGCGTCGCGTGCGTTCGCGGCCCACACCTGGGCTTTCGCGGCCGGGCGCTTGTTTTCATCAAGGAAGACTTTCCCGAAGACCGTCGCGCCGCGCTCAGCCTTGATGACGTGCTCGGTTGCGGGGGGCGTGCTCGCATAGGAGTACTGCGTCACGATTTCAGGATGAACGGCCTTGATCGAGATGGCATTCCATTCGACTGGAAACAGAAGCTTGGCCCAGCCGTCCGTACCGGTTTTTACCGTGCCGGTGGTTTCAGGAATCCATGGGCCAGCCTTGGCAGCGCTGAGGGCAACGTCCGGAATGCCCGCGCCGCCTTCCTTCCAGACAACGCGAACCTTGATCTGTTTACGCCCATCCACGATCACGACAGAGGTCGCCTTGTCGTTTTTTTTCGTCGCGTCCGGCCGCCTGCTTCCCGGCGAATCGGAGTCGGTCTTTCCCGAAAGCGCAGCGCTGGTTGCTTTATCCGGCTTCTCAACAGTTTGCGCATTCAGGGCGCCGCCGGGCGCTTGCGGATTCCCCGCGCCGGCGCCTTTTATGATGGAATAAACCGTCACGGCCGCCACGACAATAGCCAATACAGCGGCTCCCAATAGCAGCGCCCTGCTACTCGCGGCCCTGCGCTGGAATGAGGCGGTTGTCCTCGAAATGCTCTTCATAGTTTCCCTCCCGTGAAGCATTTTCGATCGGCGGCGCGAGGCTGCCGGAAAACTACGTACTCATATTCGTAAGTACGATCACATAAAATCATCGCGAAAACGTATGCCGGCAAAAAGATTCATGCGGATAGGAGCGGCGCCAGCATTTGGAGTGCGGTTGCTTGCTGCCGCTTTAGCTAC
>JAPLSP010000070.1 GCA_026398575.1 Candidatus Sumerlaeota bacterium | reverse complement strand
ATCCGCCACCAAGCGGCGCTGGTTCTCTTCGGGCACGGCGGTCCGTCCGCCGGAGATGGTCGTCCATTCCTTGCCCTCGAATTTATCCGCCGCCCATTGCGGCCAGCCCCAGGGCCCAAGGGGACGTCTCCACAGCAGTTTGCCATTGAACGCGTCGCGGCACAGAAGCGCCCATCGTTCCGGCATCCGCTGGTCCGTGATACCGATCAATCCTTCGTCAAAAATGTAGAACAGCCGTCCGCCGCCGCAGACCATCGCTTCGACGCCGGAAGGCGTTTCATGGCTTCGCAGCCACAGCGGCGCCGCCGTCCATTGCAGCGAACGCGGCGGGCCAACCTGCGCATCACTGGCGACGGCATTGTTGCCCGCGTCATGAAGGTAGTGCGTCCACTCGTCAATTTCCTTCGGGCGCGGCTTGACCGTCTTCGTCCACTGGCCGTTTGTTTTCATATACGCCACGCCGTTGGGCGCCAGCGCGCGCAGAACTTCGGTCATCGCAATCGCGCCCGGATTTTCCGACACCACCAGGTTGATTAGATTGTCCGCATAGGGCAGGTTCTTGCCGGTCCATTGTTCGACCGACACAGAGCCATAAAGTCCGAGCGACTGGATATGCGCGCGCGCAGCGGCGACGTTTTTCACATCCATGTCCAATCCGTGGACGAAATAGCTGTCATTGGCGCGCAGCGCAGCAGTCAGTTTCCCATCGCCGCAGCCGAGATGGACGACGAGTCCGCCCTTGACGCCGGTGGCGTCGAGTATTTGGCGCGCATCGGGGCTTGTCTGGGATGCGTTTTCGGCGCCGCGAACCAGCAGCGCGCCTGCTGAGAGAAACATCAACGCCAATCCGCAGGCGGCATATTTCCTCATTGCAGAGTAGCGACTCCAGAAATTCATTGATGGCGTTCCTTTCCGCTCAGAATGCCATGGCCGCAGCAATATGAAGCCACGCAATTTTGCGCCGTATTATTGTCCGGCGCCAAGGCAAATGACGCTGCCATTGCTTGTGGACAAATACAATCGGCCATTTGCGGCGGACATGCCATCAAAGACGGGCATATCGCGCAACTGGCATTCGGATAATTTCTTGCCGTCGGCGGCAGCGAGAATCCGCAAATAAACGCCCTTCTTTCCTTCGAAGCCGGCAAGGGCCTGATCCACATTTTTGAACGCAAGCATGTCCGGATTTTTCTGTCCAAGGTCCGGCGGCCCTGCGATGACCAGCCGCCCTGAGCCGAGGACCATGGCGCGCACGATCAGGGAATTGCGGTCTTCCCATGTATTGCCGCTCGTTCCCGCCAAAGGCGCCGTCGCCCCTGGTTCATCCGCAGCCTCCGTAGCCCCGGCCTCCTTCGCCGCCGCAGCCTTGCCACCCGCTGCAACTGCCGCCGGCGCCTTTTTCTTTCTCGCAGGCGGCTGCGGCTGCGCTTGCGGTTGTGACGCGCCTTCTTTCAGCTCCCTGCCAAACAGCCGGTAAGTATCGGCTTTATGGCCCATCGCCGCGCCGGCCAATTTCTCGCGTCCGTAGCCATACACGGCGCCGCTGTTGAAACACAATATCTGACCGGAAGGGTTTTGATTGGCCGCGTTGGCCCATCCGCCCCATCCGGCGGCAGGCATGGTATGGCTGAGCACCCAATAGGAGCGATAGAACCAGTCTTCGCCGAGAAGGCCGGTGATGGAGAATAAGTGCGGCTTGGTGGACTCCGTTCTCTTGCCCGTCCGGTCGAAGGCGAAGTATTTCAGGAACACCGATTCCCCGTCTCCGGAGAGGATGTCTGAAACTGTGCCTTCCATGTTGAACTTGGCCTCTGGAACGAGCTGTTCGCCGGTGTCGGGGTTGAGACCATAGAGCACGGTTCGCGATAGTTCCTTTCCCGTCGCAGGCTCGATGCGGTAAAGCACGATGCCGCCATCCAGAAATGAAGAACGGCCAGCGGTGGCATAAATCGTATCGTTTTGGATAAGGACCGACCCATGCACGGGCCATAGGGATTCGAGCTGCCCATAGGCGACGATCAGTCGTTCAGCGGGCGCGGCGCGGAACCGCCAGACGAGTGCGCCGTCGCTGGCGCCCACGCAATAAACCCATCCGTCGGCGGCGCCGAAGATGGCCGTGCCCTTATAAATGGTCGGCGCGCTGTCAATCCTGCCTCCTGCGACGAAACGCCAAATCTCCTTGCCGTCAGCGGCGGCAAGAGCATGCAGGATATGCGCGTCAGACGAAGCAACGAAGACTTTTCCGCCCGCGATCGCCGGCTGCGTAAGCTTGCCGCCAAGCGTCGCCGCCCACTGCTCTTTCACGGCGTCGGGGATCGCGCCGGCCGTCGCTCCGCTGCGGCTCATATCATGGCGATACGCCGGCCATTCATCGCCCTTGGGCGTCTCGGCCGCAAGCGGCTTGCCATAGAGCGGCCCTTTTTCGAGGATGGGTTCTTTCGGGAACGGCATCGCTCCGGTTTTATCCCGCTGCGGCGCCGCTGCGAAGAATCCATCCACCTTCGACGTAAGGAAGCACGCGCAGGCGTTGGGCGGCGCATAGAGCAATCCATTGGCCGGCATGATCCCATACTGGCAGGTTCCGCGAATCCAGCTGTTGTTGCACAGCCACCCTTTGTCCAGACTGACAATCTCGATTCCGGAGCGTCCGGTGAAGATGAACCGCTCAGAGGCCTTGTCGCGATAGCAGCGATGATGCGCCATCCCAACGGGAGCGCCCTTCGTCTTGATTTCCTTCACGACCGCCCCGGTCTTGAGATCGAGCCCTTTGAAGTCGGCGCCAACCCATACGATGCCGCCGACAACGAAGAGATCAACGGGCGAGTTGTAGCCTTCCTGACAAGGCGCCGACCATATCTCCTTGCCGTCCTTTGCAGCATAGGCCCGCAGTGTGTTCTTCGCCTTGCGCGCAAAGCCGGCCTCGTTCCAGCCGTTGACGCCCCACTCCACCGAACCTGCAGAGGGTTTCTCCTGTTCGGTTTTTCCGGTATCCGCGTCGGCCAGGAGGATCACATCGTCCGTGGCCACCAGCGTGGGCGCCGAAAACGACATGCGCCTGGCCGGAGTCGCGCGGGGAGTTTTCCAGATGTCCTTGCCGGAGCGAGCGTCGAGACAAACAACGCCGAACGTGCTTTGATAATATAATCGCGCCTTCTTCACCGCCAGCGTCTGCGGCAGCACGAACTCATCTTTGCCGAAGTTCTTTTTCCATAGCGGCTTTGCCGTATCGGCTTCGAAAGCCGCAATATATCGGAAATTTGACGGCGGCGGCTCGTTTCGCGCAAACAAGCCGCCACCATGGCGATTCGCCTCGGAGGTTCCCGCGACCAGATAAATCGCGCCGTTTTCCGCGATGATTTCTTCCGTCCGTTCCGTGCCTTTGAATTCGCGCAGCAGCTTGCCGGTCGCTCCATCCAGCGCAAGCACGGGCGCCTCGAGTCCCAGCGTGACATAGACTTTGTCTCCAACCGCAACCAGCCCGCGCGGCAGGTAAGCGGGACCCGAGCGGAAATGGCGCAGGTGATCTATCCACGCGGGGATCGGCTGCTTCCAGAGGAGCGTCCCGTTGAAGGCATCGCGCGCGACGAGCTTCCAATCGCCCAGGAACCGGATCGAAGCCAGCGGCGCCTCGTCAACGATATAAAACATGCGCCCCTGGGCCGTGACGGCGGCGCTCATGCCGGCCAGCTCTTCGTGGCTCCGGCCCCAACGCGGCTCCGATACCCATTGGATCGAGCGCGGGATGTCCACCGCGCTGTCCCGGGCCACGGCATTGTTGTCAGGCCCGTGCAGGAAATGCGTCCATTCGTCAATGGCTTTGGGCCAGGGCTTGACTGTCTTTGTCCACTGTCCGCCAGTTTTGATGTATGCCACCCCATTCGGCGCAAGCGCTCTGAGGATTTCGGTCTCCGATACGCCGCTGCGACTTTCCGCGACGACCAGATTGACCAGATTGTCCACGTAGGGAAGGCGCTCGCTGTTGAGCGCTTCCACTGACACCGGGCCATAAAGGCCAAGGGCTTGGATATTTTTGCGCGCCGCTTCGATGTTCTTCGCATCGGAGTCGAGGCCATGGACAAGATAACTGTCATTGGCGCGCAGGGCGGCGGTCAATTTCCCATCGCCGCAGCCGAGATGAACGATCAGCCCGCCTTTGACGTTCGTCGCATCCAGAATCTGCTGAGCCACCTCGCGCTCAGGGACTGTATTTGGAACTGCCGCCAAGGATGCCGCGCCGGCAATCAGCATCACGCTGGCAAGAAGAAAGGCCTGTCTCTTCATCCTATATCTCTCCATAAAGAATTATTCTCTATTTTAGCCCTCGTGACGCCTCTGCCGCAATCCCAAATTGTCTTTGCTCTGATAAACCCTGATCTTTCATCAATCTGGTTGCTCAATGGCCTTTTGCGAATCAGATGCAAGCCC
>JAPLSP010000208.1 GCA_026398575.1 Candidatus Sumerlaeota bacterium | reverse complement strand
AGCCATGCCAAGATCGCGCAGCTGCTGGACAAGGCCGGCTACAGCCTGCAGGGCAACCGCAAGACCGAGGAAGGAGAAGACCATCCGGATCGCGACGCGCAATTCCGCCATATCAACACCGCCGTCCGCAAGGCGTCGCAGGCGGGCATTCCTGTGATTTCGGTCGACACGAAAAAGAAGGAGTTGATCGGCAACTATCACAATCAAGGCCGCCAATGGCGCAAGGCGCGGACCGCCGAGGCGGTCAACGGACACGACTTTCCCGGTCCCGATGTTCCCCGCGCCTATCCCTACGGCATTTACGATCTGGGGCGCAACACCGGGTTTGTCAATGTGGGCACGGATCACGACACCGGCGCCTTCGCGGCTGCCTCGATCCAGGGCTGGTGGCGCGCCGAGGGCCGTCGGCTGTATCCGCGGACGCAGCAGCTGCTCATCACCGCTGATGGCGGCGGCAGCAACGGCTGGCGCTTGCGGCTGTGGAAATGGGAATTGCAGCGCCTGGCAAACCAGACAGGCCTGTCCGTGAGCGTCTGTCATTTCCCGCCGGGCACGAGCAAATGGAACAAGGTCGAGCACCGTCTGTTCTCCTTCATTTCCTCGAACTGGCGCGGCGAGCCCTTGCGGGACTACGAGACCGTCGTGCGGCAGATCGCCGCGACAACGACGGCCAAAGGATTGAAGGTGACTTGCCGTCTGGATCATCGCAAGTATCCCGTCGGTCGGAAAATTACGGATGAGGAATTCGCTCAAATCAATCTGAGGCCTGAGAAATTTCATGGTGAATGGAACTACACGATTCAACCTGGAATATTGAAGTTGTAAAGTTTATTCTTTTACACAGCCTTACCATACATATCAAGGGTGTTTAGCCTCATGTATATGCCTAACTGACATAAGATATTTAGGAACAAGACAGGAAAGGCAAGAGCCTGTATGGGACATGAACGGCTAGGACTTCTTCCGAAGAGCGACAAATGGCGCAAAATTGTCTTGGACATTGCGCGGACAGCAACAGGTGAGTGCTCAGCGGAAGAGCTAGTTAAAGAAACTGCCAAGGCAATTGATGCCCGCTTTCGATACTTGCATCTTGACCCCGGCATTCAGGGCGCCTTTTCCTTTCTACTTGCCGTAAGCGTGGCGGGACGTGCCGAATCTCCGCAAGAAGCGCTAAAAGAATCCGGCATTGATCTTCACGGAAATGATGCAACGCCGCTTCGTTTGACTCAGGCCCTTTCTTCCTTGCTGAGAAAGGAAAGAGGTTCACTCGAGTATGCGGAACTGGCCAAAGCCGCTGTCGGACGAGCGCTTTCAGAATTCTATCAGCAAGAAACCAAACAGCCTGATTTATTAGGCCCATCAGGCGACTCTTTCAAGATTTGGAGCAAGGCTTCCGATGGCGCTGGATTCTGTGTTCTCGCCAGACAATTTTTTTCTCATCTCACTGCAGGATACATCAGTTACTTCCTAGACAGGGAAGCATCTGCCAAATTGCCTACTATTCATGCGCGAGAAACGCTTCAAGGCAGTATAGAAGCCCATGTAGATCGAATCACTCGCTATAGTTTCGAAACATCGAAGATCGCTCAATCATTTGCTGCCGGATGGTATAACAAAAATGCTACCGCATCTCTGCCTTCTCGAGGAAAGGCTAAAGGCTTCCTAGGTATCGCCTTCAATAAGATTCGCGATTCGCTGGGTCGGGAGGCGTCGTCATGACTCAGACTGCCTCGCGCGCGCCCATGCCATCTCCCGTGCATGTCTTCTGCAATGGTGTCCCTCAATCTGCGAGTAAGACACGCAAATGCGAAAAGATCTCGTTGGAATATCGTTCGGGGCAAGAAACTAAGCAGAATATAAAGCTTCTACTCCCAGAATTTATCCAAGGCGTGTATCATCTGCCTGAGCGCATTCAGGATCTTCTTGAGATTGCCGCATATGTCTTTTGCGCCGATAGGAATATAACCAGGGGAAAGAGGGAGGCGCTCGAATACCATTCGTGGTCACGAGAATTTCAGTTTTTCATCCGAGTCCGGGATGCCGAATTCTGGAATACAAGAAATGTCCAGGAACAACTCCAGGATGCTCTGATTTGGATGACTGGAGACCGCAATTACTCGTTCAAGTTCTTGCCTGGGCACAAGACGAATCCGGCAGATATGTTCGACAACCCAGAGCATTCGCTTGCAGAGACCGGAGAACCTCGTATTGTTTTATTCTCAGGTGGACTGGATTCGCTTGCAGGGGTTGTTGATCTGCTTGAGTCGAATGAGGATTCGATATGGCCGATCAGCCACGATAGTGCGAATTCATGCACGGTTAATACTCAGAAGATGCTCATACAGGCATTGCATCGCCGATATAAGGGACGTATTAATTATCGGGTTCTAAAATGTCATCAGCATTCGGAGCGTGCCCCAGAGGAGAGCCAGCGAACGCGGGCATTTCTCTACTGCTGCATGGCCTTCGCCATGTCTGTCGCTTTAGAACAGCCATGCTTCTATGTTTACGAAAATGGCGTAACTGCCCTCAACTTTGCAAAGCGTACTGATATGATTAATGCGCGAGCTAGCCGGACGGCCCATCCTAAAACACTGAGGCTGCTACAAAATCTGTTCAGCCTAATTGGAGAAAAGGAATTCGAGATCAAATCGCCATTTGCTTTCAAAACAAAAACTGATATTTTAGTACTACTAGAAAAACGTAAGAGAGTGGATCTTCTGAATAGCAGCGTCTCATGTAGCAAGACATTCAAGGAGCTCGGACGAGCAACTCATTGCGGGACATGCTCCCAATGCATAGATCGCAGGTTCGCAGCTTTTGCGTCAGAATGCGACAGCACAGACGATGCTTCGGGATATGCTTTTGATTTTATCAATGATAGTATTCCTGATGGCGAAACAAAAACCGGAATTATGGATTACCTAAGACAGGCGCGCAAGTTCCTTTATTCTAACATCGGCAATTTTCAGGCCGAGCTGGGAGCAGAGTTGGCTGATGCTATAGATGAGGATAAAGATGAAGTAGAGCAGATAGAAGCAATGCACTCCCTCTGTAAACGACATGGAGAACAAGTCCAAAAAGCAGCAGCAAGGATGACAGTCCCACTTCGCAGCTATCCCGAAGGAAGCCTGAAGACAATTCTTTGGAACACTGACTTTACCCGTCCTCCAGTATATCTGCTTGCCTCTCAGATTGCTAAAGAAATCGAGGAATTTATTAGGCATGCATTTGTCGTTGAAAAGCCTATAAATGAGGACGACTTCAATCATAAGATTGACGGATTCTTGACTGGGCATCGCGAACGATTTCAGCGTGAGCATCCTTGCCTAAGCTTTGCGACAGCGCGGGTTATTCCCGATCACTCCAATGAGGCGCACGATTTGCTAATCGAATCCAAGTACATCAGAGGCACAACTTCTCCCAGCAAAGTAACGGCAGGGATATCGGAAGACTTGACGAAATATCCAGAAGGGTCTTTAAGACTTTTCCTCGTTTATGATCCGGACGGCAAAATCGCAGATCGGGAAACATTTAAGCGGGATTTTGAGCGCAAACCAAACTGCATCGTATATATCATCTGATATGCAATTCAATTTTGCATATTTTCAAGATGCTTGAGTATATTAAACTCATTAATAAATTTATTCCTGCGCTGAAACATTATTAGGCAGTATAGTTAAGTCCTTTTATGGGACTTAGCATTAAGGCGTCTTCTTCGAATTCTGTCCAAGCACGGCGGTTTCCAAGGCGAGCAAAAAATGAAAGCGAGAATTTTAGGGTTGACAGAATCTCCATTTTATGAGATATTGTAAACCAATGATGCCGCAGGGGGAGACGAGTCATGAAAACAAAAACGGAAGCGATTTTGGGCGGGCGACTGCGCAAGGCGCGGCTGATGCGCGGGTATTCACTTCGGGGGCTGGCGGAGGCGCTGGGCGGGCGCGTGTCGCATGCGGCGCTGCAAAAGTACGAGAAGGGGCGGATGATGCCTGACTCGGGGCTGTTGCTGGCGCTGGCGGATTTGTTCGATCTGCGGCCCGATTATTTCTTTCAGCAAAACACGGTAGCGTTGAGCGGGATCAAATTTCGCAAGCACGTGAAGTTCGGCAAGAAGGATCAGGACCGCGTGTTGGAAGAGGCGCGGGAATTCTTCGAGCGTTATCTGGAGGTTGAGAGCGTTCTGGGGATTCAGACTGTGGCGCTGCCGCGCGCGGACCTGAGCGGGACGCTGGCCAGCCAGCTAGGCGAGGAGGCGGAAAAAGCGGCTGAAAAGGCGCGCAAGGAATGGAAACTGGGGCAGGGGCCGCTGCCAAACGCGCAAGAGATGCTGGAGGATCATGGGGTGAAGGTAAAGGAAGTCGAGGCGGCGGACAGTTTCGACGGCTTTTCGGGCTGGGCGGACGAGGCGCCGGTGATCGTGCTGGCGAAGTGGCTCAACGCCGATTTGCCGCGCAAGCGCCTGACGGAGTTGCACGAACTTGGCCACCTGGTCATGCGCCTGCCCAAGGGAATGGACAAAAAAGCGGAGGAAACCGTTTGCTATCGCTTTGCCGGAGCAATGTTGATTCCCCGGGCAACGTTCATTGAGGAATTCGGGCGCAAGCGACAGGTAGGCCGCATCAGCTTGCAGGAGTTGATCGCGTTCAAAGAGCAATGGGGTATCTCGATAGTGGCGATCATGAAGCGGGCCGAGCAGTTGGGCCTGATTACAGCGGATTCCTACAAGCGCTTCTGCATTTATTCCAAACAACACGGCTGGCACAAGGAAGAGCCGGGGCAATGGATCGGCGCCGAGATATCAAGCCGGTTCGTCCAGCTGGTCCACCGCGCGGCGGCGCAGGAGCTGATCACGCGGTCGAAGGCCGCCGGGCTGCTGGGTGTGACGCTGCGCGAATTCGACCGTCAATTCGGCAAGGTGGAACAAGCCCATGTATAGGGTCGCTGTGCAGGACGCCACCATCCTCATTGACCTCGAGATGACGGGTCTCTTCGATCTCTGGCTGCAATTAGGGATCGAAACGCACACGACCGATTTCATTACGAGGCAGTTGGAGAAGGGCGTCCATGAAATCGCACGTTATTACACTCATTCTAAAGACAGAGAATGCTTACTGGCTAAACAGCTGCATAAGCAGAAGGGATCGCCTTCCGTTTTTCCTCGAAGCCTTTTAGGACCTTATGCACTACGTTCTCCAGCTGATGATATTCGCTGACTGGCTTTGGTTTCTGAGCTTTAACCATGATGGATATACTATCAATAAAAGCTTTCGTCACGCGTCCACATGACACTGCAGCAGGAATGCCTCGCTTCAAAGCAGTTTCAATATCGTTTTTACGAGCGTTGATATTAACTTGGATTTCAGAGATATTGAATTCTTTAGCGTGAAGAATACTGAAGCCAACGACTTGTTGCGTTTGGTGCCCGATCTTCCAGACCAGCAAACCGTCACTTTCTGGAACTTCAAAAATCGGCTCGCATGATCCAAAATCAAATTCAAGGACATCATTTTGTGGGTCGTAAATAGCTTTTAAAGTCATGCCAATCTCTGGCATTTCTTTTTCTTTTAGTATCACTATAGGCACGTGAGCTTCTAGAGATTTCATTTTGCGTTCCACGGCTGATGCTGGCATCCACTGACACGCAAGATCATAGCATCTAAAGCGCCCGAAATACTGATCGAAATCTAATGTCCATTTCTTGCATTTGGGACACTGTTTCATTTTTCGTCTCCATAAATTCGGAAATATGCTTTGTAAGTTACTCCCTCAAATAGCTCATCTGTCACGCCGGCACTAGCTAGAATGTCTCTTGCGTCCTCCTGCGGATACGGCTCGAGATAGACAATTTTTCTTATCCCTACACCAGCGATTTTATTGGCACACAAACGACATGGGTAAGTTGTAGTATATAAAGTGCATTCATTCAGGGGCACTGAACGTCCGTTTTTTGCCAAGTTGATAATTGCATTCTCCTCTGCATGTAGAGCTCGGCAGTAATCAAGAATTTTGAATTTCTTTCGAAATGCCAACCTTAATTGAGCTCCCTTGCACGCGATCTCAGGAACATTGTTCAACAAGTCATTGAAGAACTCCTCACAGAGATGATCCCTATAGCATTTACTCCATTCATCTTTACATGGTCTCTCATTCATTGGAACTTCATTATAACCACTGCTTATTACATTTCCAATTTCATCAACTATAATAGCGCCTACCTTTCGCTTTGAGCAACTAGATCGCTGGCTGATTGCATAAGCCATGGCCATTAACGTCTCTTGCCTTACAGGTTGTCTTTTCCTTAATGGTACCTCTGCCAATTCCGCATATTGAATTACACGAGATTCCAAGCCTTTGAAATCTTCATTATTGATAGCTTTAATATTTTCATTGTTTTTTATGATGAAGTCCGCTTCAGATACACAATCGCTTACTCTTTGTCCATACTCAAGATTCTTCTCATCTCCGCTATCATTAAGGTCATCTTTATCGAATGTCCGCTTATCCTTATTGTATCTTGCTTGGACTTCAGGACGGCCCCACCGAATCTCTTTATCTGCGCAAATTGCGAACAAGAAGAATTTTGTTGAGTATTCTCTTAATGCATGCACTTCTCCAGGATTCCTTATGCTATCAATTATCCAGCAGTCGTCAAGTTTTCCATCGGCTTCAATTTTATCTATAGCTTTATTTGCCAGCCAAGATGCTTCATGTTTCTTTCGCATCTCATCTCCGAAATCTTGAAGTGCGCGCCGGTCAACACTTCGAAGATTCTGCTTTTTCTTTTTAAATTCCTCTTTTAAAATATCGGACAAAGAAATAATTCTATGTTTTGGCCGCTTGGCTAAAATATGTTTTGCAATATAACTACAACCGCTACCGAATGATCCGGTAAGCCCGATCATGAATGGATTCTTTATATGTATGTTTGTCATCTTGCCGACTGGTGGATTATTAAGAGCTGGTTGATTCTGTAATTGAGCTCGGCGCAGTCGTCAGAAAAACTGGAATAGGCTAAAGTCCCCTCCCTCCTTTAGCCTAATGGCCTGTTATTAGACTCAGACTGCCTCAGCGTGTCAAGAAAAAAAGTCGCAAATTTCCTGTATTTTTGACCAGGAGTGTGAATTCAGTTTGCCTTTCCTTGTCGAGGAATTTAAGCGCTTATTTAGAACGTTGCCCTTGTAACGCCGTCTCCAAAGCCAGCAGTGAGTAGCACGTCACTAGGTTGGGGTCGTTTTCGAACCAGCGGTTGTTGTCGTTGCGCCAGTAGCCTAATCCTTCCTTGTCGGTGACGCGCTGGAGGGCGAGGAGTTTTTGGATCAGGGCGGCGCGCCAGGAGACTTTGCCTTTGGGGGTGTCGAGGGTTTCGAGGCCGGCGGCGTCGAGGGCGCGGGACATCGCGAGGCAATAATAATAAAAACTCATGTCGTTCAGGCGCGGGTTTTGCTCCAGGGACCAATGGCGCGCGCTCCATTTCAGGGCGGCTTTGACCTGCGGGGAATCGGGCTTCAGGCCGACGTTCAGGAAACTCAGGGCGCCGGCGTAGGTGATGCTGCCGTAGGGGATCAGATAGGTGGTGGCGCCGTCGGCGCTCACGCCTATACCGGCCTTGCTTTCGAGTGGGTGATAGATGAAGCCGCCTTTTTCGCCGTCGCTTTCGGAGACCCAGGACGCGCTGTTGAACTCGCGCAGATGCTGGCAGCGCGCGAGGAAGCCGATCGCCGCCTCTTTATCAAGGTGGTACTTGCTGTCGCCCGGTTCGAGCGGCTCGCTGCGATGGAGCGCGTCGAGGGCGAAGCAGGTGTTCGACATATCGGCGTAGGCGCGGCCCGTCGCGGCGTCGTAGCCCATGCCGCCTTTGTAAACGTCGTCGGCCTGATGCTGCCCCTTGACGAGGTAGCGGCGGGCGTTTTCGATCGTGCCGCGCAGCGACGAATTGTTCGCGTCGAGCAGCGCGATGAGGCATAGGGCGGTGTTGTAGTTGGGCATGCCGCCGCCTTTGACGCCCTCGACGTCGCGGTAGATGCCGCCGTCTTCGCGGACGCATGAGAGGATGAACTTCAAGCCGCGCTCGGCGGCCTCCGAGCGGCGTTCACCCGAGGCGATCTCCGGACTGCGCAGTATGGCCGAGACGGCGAATCCGGTCATGGCCGGAAAATTGGCGTCCGACCAGCTGCCGCCATGCTGCTGATTTTTCTCGAGCCATCGCACGCTGACGCTGATGGCATGCAGCGCCTCGCGCGCCAGCGATTCGCCGATGGAGGGCGCCGCCTTCGGGCTTTGCGCTTTGTCTTCGATCACAAAAGTTACGGATTGTCCGGCGGTGGGACTGGCGGCGGGATTGGCGGAGGAAGGATTGGAGACGGGGGATTGGGTGGAAGCGGGATTGGCGGAGGCGAGATCGAAGGCTGCGAGTTGGGTGGGAGCGGGATTGGGAACGGCGGATTGGGCGAGAGCGGGATTGGGAAAGGCGAAGCCAGGAGCGGCGGAATTAGGAGCGGCGGATTGGGTGTTGTTCTCCAAAGGGCTCTTGGTATCCGCTGCGATTCCGCTGCTCAACACCGCAGCCAAAATAAAGATCAGTGCGATCGGCAATGCTTGTCTCATTCTTCTTCACCTCGAATAATGCGGTTGATTGTGGGGCGGTGTGGCGGCGCTTTGTGGATTGACACGGACCGGCACAGACTCACACGGACCGGCACGGACTCACACGGACCAACACGGACCAAGAGCAATCCACTAAAGCGCGCGCGCCGGCCTATATCTGTGGCAAGCCCCCTGCTTGAGAGCGATCTGATTGCATCTCATGAACGAAAGAGTATGCAGCCCCGCCGGGGCGTCAAGCCGTTTCCTGGAACTCAGAGCTCTTTCGTCCAAGCGCAAGCAATATTTCCAAACTCTTGGACTTGATCGCTCCCATTGTCTTTCATTATGCTTTTTGCGCAGCGCAATCCGCGGGTTGGATTCCATCAAAAATTGTTCTTTCGCCAAAGTCCCCGCTCCCTATGAATGTCCTTGTCATCAGCACGAATCGCAGTGCGCTGCCTATGCCGGTGTTGCCGTTTGGCGCGTGCGTCGTTGCCGAGGCGGCGCAACGGGCGGGGCACGAGGTCAGTTTCCTTGACTTGATGTTCGAGAAGGCGCCCGCGGCCGCGATCGCGGCGATCATCGCGCGGACCAGCCCAAACGTGGTGGGGCTTTCGTTGCGGAACATAGACAACAACAGTTTGGATAGTCCGGTTTTTTTCCTTCAGGATCTGAAGGAGCTGGTCTCCGCCATCCGCCGCGCGACCACGGCGCCGGTCATCCTGGGAGGCGCCGCGCTGACGGTCATGCCGGAGGAGATTCTGCGGTTTGCCGATGTTGTTTATGGCGTGCTCGGCGATGGCGAAGTCGTCTTCCCGATGATCCTCGAACGGCTGGCAGCGGGGAAATCTTTCCGCGAATTGCCCGGCGTCGCCATCTGCGAAGACGGCGCCTTCCGTCAAAACCCATGCATCGCATCGCATGCGGCAAGCGTCTGTCCCGCGCCGGATTATTCGCAATGGGTGAATCTTCCCCGCTACCAGGCGCATCTGGCCACCATTCCGGTGCAGACCAAGCTGGGATGCCAGTTCCAATGTGTCTATTGCACGTATCGCAAGATCGAAGGCGGCGCTTACCGGCTTGCGGACCCCGCGCACGTGGCCGAAGTGGTGGCGCAATACGCGGCGCGCGGGCTGAAGGATATCGAGTTCGTGGACAGCGTGTTCAATGCGCCTTACGACTATGCCATGGCCGTGTGCGATGCGCTGGCAAAAGCGAAACACGGAGCGCGATTGCAGAGTCTGGAACTGAATCCGCTGTTTGTGGATGACGCGCTGCTCGCGGCGATGGAACGAGCTGGATTCGTGGGGCTGGGCATCACGGTGGAGAGCGCATCGGATCGCGTGCTCAAGCGAATGCGCAAGGGATTCACGGCCGGCGACGTGCGCCGCGCCGCCGAAGCGATAAATCGGCAAGGGATGCCATGCGCGTGGATTTTTTTGCTCGGCGGACCGGGCGAGACGGCCGAAACCGCGCAGGAAACGCTGCGATTCGCCGAGACCGCCATACGCCTGCGGGACGTGGCGTTTTTCAACGCCGGCATCCGCATTTATCCGGGAACGGAACTCGAAGCCATCGCACGGCGCCAGGGCGTTCTTACGGTCGCGCCCGGCGAGATGCTCAAGCCGGTGTTTTATCTCTCGCAAGAGGTGAATGCAGACTGGCTGCGGCGGGCGATAGGGGAGGCGACGAGGCGCCACAAGAACTTCGTCAGCGCTCATACGATTAACCTTTCGTTCCTGCCTGCGGTGCTTCGCGTCGCGCGTTGGATGGGGGTTCGGCCTCCGCTCTGGCGCTATACGCGCCGCCTTCGCCGGGCGCTGCAGATATTTGGAATTTCCACGGGATAGAAAGCATAAGCGGAAACATGCAGGGAGCATAGATTCATGCGGATAGGCGTAGCGCCAGCTTTTGGAGTAAGGTGGCTCGCCGCCTTCTTTTTTGCGCCAGGGCTATTGAATCGCCAAAAAGAAGGCGGCAAGCCACCTTACTCCAAAAGCTGGCGCTGCTTCTCAAGCGCATTGCTTTCGTCCGTTAGGCAAAAATACATCGCTGAATTTATGATTTGAGCACGAAGGGGAAAACCACGATGGCCCGGCCTATGATAAAAAATTCATCGCCCAGTAAAGCCCACATCGCCTCGGTCGCATTGGCGGCGGGACCTTATATCGCGGATCAGGCTTTTGCGCAGGATTTCATGGAGACGCGCTATGGCGGCAAGCTGAGCGCGAAAAGCATGTCGTTCCTGCGCGCGGTGTTTTCGCATCCGGGTGTCCGGCAGCGGCGGTTTGCATTTGACAGCCCGGAATGCCTCGTGGATGAGGACCCGGACAGCCGGGTCGCCCGATTCACGCGCTGGTCGGTTGATCTCTCCGCCCAGGCGGCGACGCAGGCGCTTGCGAAAGCGGGAGTGGGCGCCGGAGACGTCGCCGGAATTGTGGTGAACACTTGCACCGGCTATATCTGCCCCGGCATATCCACCTATCTGATCGAGAAACTGGGTCTGCCCCGCAACACACGCGCATACGACCTCGTCGGAAGCGGTTGCGGCGGCGCCATTCCCAACCTTCAGGTGGCCGAGGCCATGCTCGCCACGGCGGGAAATCGCGTGATGCTGTGCGTGTCGGTCGAGATTTGCAGCGCTACGTTTCAGATGGACAATGACGCGAGCCTCATCCTGTCGAATGCGCTTTTTGGCGACGGCGCGGCGGCAGCCGTGCTTTGGAACCGGCCTGAGGGATTCGAACTGGCCGGCTCCGCCGCTCAATATGCGCCTGAGCAAAGGGACGCCGTCCGCTTTGTGCACAAGCATGGGTTCCTCCACAATCAACTCTCGCCGCAACTCCCCCAACTGGCCGGACAGGCGGCGGCGCAGGCGGTCGGCGAACTCCTGGCGGCCCAGGGGCTTGGCGTGGCGGACGTCGCGCATTGGGCGCTACATACTGGCGGCGAAAAAATCATCAACGCCGTCCGCGACGCCATCGGGATCCCTGAGGCGAAAATTCAGGCGACGCGCAAAATCCTCGAAGAATATGGCAATATGTCCTCGCCCACGGTGTGGTTTGTGCTGGACGAGATTCTGAAAAATGGAATAAAGCCCGGCGACTGGTGCGTTATGATCGCTTATGGGGCTGGATTGTCGGCTCATGCGGCGTTGATTAGGAAAAAGTGATATAAATTACTACCATGCAGTACAGTATCCGTGATTTCCGTGACATCTGTGGTTTCTCACGGTTGGATAAGAGGGACGTATAATTGGGGGAGGGGCCTGGGTATTTATGATGGTAGTTAATATTATATTGGACATGCGCCGGCAGAGATGCCGGCGCTCCCAGTGGCGCTCCCAGT